>NZ_JBEXPK010000023.1:0-158723 GCF_040612015.1 Streptomyces sp. NPDC006476 | reverse complement strand
CCGCCGCCGCGGGCCAGGACCCCGACCCGCTGCTCTCCCGCGCCCTGCTCCTCACCGTCAACGGCGTGGCGGCCGGCCTGCGCAACACCGGCTGACGCTCCCACGGACATGACGGTGCCCCCGAGTCGTCCACTCGGGGGCACCGTCTTTGTGGTGGTACGTCAGGCCCGGCGCCGCCGGACCACCAGGTAACCGCCGCCCGCCACCAGCGCCGCAGCGGCACCGGAGAGCAGACCGACCGGGACGCCGTTGCCGGTCTCGGCGAGGTCGCCCGAGCCGCCGCCCTGCGCCGACGGCGAGGAGGACGCGGAGACGGAGCCGGCCTCGGAGGAGGACGGGCTCGGCGCGGCGGAAGCGCCGTCCGACGGAGACGCGGACGTGGACGCGGCAGCCGACGACGACGGGGTCGAGGTCGGGGTCGAGCCGCCCGCGCCCTCGTCCTCGCAGTCCGTCCAGAACACCTTGTGCTTCGCGGCACCCTTCTCGCCGTCGAAGTTCCAGAACAGCTTGTAGTGGCCGTCGGGCAGCGACAGGTCCTCCGTACGGCCGTGACCCTGGGCGTCCAGGGTGATGTCGCCGGTCTTCACCGTCGCGCCCTTGGAGGCCGCGGTCGGGGCCCAGGCCTCGATGTGCCAGTCGACCTTCTGGACGCCATCGAAGCCGAAGGCGTCCAAGTAGAAGGTGCAAACGTGCGGCTCGTTGCGCTTCAGCTCCTCTCCGGTCGTGGCGTCGTGGATCTTCACGGTGCCGTTGTCACCAGGGCCTGCGGCAACAGCGGTGGCGTGGGCGGCGACCGGGGCTGCGAACAGCGCGGCCGCTGCGACGGCGGAGAGCGCGCCGGCGCGGGTGAGGGTACGCATGGGGCAAGTCCATCTTCGAGTTACGGACGGGAAGATGTGGAGGGGGCGGCTCAGCATCCAGCCCCGACTGACCGAAGGTCAATCACGAACAGGCAACACTCAGATCCTCCACAGATGCGGAGGGCGGCGAAGGCGTCAAACCGTCATGAACGCGGCCGTCAGCAGAGCGATCCCGGATACCGCCAGCAGCCACGCGGCCCGCGTCCGCCGCAGCCCGCCCGCCACGACCACCGACGCCAGCAACAGCGCCCCGCCCAGCGGGACCCACGCGTACAGAACCCC
Source organism: Streptomyces sp. NPDC006476 (assembly GCF_040612015.1). Lineage (NCBI taxonomy): Bacteria > Bacillati > Actinomycetota > Actinomycetes > Kitasatosporales > Streptomycetaceae > Streptomyces > Streptomyces sp. NPDC006476. The sequence goes on along the minus strand of NZ_JBEXPK010000023.1, from coordinate 157,581 downwards.
GCCCGGCCCCGAGCGCACCACCTCGTCGCTCCCCGGCAGCACGACGACCGCGTAGCTCCGGCCCTTCTTCACCGCGACCGACCTGTCGATGACCACCTGCCGCCGGACCGGCGCCCCTTGCGCGGCCGGCGTGTACGGACCGGTGCAGGTGTCCTCACCGCACGTCGTCACCGCGACCGTGCCGTGCTCCCGCCCCTTGGTCAGCATCACGTACGGGGCGGTCCGCCACGACGCCCACACCCCGGCGATCAGGATCAGCACGGCGACCGTGCCCATCGCCGCCAGCCGCCCGAACCGCAGGGCGGTGACGGAGGCCTGACGGGTGGCGGTGGCTGCGGGCATGGCGGGGATCATTGGCCATGCTCCGACGGTCAGTCAAACCCGCTGGGGGACATGTCAGGAGTTGTACGGGTCCGTGCCCAGGAGTTGCGCCGCGTCATGCTCAGGAGTTGTACGAACTCTGCGCCCGCTCCAGCCCCTCCACCACCAGACACTCCACCGCGTCCGCCGCCCGGTCCACGAAGTAGTCCAGCTCCTTGCGCTCCGCCGAGGAGAAGTCCTTCAGCACGAAGTCCGCGACCTGCATCCGCCCCGGCGGCCGGCCGATCCCGAACCGCACCCGGTGATAGTCCGCACCGAACGCCTTCGTCATCGACTTCAGCCCGTTGTGCCCGTTGTCCCCGCCGCCCAGCTTCACCCGCAGGGTCCCGTAGTCGATGTCCAGTTCGTCGTGCACGGCCACGATGTTGGCGACCGGCACCTTGTAGAAGTCCTTCAGGGCGTTCACCGGCCCACCCGAGAGGTTCATGTACGACATCGGCTTGGCGAGGATCACCCGCCGGTTCGCCGGGCCCACCGGACCGATCCGCCCCTCCACGACCTGCGCCTGAGCCTTCCCGGCCCGCTTGAACCTCCCCCCGATCCGCTCGGCCAGCAGATCGGCCACCATGAACCCCACGTTGTGCCGGTTCATGGCGTACTCGGGCCCGGGATTCCCGAGGCCCACGATCAGCCACGGGCCATTGGCGTCGGTCGTCACGTCCATGTCTCCTCGATACACGCCAGCCGCTGCCCCCTGAGGGAACAGCGGCTGACAGAAAAGTGAGCGTCAGGCTCAGGCCTCGGCGACGGCCTCGTCGCCCTCGGACTCCTCGCCCGCCGACTCCTCCGCCTGCGCGGCCAGGACCTGCAGCACGACCGCGTCCTCCTCGACGGCCAGCGTGGTGCCGTTCGGCAGCGTGATGTCCTTGGCGAGGACGGAGGCACCGGCCTCCAGGCCCTCGATCGAGACGCTGACGGACTCGGGGATGTGGGTGGCCTCGGCCTCGACCGGGAGCGCGTTCAGCACGTGCTCCAGCAGGTAGGCGCCCGGGGCCAGCTCACCCTCGGTGTGGACGGGGACCTCGACCGTGACCTTCTCGCCGCGCTTGACCAGCAGCAGGTCGACGTGCTCCAGGAAGCCCTTGATCGCGTCGCGCTGCACGGCCTTCGGGATCGCCAGCTCGGTGCGGCCCTCGATGTCCAGCGAGATCAGGACGTTCGGCGTACGCAGCGCCAGCAGCAGGTCGTGGCCCGGAAGCGTCAGGTGCAGCGGGTCCACGCCGTGGCCGTACAGCACACCGGGAACCTTGCTGTCACGACGGATACGACGGGCGGCACCCTTGCCGAACTCGGTGCGCGTCTGGGCGGCGAGCTTCACCTCGGACATGATCACTCCTCGTAGAGGTAGAAACGGACGGGGTCACCCGGCCACGAACGGCCTGCTACGAAGAGCGCGTCGATAACGGACAGCCGAACCCCGAAAAGAAACGGGAACGGCCTCCCTCGCCGAGCAACTGGGGCAGTCTACTCGGCGAGGGAGGCCGCAGAAAAATCGATCACTCCCGAGGGAGACGGGCCTACTGCTCGTCGAACAGGCTCGTCACCGAACCGTCCTCGAACACCTCACGCACCGCGCTCGCGATCGTCGGCGCGATCGACAGCACCGTGATCTTGTCCAGCTCCAGCTCGCTCGGCGTCGGCAGCGTGTTCGTGAACACGAACTCACTCACCTTGGAGTTCTTCAGCCGGTCCGCCGCCGGACCCGACAGCACCCCGTGCGTCGCCGTCACGATGACGTCCTCCGCGCCGTGCGCGAACAACGCGTCCGCCGCGGCACAGATCGTCCCACCGGTGTCGATCATGTCGTCCACCAGCACACACACGCGGCCCTCCACCTCACCGACCACCTCGTGCACGGTGACCTGGTTCGCCACGTCCTTGTCCCGGCGCTTGTGCACGATCGCCAGCGGCGCGCCCAGCCGGTCGCACCAACGGTCCGCCACCCGCACCCGGCCCGCGTCCGGGGACACCACCGTCAGCTTGTCCCTCTCGACCTTCGCGCCCACGTAGTCCGCGAGCAGCGGAAGCGCGAAGAGATGGTCCACCGGACCGTCGAAGAAGCCCTGGATCTGGTCCGTGTGCAGATCGACCGTCAGAATCCGGTCCGCACCCGCCGTCTTCATCAGATCCGCGATCAACCGCGCCGAGATCGGCTCACGGCCACGGTGCTTCTTGTCCTGACGCGCATAGCCGTAGAACGGCACGATCACCGTGATCGACCGTGCCGAGGCCCGCTTCAACGCGTCGATCATGATCAACTGCTCCATGATCCACTTGTTGATCGGAGCCGTGTGGCTCTGGATCAGGAAGCAGTCCGCACCACGTGCCGACTCCTGGTAACGGACGTAGATCTCGCCATTGGCGAAGTCGAAGGCCTTCGTCGGGACGACCCCGACACCCAGCTGCTGGGCGACCTCCTCGGCAAGCTCGGGGTGGGCGCGGCCGGAGAAGAACATCATCTTCTTCTCGCCGGTCGTCTTGATCCCGGTCACAGCACTGTCTCCTCAGAGGTGTCTCAGCAGGTGGGGTGCGGATGTGCACTTATCACGGTACGCCGTGTCTGACCCGACCGTTTCCGGTCAGCCTTCGCCTTCCTCCCGGCGAGCAGCCGCCTCCGCCGCCCTCGCCGCCGCGCTCCCCGGACGCTTGCGCGCCACCCAACCCTCGATATTCCGCTGCTGACCACGGGCCACGGCCAGCGAACCGGGCGGAACGTCCTTGGTGATCACGGACCCGGCAGCGGTGTACGCACCGTCCCCGACCGTGACAGGAGCCACAAACATATTGTCGGAGCCGGTACGGCAGTGCGACCCCACCGTGGTGTGGTGCTTCTCCTGTCCGTCGTAGTTGACGAACACGCTGGCGGCACCGATGTTCGTGTACTCACCGATCGTCGCGTCACCCACGTACGACAGATGCGGGATCTTCGTCCCCTCACCGATCGAGGAGTTCTTCGTCTCCACGTACGTACCGATCTTGCCCTTCGCACCGAGACGCGTGCCCGGACGCAGATAGGCGTACGGCCCCACCTTCGCCTCCGGCCCCACCTCCGCGCTGTCGGCCACCGCGTTGTCGACCCGGGCACCGGCGCCGACCCTCGTGTCCGTCAGCCGGCAGTTGGGCCCTACCTCCGCGCCCTCGCCGACGTGCGTGGAACCGTGCAGCTGCGTACCCGGATGCACGACGGCGTCCCGCTCGAACGTCACCGTGACGTCCACCCAGGTCGTCGCCGGATCGATCACCGTGACCCCGTCCAGCATCGCCCGCGTCAGCAGACGGTCGTTGAGGATCCGCCGCGCCTCGCTCAGCTGCACCCGGTTGTTGATCCCGGCGATCTCACGATGGTCGCCGGCCACCGAGGCCCCGACCCGGTGCCCCGCCTCACGCAGGATCCCGAGCACGTCCGTCAGGTACTCCTCACCCTGACTGTTGTCCGTCCGCACCTTCTTCAGCGCCTCGGCGAGAAGCTGCCCGTCGAACGCGAACACCCCGGAGTTGACCTCCCGGATGCTCCTCTGCACTTCCGTGGCGTCCTTGTGCTCGACGATCCCGGTGACGGCGCCGGTGGCCTCGTCCCGGATGATCCGCCCGTACCCGGTGGCGTCCGGGACCTCGGCGGTCAGCACGGTGACGGCGTTGCGGTCGGAGGCATGGGTGGCGGCCAGCCGCGTCAGCGTCTCGCCGGTCAGCAGCGGGGTGTCACCGCACACGACGACGACGGTCCCCTCGACCGACCCGCCGAGCCCCTCCAGGGCGATCCGTACGGCGTGCCCGGTGCCGTTCTGCTCCTCCTGCACGGCGGTACGGGCGGCCGGATCGGTCTCGGCGAGGTGGGCCGCGACCTTCTCCCTCGCGTGCCCGACCACGACGACCAGGTTCTCGGGGTCCAACTCGCGGGCTGCGGCGAGGACATGGCCCACCAGGCTGCGGCCACAGATCTCGTGCAGGACCTTCGGTGTGGCCGACTTCATACGGGTGCCCTCACCCGCTGCGAGAACGACGACGGCTGCCGGGCGAATGGCGCTCACGGGGTTGCCCTTCGGCTTCTGGAATGGTGGGGACATCCGCAGGATACCGGGGCGTTTCGTGGGGGACATGAGAGCGGGCCCTGACCGTGCGTTCAGCGGTCAGGGCCCGAACCGAGCTTGGCTCCCCCGCCAGGACTCGAACCCGGACATATGGCACCAAAAGCCACAGTGCTGCCAATTACACCACAGGGGAACAAACATCACCGAAACGGACATTCAGTCAGTCCGTCGAGCGGCGCCTCCTACTATGCCGTACCAGGCACCATCCATGCGACGGTACAGGTCGGCACTCCGCAGTACGTCCTCAATGTCGCCTGCTGGAACGCGGTGGGTTCCACGCCGAGGAGATCGCCAGGGGCGACCTGCGTCGGCTCCAGGTGGAACAGGGGTGTTCCAAGAGCTCGATCCCCCTTTGCGTACGAGACCTGTCTGGGGGGTGGTGGTTGATCGGTCACGGAGTGTGGTGTAGGCCAGTCGTGGAAACTCGACGGAAAACCAGCCACGAACGACCGTAGGCTGGAGGCATGACCACGACGGGGGAAGACCATGCCACGGTCCGGGGAGGGCCGTGGTGGTGGACCAGGTGGCGCAGTGCCGCGTTGGATGTCGGGCTGGCTGTCGCGTCCGCGGTGGAGTGCGGGTTCGAGGGGATCCGGTTCGCGCGGGACGCGGGGATCCCGCTGGCCGCGGGGATCGTGTTCGGCGTGCTGGCCGGTTCCGCGTTGCTCGTGCGCCGGCAGTGGCCGATAGCCGTCGTCCTTGTCTCGATCGCCATCACGCCCGCCCAGATGGGCTATCTCATGGGCATCGTCGGCCTGTACACGCTCGCCGCGTCGGAGTTGCCGCGCCGCATCATCGGCTCGCTGGCCGGCATGTCGCTGGTGGGCATGCTGATCGTGATGTTCGTGCGGGTGCGGCAGGACATGGCCCACGGCGGTCTGGACCTGGGTGACTGGTTCGTGCCGTTCGCGTCGATCACGACGGCGATCGGGATGACCGCGCCGCCGCTGCTGCTGGGGCTGTATGTCGGTGCCCGGCGCCGGCTGATGGAGAGTCTGCGGGAGCGGGCGGACAGCCTGGAGCGCGAGTTGCAGCTGCTGGCGGAGCGGGCCGAGGAGCGTGCGGAGTGGGCGCGCGGCGAGGAGCGGACGCGGATCGCGCGGGAGATGCACGACGTGGTCGCGCACCGGGTGAGTCTGATGGTGGTGCACGCGGCGGCGTTGCAGGCCGTGGCCCGCAAGGACCCGGAGAAGGCCGTGAAGAACGCCGCGCTGGTGGGGGACATGGGGCGGCAGGCGCTGACCGAGTTGCGGGAGATGCTCGGGGTGCTCAGGAGCGGGGAGGGTTCGCGGCGGGCGCAGCAGCCGGTTCCGCTGGCCGCTGTCGGGATGGCTGCCGCGGTGGCCGCGTCGAGGGTTGTCGACGAGGGCGACGGGCCGTGGCTCTCGGAGCTGGAGGAGTTGGTCGGGCAGTCGGCAGCGGCCGGGATGGTGGTGGCTCTGTCGGTCGAGGGGGATGTGCGCTCGTACGCGGCGGAGATCGAGCAGACGGCGTACCGCGTGGTGCAGGAGGCGTTGACCAACGTCCACAAGCACGCGGCGGGTGCGAAGACGTATGTGCGGGTGGCGCACCGGGTGTCGGAGATCGCGATGCAGGTGGAGAACGAGCCGCCGCCGGAGCTCGCGTCGGCGTCGTCGGCGCGGTTGCCCTCCGGGGGGAACGGGCTGGTGGGGATGAAGGAGCGGGTCACCGGGCTGGGTGGTGTGTTCGTGTCGGGGCCGACGGACGCGGGGGGTTTCCGGGTGTCGGCGGTGATTCCGGCGGCGTAGGCCCTTCGCCGGTCAGCCCGCGGTGAGCCGTACGGGTTCGATGCCCGCGACGAGGGCGGCGAGGGCCTGGTCGATGTCGGGGCCGAGGTACCAGTCTCCGGTGTGGTCGAGGGCGTAGACGCGGCCTTCGGTGTCGATGGCGAGGAGGGCGGCGGAGTCGGTCTCGGCGCCGAGGGGGCTGACCTCGCGGTCGAGGGCGCGGCCGAGGTCGGCGAGGGTGCGGGCCATGTGGAGGCCGTGCAGGGGGTCGAGGTGGATCGCGGTGGGGGCGATCTGGCGGCCGGGTCCGGTGGGGGTGATGTGCAGGCCGCCGAACTCGGCCCAGGCCTCGACGGCGGCGGGGAACACGGCGTGCCGGTGGCCGGCGGGCGAGGTGTGTTCGCGCAGGGCGTCGGCCCAGATCTCGGCCTGCTTTATGTCCCAGCGTCCGGGTTGCCAGCCGGCGGCGCGCAGGGCGGCGTCGACGGGTACGGGGAAGCGCGTGGTGGAGGTGCGGTCGGGGTGCATCTGCCCTTCGATCGTCGAGTTCGCCGGCGTCACTGACCGGCCCTGGGGGCCGTGCTGTCGTACGGGTTGGTCGGGGGAGTCAGTCGCCTGCCGCTGCCGGGTCGACGACGCGGACGCCGAAGTGGGCGCTGAGCGCGGTGCAGGCTCGGCAGGGTGCCGCGAAGCTGCCGTGCAGGGGGTCGCCGTCCTCGCGGATGCGGCGGGCGGTGAGTTTGGCCTGCTTGAGGGCTTTGCGGGCTTCGCCGTTGGTCATGGGCTTGCGGGCGGCGCGCTTGCTGCGGGCGGCGTCCGCGGCGGCTATGTGGCGGGAGATGAGGATGGTCTCGGCGCAGCGGCCGGTGAAGCGGTCGCGTTGGGCGCTGGTGAGGGTGTCGAGGAAGTCCTGCACGAGGGGGTGCAGGGGTGGCGGCTGGTCGCCGCGGGCGGCGGTGCCGGTGAGGGTGGCGCCGCGGACGGAGAGGGCGGCGGCGACGGTGGGGAGTATGCCGTCGCGGCGGTGCAGGAGGGTGGGGGCGGAGGCGTGGGTGGTGGCGCTCCAGCCGATGCGGGGGTCGCCGGACAGGCCGCGGTGCGGCGTGGCGGACGTGCCCGCGTGTGGTCCCGTCTGCGTCGCGTTCATGATCGTCATCCCCTCCGTGCATCCCCCCGGAGGAGACAGACTGCCAAACTCCGTTGCTGGTGCGGTAGCTGGGGCGGTGCGACACGCCCGGGTTTGGGCGGTCCGTGAGGGCGGGGTGACGGCTGGTCACGGAAGCGGAGGGTGGCTGACCGGGGCCCGGTGACCGGTGCGGTCGTACCGCATAGGCTGTCGGCACCGCTTTCGTGCGGGTGGCGCTTGCCGGCATGCGTGAGGGCGTGTGGTGGCGGGCGCGGTGTGGTCACGACGTGAGTCGGGACGGACGAGACAGTCGATACGGGGCGTGGTGGGCGGCGGGTGCCGGTCGCCGCGGTTCGTACCAGAGTGCCGCAGGGGGCAACCGCCATGACGACAGGTCGGCTCGGGCTGGGGGCGCCGCCCAGCCGCCAGGCTGGGGGACAAGCCGCGCCGCCGAACGCGGCCTATGCCGGGCAGGTCGTGCATTTCCCGGATCCGGTCCGGGCGGCCCGTCACCCGAGAGGGGTACGGGTCGACGAGCGCGGTTACCCCGATTTCTCTCCCTACGCGCGTGCGGCCGCGGAGATCGCGGAGGCGCCGGAGGGTTTCGGGGTCGACGAGCTGCGGCTGACGGACTACGTGTCGGCGAACGCGGCGTTGGCGGCTTCGGGTCATGACCTGTGGGACACGGTGGTGCCGGTGGCGACGCCGCACGGCTGGACGTGGCATCACGTGGCGGGCAGCCGGCGGCTGGAGCTGATCCCGGTCGAGGTGAAGGCGCTGCTGCGGCATCACGGCGGGATCGCGACGTCGGCGGTGGACCAGGACAAGCGAGGCACGCGGCCGTTGCAGGAGACGCGTCCGGCGCATTTCGGGCTGCCGAAGTCGGGGGTGGCGGTGACGGAGGCGCAGGTGCAGGGGGTCGAGGAAGACCTCGGGTACCGGTTGCCGGGTGCGTACCGTTCGTTCCTGAAGGCGGCGGGCGGCTGCGCGCCGGTGGGCACTGCGCTCGACGCGGGGCTCGGCCTGCTGATCGACCAGCCGTTCTTCACGGTGCGCGACGAGGCCGCGGTCAATGACCTGGTGTACGTCAACAAGTGCCTGCGCGACCATCTGACCAAGGACTATCTGGGCGTCGGGTTCGTGCAGGGCGGGTTGCTCGCGGTGAAGGTGAAGGGCGAGCGCATCGGTTCTGTGTGGTTCTGCGCGTACGACGACGTGCGGGACGTCGATCCGTCGTGGGCACCTGCGGAGCGGGTGGAGCGTCTGCTGCTGCCGTGCGGTGAGGACTTCGACGTGTTTCTGTCCCGACTGGCGGGATCCCCGCCGGAGTTGGAGACGGTGGCGAATCTGATGGTGGACGGCGGTTTCGCGCGGTCCGTTCCCGTGGTGGGGGAGTGAGCCGGCGATGGTGACGTTCGCGCAGGCGCAGGAGCGCGCCGAGGAGTGGATCAACGGTGACGTGCCGTCGTACCAGCACCGTGAGGTGCGGGTACGGGAGTTCGAGCTCGGTTTCGTGGTGTGGGCGGAGGATCGTGCGGAGGGCCCGCGGTCGGACGGCGGCGCCCAGCGGCTGGTGATCGCCCGGGACAGCGGCGAGGCAACGCTGTGGCCCTCGCTGCCGGTGGGTGAGGTCATCCGCCGTTACGAGGAGGAGTACGGCCGCCCGGACCCCGCCGACGAACCGGCGCCGCCGGCCGCGTCCTCCCCCCGCGTCGACCTGAACCAGACGTCGTTCCTGTTGAGCCCTCCGGAGTGGCTGCAGGACGCGGCGGACAAGCTGGGGATCGGGGAGCGGCGGAGTGAGGGGGCGGCTGCGGCTGCGGCTGCGGGTGGTGCTGCGGCCGGCGCGGGTGCGGTGTCCGGTGCGGGTGCGGGGGCCGGTGCGGGTGCCGGTGGTGATGGGCGTGGGGTTGGCTCGTCTGGTTCTGGTGCGTCGGGGGGCACGCTTCCCGAGACGCAGCCCGGGGTGCCGGTCGGGGCTTCCGGTGACTTGAACTCGCCCGGCGCTCGGGTCGGTTCGGGGGCGCCCGGAGCTGCCGGTGCGCCGAACGTGTCCGCCGGGGCGACTCCTTGGGCCGGGACCGACACCAACGCGGATGTGGGCGAGGACCGTTCCGTGCCGTTGCCGGCGACCGTCTTCGCGCCGCCGCTGAGCGACATCGAGGACGCGCCTCCGTCGGCGCCGTCGACCCCGCCCGACGCCGAGACGGCACTGATCGCGGGCGGCAGCCAGCTTCCGCCCACGGCGGTGGCGCAGGCGCTGGACGACCGGGGGGCGTCGGGCGCGGGGGGTGTGCCTGGGGCGCCCGCGGGACAGAGTGCGTCGGGCGTGTCCGGAGTGCCGGGGGCGCACGGTGCGCATGGTGCGTCGGGCGGGCCAGGTGGTGCGCTGGGGGCGCCCGCGGGTGCTGGTGCGCCGGGTACGCCGCCGCCTCCGCCCGGGCCGGGTGGACCGGCGTACGGCTATCCGCAGGGTGCGGGTGGTGCGGGGGCGCCGGGGGCGCCCGCGCCGGGTTCCGCGCCTCCGCCGCCGCCGGGTGCGTCGTCGTATGGGTATCCGCAGGGGGCTGGCGGTGCGGGAGCGCCTGGCTCGTCTCCGGGGGCTTCGGCTCCGGGGCCGGTGCCTCCGCCTCCGCCGGGTGCGTCCTCCTATGGGTATCCGCAAGGGGCCGGTGGGGCGCCGGGTATGCCGCAGCCTCCGGGGGCGCCGGGGCTTGCGCCGAACGCCGGGGACATCGCCGATGCTGCGACCAGCAAGGCCGCGCCTCCGTCGCGTCGGGGGTCGACTCCGCCGCCCCCGCCGAGCGCCCCGGGGGCACCGGGAGCGCGGACGGGCAGCGCACCTCCGCCTCCGCCGGGGCCCGGTGCGGGCGGGTACGTGCCCACGCAACTCGTCTCAGCGCTCGGTCCTGACGGTCCGGAGGGGGCTGCGCAGACCCCGGGCGCACCGCATCCGCCCGGCGCGCCGAACCCGCCGGGCGCCCCTCAACCGCCCGGTGCGCCGAACTCGCCAAGCGGTGCTCCGCCGGGCGGCGCCCACCACGCCGCGACGGTGCTTGCCGACCCGGGTCGAATGGGCCCGGGTGGGGGCGCGCCGCAGCCTCCGGGCGCCCCGGGTGTTCCGGGTGCCCCAGGCTTCCCGGGCGCACCCGGCGCGCAGGCGTTTCCGGGCGCCCCGGGCACGCCGAACGCGCCCGGCGCGTCCGGAGCCCCAGGAGCCCCCGGTATGCCGAGCGCGCCCGGCGCTCCTCAGCCTCCCGGCGCCCCGCAGCCTCCGGGCGCCCCCGGCGCAGCCGGTTTCCCGGGGGCGCCCCAGGGGCCTGGAGCGCCCGGCGCGTCTCAGCCTCCGGGCGCCCCGGGTGTACCCGGCACGCCCGGCGCATCCCAACCGCCAGGCGCCCCGGGCATGCCGGGTGCGCCCGGCGCTCCTCAACCCCCCGGCGCCCCCGGCGCACCAGCCGCCCCCGGCGCGCACGGTTCTGCAGGGGGCGCGCCCGGGCCCGTTCACCACGCGGAGACCGTGTTGGCCGCGCCGCCTGTGGGTGGTCCCGGCGCTCCGCCGGTGGGTGGTCCCGGTGCACCGGGCGTGGGTGGTCCCGGTGTTCCTCCGCCGCCGCAAGCCCCCGGCGCGCTCGGTGCTCCGGGCGCCCCCGGTGTGGCTCCCGGGGCTCCTGGGGCTCACATGGGCCCGGGTGCGCCCCAGCCGCCCATGCCGCCGGGGCCCGGTGGGATGCCGGCGCCGGGGCAGCCGTCGGCGTACGGGTATCCGCAGCAGCCCGCCGGGCAGCCGACCGTCGGTCCCGGGTATCAGGCCGTTCTTCGGTACCGGGCGCAGGACGGTTCCGAGCAGCAGGTGATCCGGCGGTCCGCGCCGGGGACGCCGCACCCGGAGTGGCAGATCTTCCACGAGCTGCGCGGCATGAACGTGCCGCCGGACCAGGTGCTGGAACTGCACACCGAGTTGGAGTCCTGCGAGCTGCCGGGTGCGTACTGCGCGCGGATGATCCGGGAGCAGTGGCCGCAGGCGCGGATCACCAGCATCGCGCCCTACGGCACCGATCACGCGAGCCGGCAGCAGGGCATGCGGCAACTGCTCGCGCATCAGGGAGAGTTGCACCAGGTGGCGGACGGGCCGGCGCGCCCCGCGCCGGTGCGTGCGCCGTTGCCGCCGGTGCAGGCGGCGCCGCCGGTTCCGCCGGAGGCCGTGGCGCAGGAGCTCGCGGCGGCGTTCGGGCCGGGCGTCTTCCGGTTCGAGCAGGCCGCGGTCTCCCGGCAGGGCGTGCCGCCGATCGTGGCGCAGTCGCTGGTGACGGCGGGACTGCCGCTGGACATGGGCCCGTTCTTCTGGGCGCAGGCGCAGCCGGGTCGGCCGGTGCCGACGCTCGCCGAACTGGCGCAGGAGCGCGGTGTGCAGCCGGCGTCGGACGCGGCCTCCTACCTCGTTATGGGCAGCGACTTCGGCAAGGCGCTGTGCGTGCAGTACGGCACGGCGAACATCGTGGCCGTCCCCGTGGAGGCCGGGCCCGGCGGTGCTCCGGTGCCGCCGCAGTTCGTGAACACGGGGCTGCCCGAGTTCCAGCGCTGCCTTGCGCTGCTCGGCCGGATGTGGCGGCTGCGGTTCGGTCTCAACCAGGAGCAGGCGGGCCGCTGGACCGTCGACTTCCAGGCCCAGCTGGCCTCCCTCGACCCGGCGGCGCTCGGGTCGCCGGAGAGCTGGTGGTCGGTGCTGCTCGAGCAGATGTGGGACGGCTTGTTGTGACACCGACGTTCCCCTGACACGAGGAACCCTTCGGGCCGGGCCCGGTCACTGTGACCGGGCCCGGCCTTTTTGTGTGCGCATTCTGGCCGCGACCCGCGTGCGGAGTGTCGGGTTATGAACACTTACGTCCGATACATCAAGATGTGCGCGAAATCATCATTTCGCGTCCGTTCGGCGGAGAGGGGTTCCAGGATGAGCAGCGCATCGGTCTCGGCCCATGGCTTCGGGGCCGTACGAGGGCGCGGTTACCGTCCCGACCAGGTCGACGCGTACGCCGCCGCCCTCTCCGACGACCGGGACGCCGCGTGGGAGAGGGCCGCCCGGCTCACCGTGCTCGCCAGGGAGATGGAGGAGGAGGCGGAGGACCTTCGGGAGACCGTGGCGCACCTCTCGCCGCAGACGTACGAGACGCTCGGCGAGGGCGCGCGGCGGCTGTTCCAGTGCGTGGAGGAGGAGGCCGCCGCCGTGCGGGAGCGCGCGCGGCAGGAGGCGCAGCGCCTTGTGGAGACGGCGCAGGCGCGCGCGGCCGGCGTGCGCGACGCGGCGCAGGCGCGCGCCGACGCCGTGCGCGCCGAGGCCGAGGAGCGCGCCCGGCAGCGGTTGCTCGCGGCGCAGGCCGAGGCCGACGAGATCCGGATCTCCGCCCGGCGCGCGGTGAAGGACGGGCGGGGTGAGGCCTTGGGGGTGCTCAGGGAAGCGCGCGAGCGCACCTCCGGGATGCTCGCCGATCAGGCCAAAGAGTTCGCCGAGCGATTGGCCGAGTTGGAGCGGGCCGAGGCCGAACGGGTGGCCGCGGTCGATGCGCGGGAGGCCGAACGGGTCGCGCGGGCGGAGGAAGCGCTGGCCGAGGCGGAACGGGAGTTCCGTGAGGCCGAGGAGGCCGCGCTGCGGTGCCAGGAGGAGGCGCGGGTACGGGCGGCGGAGATCCTCGCGGAGGCGCGGGCCGGTGAGGAGCAGATCACCCGGGACACCGAACGGCTGCTGCGCGAGCACGCGGAGCGGTGGGACGACGTGCAGGCGCAGATGGACTACGTGCGCAGCAGCCTCACGGCGCTGACGGGCTCCGCGTCGGGGGAGTGACGCGCGCGGGACCGGCGCCGGGTGCCGCATGAGGGCGCCCGGCATGCGCCGGGCGCCACTTCTCACCCGCCCCTCCGCACCGCCCCCGCCAGAATCCACCCCTCCACCGCCTCGTACTGATGCCGCTGTTCCTCCGACGCCCGCCGTCCCGAGAGCACCGTGCCCAACCAGCCGAACAGGAAGCCCAGGGGGATCGTCACCAGGCCCGTCGTGGTGAACGGGAACCAGTTGAAGTCGGCATCGGGGAAGGCGGAGACGGGGGAGCCCGAGACCAGGTTGGTGCCCGGCATCAGGAGCAGGACGGCCACGCTGCCGCCGATCAGGGTGCACAGCAGGCCCGCCCGGGTGTAGCGGCGCCAGAAGAGGCTGTAGACCAGGGCGGGCGCGATGGCGGAGGCGCCGAGGCAGAAGGAGAGGGTCACCAGGGGCTGCAGGCTGTGGTGCTGGACCAGGGTGGCCAGCAGGATCGCGGGAACGCCGACCGCCAGGGCGGAGACCCGGGCGAGCCCCATCTCGCGGCGCGCCGACATCTCCCGGACCCGGGCCGCGAAGACGTCGTGGGCGAGGGAGTTGGCGCAGGCGAGGATCATGCCGGCGACGGAGGCGAGCAGGGTGAGGAAGATCGCCGTCGTGATCGTCGTGAAGAGGAAGGTCTCCGCGGTGGAGACCTCGGGGCCGAACGCGGCGCGGGAGCCCAGCAGATAGGCCGTGTTGCCGCGCGGGTCGGCCTGCGCGATGGCCGCCCGCCCGATCAGCGCCGTCGCGCCGAAGCCGACGACCGTCATGATGAGGACGAAGAGGACCACCATCGACACCGCCCAGGACATCGAGCGGCGCACCTGCCGGGCGCTGGAGGCGGTGTACATGCGCATCGTGACGTGCGGGAGGCAGGCGCCGCCGATGACGACCGTCAGTTGCGAACTGATCATGTCCAGGCGGGGGTTGGGGCTGCCGGCGAACTCCACGCCCGAGTGGAGAAAGGCGGTGCCGACCCCGCTCTGCGAGGCGGCCGCGTGGAACAGGGCCCCGGGGTCCCAGTCGAAGCGACGCAGGATCAGTACGGCCACGACCGCGCCCGAGCCGATCAGCATCACGATCTTCAGGATCTGGATCAGGGCGGTGCCTTTCATCCCGCCGATGGCGGCGTAGCTGATCATCAGGGCACCCAGGCCGATGATGCAGCCGGTCTTCAGGGAGTCGCCGGAGAAGCCGAGGATGAAGGCCAGCAGCTGTCCCGTGCCGGCGAGCTGGACCAGCATCAGCGGCAGCAGCGCGGCGATGGTCACCGCGCACGCCGTGATGCGCACCGCGCGCCCCGGCATCCGTCGCGCCAGCGCGTCGCCCATGGTGAACCGGCCCGCGTTGCGCAGGGGTTCGGCCAGCAGGAACATCAGCAGCATCAGCGACAGGGCGGTGCTGAGGGCGAGCACGACGCCGTCGTAACCGCACAGGGCGATGACCCCGCCGGTGCCGAGGACGCTCGCGGCGGAGATGTAGTCGCCGGCGATGGCGAGACCGTTGCGCATGGGGGAGAGGGAGCCGTAGCCGGTGTAGAACTCGTCGAGGTCGTCGCGGTCGGGGCCGGTCATCACGCACAGCAGCAGGGTGATCGTGGCGATCGCGGAGAAGGCGACGAGGGACATGGCCTGGGCGTTGCCGCTGAAGCCGTTGGTCATCGGGCCGCCTCCCGCTTGGCGTCCACCGCGGACTGCTTGCGGATGCGGTCGGCGATCGGGTCGACGTAACGGCGCGCGGTGTGCTCGTACAGCGCGATGGCCAGCCAGGTGACGGGGATCTGGATCAGCGCGAGCAGCAGTCCGGTCGGCAGGCCGTCGGTGACGTCGTCGGCCATGACCGACGGCGCGAAGGCGGACAGGACGAGGAACAGGATGAAGTAGCCGAGCGCGGTCAGGGTGGCGGTGCGGCGCTGCCAGCGATAGGCGCTGCGCAGGATCCGCAGGTCGCTGTGGTGCCCGAGCGGTGGATGCGGCGGGCGGCGCCGGGGCGGCTCGGGCGGGTCCGCGATGGGCGGCTGCCAGGGGTACGTGGCCTCGTAGGACGGCGAGGAGTCGTACTGCCGGTACTGCTGGGGTTGTTGTGCGGGTCGGTACGGGTACGACGGGGACGGGTCGTAGGACATCCCGGTACTCCTTGCGTGGCTCGGGTCCGGTGCGGACCGCAAGGGAGGTGGGGGCGGCGGAGTCCCGCACGTTACTCGGCGGTTCGGAATTGCACAGCCTTTTCGACAAACTGTCCGGTCGGTATGCGCTTACTTCGCTGACCTGTGACGTTACCCGCGTTAACTCTGATCTTTGGAGCCTGCACAACCGTTCGGCGTGGTCGGGGGTCTGATGAGCGGGGACCCGCGTTACCCCGCCGCTCGTCTGTCCGTCGCTATGAGTTCATGTGGGGTACGCGTGTTCCAGACGTCTTCTCTTCCCCTGCGCCTCCTCCGGGCCGTCGGCCCCATCGGCGTCCTCGCCCTGGTCGCGCTGGGTGCCGCTCCCGCCGTGGCCGACGAGCCGTCACCCGGTTTGGTCCTGGGAGCCATCGCCCCGGTCGACGGGGCGAGGCCGGGCAGCACCCTGCAGTTGCCGACCAGCTTCACGAACACGGGCCCGAAGGCACTCGACAAGGTCTGGCTGTCGTACACCCTCACCCGCGGGCTGAGCCACACGGGACTGGCCGGACTGCCGTCCAACTGCTGGTACCTCGAGATCCCGGAGGAGGACGAGGAGCCGAACAAGACCGACGCGGTGTGTGAGTTCGACCAGACGGTGAAGCCCGGTGTCGTCTTCGCCCCTGAGAAGCAACTGAGCATCGACGTGCGCGACAGCGCGCTGTACGACAGGGCCGAGGTGGCCGTCGTGAGCTCCGGCTTCCCCTATCCGGGGGACAACTTCTCGCATCCGGTGCCCGGAACGGCACCCGCGATCAAGCTGGTCGAGCAGCCCGACGCCACTCCGGCGCCTCCCGGCAGCGCGAAGCACGCGGACGGGGATTTCGTCTGGGTGCCGGTGACGTCCGAGAACACGGCCGACTTCCAGGTCACCGGGGCGCGCGTCGAGGGCCGCGTCGGGGACACCGTCCCCGTGACCGTGAAGTACACCAACGCCGGACCGGGGTGGGTGTGGCGGCCGGGTCACGGCCAGGCGGTGCACGTCCTGGTCAGGATGCCCGCCGGTACGACGGTGACCAAGAGCGATCCCTACTGCAGCAGGAAGGGGCCCGGGAGCTACGGCTGCAGTACTGAGGTCTTCTGGGTGAAGGAGGGCTACGAGCGGAATTACACCTTCCAGGTGCGGATCGACAAGGCCGTGCCGGGGGCCCGGGGATCGGTGGAACTCACCGGCGGGTCCCGGCCGTTCGACCCGAACGCGAAGAACGACAAGGCCGACATCCCGACCGACGTCACCGGCGGTGGCGCGTCGCCGAACGGCGGTGCGAGCGCGACGCCCTCGACCGGACCCTCCCCCGCGTCCGGCGGGGGCCTGGCCAACACCGGTTCCGGTCCGGCCCTGCCGCTCGCGGGCGCCGCGGCGGCGGCCGTCGTCCTCGGCGCGGGCGCCCTCCTGGCGGCACGCCGCCGCGCGAGCCGACGGTAGCCCCGGCGGATATTCGGTGCGGAGACAGTGACCAGGACCGCCTCCGCCGCCGGTGACCCCAGTGGGCCTTCGCGACCCGAGGCGGCGACCGGACCGGCTCCTCGCCCTCTCACTCCTCCTTGAGCACCGGGAAGCGTCGCGGGGCGAGGAACAGCAGGACGAGGAAGGCCGCTGCGGCGGCGCAGCCCGCGCCGATGTACACCGCGTGCACCGCGTCCGCGATCGCCCGGCGCGTCGCCTCCGGTACGGCGCCCGAGTCCAGGCCCCGGGTCACCGAGTCCAGGTCGCCGGCGCCGCCCAGGCGGGAGGCGAGCACCCCGTTGGCGACCGCGCCGAAGACGGAGGCGCCGATCGTCTGGCCGGTCTGGCGGCAGAAGAGCACCGAGGCGGTCGTGGTGCCCCGTTCCGCCCAGCCCACCGTCGACTGCACGCCCACGATCAGCGGGAGTTGGAACAGCCCCAGCGCCGCGCCCAACAGCAGCATCAGCAGCATCGGTTGCCAGGCCGATCCCGGGTACGGCAGGAACGGGAACGCGAACAGGAGCAGCGCCGCCGTGCCGATGCCCAGCATCGCCGTGTTGCGGAATCCGATCCGCCGGTACACGTGCTGGCTCAGCGCCGCCGACACCGGCCAGGTCAGCGTCCAGACCGAGAGCACGAAGCCCGCCGCCACGGGCGCGAGACCCAGCACCGACTGCGCGTACGTCGGCAGGAACACGCTCGGCGCCACCATCAGCAGCCCCAGCGCGCCCAGGGCGAGGTTGACGGCCGCGATCGTCCGCCGCCGCCACACCCACCCGGGGATGACCGGCTCGGCCGCACGGCGTTCGATCACGACCACGGTACCGGCGAGCGCGAACCCCGAACCGAACAGCGCCAACGAGCGCGCCGACAGCCACGGCCAGGCCACCCCGCCCTGCACCAGCGCCGTCAGCAGCACGCCCCCGCACGCGAACACCGCCAGCGCGCCCGCCCAGTCGATGCGCGGACGGCGCTCGAACTCCCGTCGCCGCTCCCGCAGATGACGGATGACCAGCCACAACGCCACCGCCCCGATGGGGAGGTTGACCAGGAAGATCCAGCGCCAGCCGGCGTACGCGGCGAGCAGGCCGCCGATTCCGGGGCCGGCCACCGCCGACACCGCCCAGACCGTGGACAGCTTCGACTGGATCCTGGGCCGTTCCTCCAGCGGGTACAGGTCGGCCGCGAGCGTCTGCACCGTGCCCTGCAACGCGCCGCCGCCCAGCCCCTGGACGATGCGGAAGGCGATCAGCGCGCCCATGTTCCAGGCCGCGGCGCACAGCAGCGAGCCGAGCAGGAACACCGCGGCGCCCGCGACGAGCACCGGTTTGCGGCCGAAGGTGTCGGAGAGCTTGCCGTACACCGGGAGCGTGACCGTGACCGCGAGCAGGTAGCCGGAGAAGAGCCAGGAGAAGTACG
This sequence comes from Streptomyces sp. NPDC006476, assembly GCF_040612015.1. Lineage (NCBI taxonomy): Bacteria > Bacillati > Actinomycetota > Actinomycetes > Kitasatosporales > Streptomycetaceae > Streptomyces > Streptomyces sp. NPDC006476. The sequence goes on along the minus strand of NZ_JBEXPK010000023.1, from coordinate 139,354 downwards.
AGAACCCGCCGAGGTCGCCGACGATCTGGGGGACGGCGGTGGAGACGATGGTGGCGTCGAGCGCCGCGAGCGCCATCGCGAGCATGAGCGCGGCGACGACCGCTCCGCGTCTGTGCGTGTCCGCCGGCCGGCCGGGCGCCACACCGGCACGTGTCTCTGTGCCCCCCTGGTCCACGTGATTCCTTTCCCCTTGCATCTATCCGCCGTCCGACAGCTTCCCACTTGACCCTGACGCAGCGGGAGGGTGGAGCCTGAGTGGGCCGGTGGGTGGAGCGAACCCCGAGATCGACTCCACCTGTCGGTGGACGGCCCCTAGGGGTCCCCTCCGTACTACGGCTGGGGGAGGGTTCGTCCCCCTGGAGGACGAGAGGGGCCGGGACCGGTCCTTAACCTGGCTTTACGCCGCTGGGGAGCGGTCGGGGGGCGGTTCACCGAACCGGCGGGGGTGGGGTTTACCCCCGTACAAGAGGGTGCCGAGCACCAGCGCGCGGGACCCCTCTTCGACGCCAGACTCATCGACGTACCGATCCGCACAGCTCATCCGCAGGCAGCCCGGTGTCATCGGCTGCCCGACATAGGAGACTTACCATGACTTCGGCCGTGACCATTCCCAGGCACGGGGGCACTGGAGGACGGACGGCCGTCGCCGCGCGGGCGCGGCAGGTCGTCAAGGCGTACGGGGCCGGGGAGACCCGCGTCGTCGCCCTCGACCATGTCGACGTGGACATCGCCCGCGGCCAGTTCACCGCGATCATGGGCCCCTCGGGGTCCGGCAAGTCCACCCTGATGCACTGCCTCGCCGGGCTCGACACCGTCACCAGCGGGCAGATCTACCTGGACGAGACCGAGATCACCGGGCTGAAGGACAAGAAGCTCACCCAGCTGCGGCGGGACCGGATCGGGTTCATCTTCCAGGCGTTCAACCTGCTGCCCACGCTGAACGCGATCGAGAACATCACGCTGCCCATGGACATCGCGGGCCGCAAGCCGGACCGGCAGTGGCTCGCGCGCGTGGTGGACACCGTCGGCCTCGCGGACCGGCTCAAGCACCGGCCCACCCAGCTCTCCGGCGGACAGCAGCAGCGCGTCGCCGTGGCCCGCGCGCTGGCCGCCCGGCCCGAGATCATCTTCGGTGACGAGCCGACCGGAAACCTCGACTCGCGCGCGGGTGCCGAAGTGCTGGGCTTCCTGCGGCAGTCCGTGGACGAGCTCGGGCAGACCATCGTCATCGTCACGCACGACCCGGTCGCCGCCTCCTACTCGGACCGCGTGCTGTACCTCGCCGACGGCCGGATCGTCGACGAGATGTACAAGCCCACCGCGGAGGCCGTCCTGGACCGCATGAAGGACTTCGACGCCCGGGGGCGTACGTCATGACCGTGATGAAGACCTCGATGCGCAACTTCTTCGCGCACAAGGGGCGCATGGCCCTCTCGGCGATCGCCGTGCTGCTGTCGGTGGGCTTCGTCTGCGGGACGCTGGTGTTCACCGACACCATGAACACCACCTTCGACAAGCTGTTCGCGGCCACCTCCTCCGATGTCACGGTGAGCGCGAAGGGCGCCTCGGACAGCGGTGAGACCACGTCCGACAACGGCAAACCGCCGGTCATGCCGGCCTCCGTGGTCGCCAGGGTGAAGTCGGCGCAGGGCGTGAAGGCGGCGGAGGGGACCGTCTTCTCGACCTCGGTGACCGTCGTCGACGCCAAGAAGGACAACCTCTCGCCCTCCAGCGGCGCCCCGACCATCGTCGGCAGCTGGAACGGCAACGACGCCCGCACCATGAAGATCACCTCCGGTTCGGCGCCCAAGGGATCCGAGCAGGTGATGGTCGACGCCGACACCGCCGACAAGCACCACCTCAAGCTCGGTGACACGCTGGCCGTGATCAGCGCGGTCGGCACGCACGACGCACGGATCTCCGGCATCGCCTCCTTCCAGGTCACCAACCCCGGCGCGGCGATCTTCTACCTGGACACGAAGACCGCCCAGCAGACGCTCGTCGGGAAGACCGGTGTCTTCACCAACGTCAACGTCACCGCCGCCTCCGGGGTGAGCGACGACCAGCTGAAGCGGAACGTGGTCTCGGCGCTCGGCACCCACTACAAGGTGCAGACCGCCAAGGAGACCGCCGACGCCAACCAGAAGGACGTCGAGAGCTTCATGAACGTCATGAAGTACGCGATGCTCGGCTTCGCCGGAATCGCCTTCCTCGTCGGCATCTTCCTGATCATCAACACCTTCTCCATGCTGGTCGCCCAGCGCACCCGGGAGATCGGCCTGATGCGGGCCATCGGCTCCAGCCGCAAGCAGGTCAACCGGTCGGTGCTGGCCGAGGCGCTGCTGCTCGGCGTGACCGGCTCGGTCCTCGGCGTCGGCGCGGGCGTCGGACTCGCGGTCGGCCTGATGAAGGTCATGGGCCAGTTGGGCATGCATCTGTCCACCGCGGACCTCACGGTCGCCTGGACCACCCCGGTCGTCGGTCTGGTCCTCGGTGTCGTCGTCACCGTCCTCGCCGCGTACCTGCCAGCCCGCCGGGCCGGCAAGGTCTCCCCGATGGCCGCGCTGCGCGACGCCGGCGCCCCCGCCGACGCCAAGGCCGGTGCCGTACGGGCCGTGCTGGGCACGCTGCTGACCGCCGGCGGCGGCTTCGCCCTCTACCTGGCCGCCTCCGCCGACAAGGCGACCGGCGGCTCGCTCTGGCTGGGCCTGGGCGTGGTGCTCTCCCTGATCGGGTTCGTGGTGATCGGCCCGCTGCTCGCGGGCGGTGTCGTCCGGGTCCTGGGCGCCGTGCTGCTGCGGGCCTTCGGCCCGGTCGGGCGGATGGCCGAGCGCAACGCGCTGCGCAACCCGCGCCGTACGGGCGCCACGGGCGCCGCCCTGATGATCGGGCTCGCGCTGGTCGCCTGTCTGTCGGTGGTCGGCTCCTCGATGGTCGCCTCGGCGACGGACCAGCTCGACAAGACCGTCGGCACGGACTTCATCATCCAGTCCGACAGCGGCCAGATGATCACCCCGCAGGCGGTCAGGGCCGTGAAGTCGACGCCGGGCCTGAAGCGGGTCACCGAGTACAAGACGACCGAGGCCGACTACACCACCCCGGACGGCAGGACGCTCAAGAACACCGACATCACGGCGGCCGACCCGACGTACGCGACGGACCTGCGGGTCAAGACCGTCGCCGGGAACCTCAAGGACGCCTACCTGCCCGACTCGATGTCGGTGCACGAGAAGTTCGCCAAGGCGCACGACGTCCACCTGGGCTCGAAGATCCGCATCGCCTTCAAGGACGGCGCCACCGCCGACCTGACGGTCCGGGCCATCACCAGCAACGACGGGCTGATCGACGCGGGCTCGAAGTACACCTCCATCGCGACGCTCGCCAAGTACGTGCCGGCCGACAAGATGCCGCTGGACCAGCTGGTCTTCGCCACCGCCAAGGACGGGCAGCAGGACGCGGCGTACACGTCGCTGAAGTCCGCGCTGCACGACTACCCGCAGTACAAGGTGCGCGACCAGACCGACTACAAGCAGGCGCTGAAGGACCAGATCGGGCAGCTGCTCAACATGATCTACGGGCTGCTGGCGCTGGCGATCATCGTCGCGATCCTGGGTGTGGTGAACACGCTGGCCCTCTCGGTGGTCGAGCGGACCCGGGAGATCGGCCTGATGCGGGCCATCGGTCTCTCCCGCCGCCAGATGCGCCGGATGATCCGCATGGAGTCCGTGGTCATCGCCCTCTTCGGCGCCCTGCTCGGCCTTGGCCTCGGCATGGGCTGGGGCGCGACGGCCCAGAAGCTCCTCGCCCTGGAGGGCCTGAAGGTCCTGGAGGTCCCCTGGTCCACGCTGATCACGGTCTTCCTCGGCTCCGCGGTCGTGGGCCTGGTCGCCGCCCTGATCCCGGCTTTCCGGGCGGGCCGGATGAACGTCCTGAACGCGATCGCCACCGAGTAGGGGAGCCACGGGGGTACGACCACCGCACACGGGGGTTGCGGGGGAGAGCCCGGCGCCGGGACGTCCTTGGGGGGACGTCCCGGCGCCGGGTCTGTCGTGTCCCCAGCCGTTCCACAGCCCGACAGCGGTATCCACAGGCCCCGGCACGACCGCGGAGCGCGACGTACCCTGGGAACCCCCGGCCCGCCACGCGTGTCGGGTGGTTCGCGTTGCCCGCCCCGGACGAAAGCCGCCCCGAATGAGCCTGCACGGTCTGCTCGACGCCGTCGTCAAGGACCCCGCCCTCGCCGAAGCGATCAGAGCGGGGGCCGACGGCAACCGCATGCACGTCGACCTGGTCGGACCCCAGGCGGCCCGCCCCTTCGCGGTCGCCGCGCTGGCCCGCGAGACCGGCCGCCCGGTGCTGGCGGTGACGGCCACGGGACGGGAGGCGGAGGACCTGGCGGCCGCCCTGAGGTCGCTGCTGCCGCCGGAGGAGGTGGCGGAGTACCCGTCCTGGGAGACGCTCCCGCACGAGCGGCTCAGCCCGCGCAGCGACACCGTGGGACGCCGGCTGGCGGTCCTGCGCCGGCTCGCCCACCCCCGCCCCGACGACCCCGAGACCGGACCCGTCTCCGTCGTCGTGGCGCCTGTACGGTCGGTGCTGCAGCCACAGGTCAAGGGGCTCGGCGACCTGGAGCCGGTCGCGCTTCGGACCGGGCAGACCGCCGATCTGAACGAGGTCGTGGAAGCTCTCGCCGCCGCCGCGTACGCGCGCGTGGAGCTCGTCGAGAAGCGCGGCGAGTTCGCCGTACGAGGCGGCATCCTCGACGTCTTCCCGCCCACCGAGGAGCATCCCCTCCGTGTCGAGTTCTGGGGCGACGACGTCGAGGAGATCCGCTACTTCAAGGTCGCCGACCAGCGGTCCCTTGAGGTCGCCGAGCACGGCCTGTGGGCACCGCCGTGCCGCGAGCTGCTGCTCACCGAGGACGTCCGCGCACGCGCGCGTGCCCTCGCCGAGCAGCACCCGGAGCTGGGCGAGCTCCTGAACAAGATCGCCGAGGGCATCGCGGTCGAGGGCATGGAGTCCCTGGCCCCCGTCCTCGTCGACGACATGGAACTGCTCCTGGACGTGCTCCCCAAGGGCGCCATGACGGTCGTCTGCGACCCGGAGCGGGTCCGCACGCGGGCCGCCGACCTCGTGGCCACCAGCCAGGAGTTCCTGCAGGCGTCCTGGGCGGCCACCGCGGGCGGCGGCGAGGCCCCCATCGACGTCGGCGCGGCCTCCCTGTGGTCCATCGCGGACGTCCGGGACCGGGCCCGCGAGCTGGACATGATGTGGTGGTCCGTTTCGCCCTTCGCGGCCGACGAAGAGCTCACGGAGACATTTGCCGCTGACGCGGCGGGGGACACCCTGAAGCTCGGCATGCACGCCACCGAGACCTACCGGGGCGACACCGCCAAGGCGCTCGCCGACACCAAGGGCTGGCTCGCCGAAGGCTGGCGCACGGTGTTCGTCACCGAGGGCCACGGCCCGGCGGCCCGCACGGTCGAGGTGCTGGGCGGCGAGGGCATCGCCGCGCGCCTCGACATCGAGCTCGGTTCGATCGTGCCGTCCGTCGTGCACGTGGCGTGCGGCTCGATCGACTACGGCTTCGTGGACCCCGCGCTGAAGCTGGCCGTCCTGACCGAGACCGACCTCTCGGGGCAGAAGGCGGCCGGCAAGGACGGCGCCCGGATGCCGGCCCGCCGCCGCAAGACCATCGATCCGCTCACCCTGGAGGCGGGCGACTACATCGTCCACGAACAGCACGGCGTGGGCCGCTACATCGAGATGGTGCAGCGCACGGTGCAGGGCGCCACCCGCGAGTACCTCGTCGTCGAGTACGCCCCCGCCAAGCGCGGCCAGCCCGGCGACCGCCTCTACATCCCCACCGACCAGCTGGAGCAGATCACCAAGTACGTCGGCGGCGAGGCCCCCACCCTGCACCGCCTGGGCGGCGCCGACTGGACCAAGACCAAGGCGCGCGCCAAGAAGGCGGTCAAGGAGATCGCGGCCGACCTGATCAGGCTCTACAGCGCGCGGATGGCGGCGCCCGGGCACGCCTTCGGCTCGGACACCCCCTGGCAGCGCGAGCTGGAGGACGCCTTCCCCTACGCGGAGACCCCCGACCAGCTCACCACCATCGCCGAGGTCAAGGAGGACATGGAGAAGTCGGTCCCGATGGACCGCCTGATCTGCGGCGACGTGGGCTACGGCAAGACGGAGATCGCGGTGCGGGCCGCCTTCAAGGCGGTCCAGGACGGCAAGCAGGTGGCGGTCCTCGTCCCGACGACCCTGCTGGTCCAGCAGCACTTCGGGACGTTCAGCGAGCGCTACTCCCAGTTCCCGGTCAACGTACGGGCGCTCAGCCGCTTCCAGACCGACACCGAGGCGAAGGCGGTGCTGGAGGGCCTGCGGGAGGGCTCGGTGGACGTCGTCATCGGCACCCACCGGCTGTTCTCCTCCGAGACCAAGTTCAAGGACCTGGGCCTGGTCATCGTCGACGAGGAGCAGCGCTTCGGCGTCGAGCACAAGGAGCAGCTGAAGAAGCTGCGTGCCAACGTGGACGTGCTCACCATGTCCGCGACGCCCATCCCGCGCACCCTGGAGATGGCGGTCACCGGCATCCGCGAGATGTCCACGATCACCACCCCGCCGGAGGAGCGCCACCCGGTGCTCACCTTCGTCGGCCCCTACGAGGAGAAGCAGATCGGCGCCGCCATCCGCCGTGAACTGCTGCGCGAGGGCCAGGTCTTCTACATCCACAACCGCGTCGAGTCGATCGACCGGGCCGCCTCCCGGCTGCGCGAGATCGTCCCCGAGGCGAGGATCGCCACGGCCCACGGCCAGATGTCCGAGCAGACGCTGGAGCAGGTGGTCGTCGACTTCTGGGAGAAGAAGTACGACGTCCTGGTGTCGACCACGATCGTCGAGTCCGGCATCGACATCTCCAACGCGAACACGCTGATCGTGGAGCGCGGCGACAACTTCGGTCTCTCCCAGCTGCACCAGCTGCGCGGCCGGGTCGGCCGTGGCCGCGAGCGCGGTTACGCCTACTTCCTGTACCCGCCGGAGAAGCCGCTGACGGAGACCGCCCACGAGCGCCTGGCGACCATCGCCCAGCACACGGAGATGGGCGCGGGCATGTACGTGGCGATGAAGGACCTGGAGATCCGCGGCGCGGGCAACCTGCTCGGCGGTGAGCAGTCCGGCCACATCGCGGGCGTCGGCTTCGACCTGTACGTCCGCATGGTCGGCGAGGCGGTCGCGGACTACCGGGCCTCCCTGGAGGGCGGGGTGGAGGAGGAGCCGCCGCTGGAGGTCAAGATCGAGCTGCCGGTCGACGCCCACGTCCCGCACGACTACGCCCCCGGCGAGCGTCTGCGCCTGCAGGCCTACCGGGCCATCGCCTCCGCCAACACGGAAGAGGACATCAAGTCCGTGCGCGAGGAACTCGTCGACCGCTACGGCAAGTTGCCCGAGCCCGTCGAGAACCTGCTGCTGGTGGCCGGGCTGCGCATGCTCGCCCGTGCGTGCGGGGTCGGCGAGATCGTCCTGCAGGGCAACAACATCCGCTTCGCGCCGGTGGAGTTGCGCGAGTCGCAGGAGCTGCGCGTCAAGCGCCTGTACCCCGGGTCCGTCATCAAGCCCGCCGTGCGCCAGGTCCTCGTACCGCGGCCCAAGACGGCCAAGGTGGGCGGGAAGCCGCTGGTCGGACGCGAACTGCTCGGCTGGGTGGGGGAGTTCCTGACGTCGATTCTGGGGTCGTAGCGTTCAACGCTCACTCATTGCAATGAGTGGCGGGGTTGTTGTTGCGTTAAGTCGTCGCCCAGTGCAACGATTTCTAGCGCCTGAGCTGCATAGATGAATTCTGTGCGCAACGACTACGTTGATGGATCTATGAATGCAACGTAGCGTTTCCGGTGTCAGAAACAGTGACCGACACAGGAGCGCATCATGCAGAAGTTCGACAGCCCCGCCCCCGTCTCCGCCGTCCTCGACATCCCCGCGGGCCGCGTCCAGTTCATCGCCTCCGACCGGGCCGACACCACGGTCGAGGTCCGGCCCGTGGACGCCTCCCGGAGCCGGGATGTGAAGGCGGCGGAGAAGATCGAGGTCGCCTACGGCGACGGCGTCCTGCGGATCGCGGCCCCGGAGGCCGGGAACCAGCTCTTCGGCCCCTCCGGATCCGTCGAGGTGACCGTCCAGCTGCCCGCCGGGTCCCGAGTCGAGGCCAGGGCCGGCAGCGCCGAACTCCGCGGAGTCGGCCGCCTCGGTGACGTCGCCTTCGACGGCGCCTACCGCCGGATCAAGCTCGACGAGGCCACGAGCGTCCGCCTCACCGCCGTCGACGGCGACGTCGAGATCGGCCGCCTCGGCGGCTCGGCCGAGATCAGCACCGCACGGGGCGACATCCGCATCGCCGAGGCCGCCCGCGGCACGGTCGTCCTGAGCACCCGGTCCGGCGACATCTCCGTCGCCGCGGCCCGCGGAGTCTCCGCATCCCTGGACGCCGGCACCTCCCGGGGCCGCGTCAGCAACGCCCTCATGAACGACGGCACGGCCGGACTCGACATCCGCGCCACCACCGCCAACGGCGACATCACCGCCCGCAGCCTGTAATCCGCAGCCGGCAGAAAAAGAGGGGGCACTTCTCATGACCGACCTGGCCATCGCGGCGAAGGGGCTGCGCAAGTCCTACGGGGACAAGGTCGTGCTCGACGGCGTCGACCTGGCCGTACCCGCGGGGACGATCTTCTCCCTGCTCGGCCCGAACGGCGCCGGCAAGACCACGGCCGTCAAGATCCTCTCCACGCTGATCGGCGCGGACGGCGGCGAGATCCGCGTCGGCGGCCACGACCCGGCCACCGACCCGCAGGCGGTGCGCGCCGCGATCGGGGTGACGGGACAGTTCTCGGCCGTGGACGGACTGATCACCGGCGAGGAGAACATGCTCCTCATGGCCGACCTGCACCACCTGTCCCGGGGCGAGGGGCGGCGGGTGGCCGCCGAACTGCTGGAGCGCTTCGACCTGGTCGAGGCCGCGAAGAAGCCCGCCTCCACCTACTCCGGCGGCATGAAGCGCCGCCTGGACATCGCCATGACCCTGGTCGGCAGCCCCCGGATCATCTTCCTCGACGAACCCACCACCGGCCTGGACCCCCGCTCCCGGCACACCATGTGGCAGATCATCCGCGAGCTCGTCTCCGACGGGGTGAGCGTCTTCCTCACCACCCAGTACCTCGACGAGGCAGACGAACTCGCCGACCGTATCGCCGTCCTGCACGACGGGAGGATCGCCGCCGAGGGCAGTGCGGAGGAGCTGAAGCGGCTCATTCCCGGCGGGCACATCCGGCTGCGCTTCAACGACCCGGCCGCCTACCGGGCGGCCGCCGCGGCCCTGGGCGAGGCCACCCGGCACGACGAGGCCCTCGCCCTGCAGATCCCCAGCGACGGCAGCCAACGCGAACTGCGAGCCGTCCTGGACTGGTTGGACGCGGCCGACGTCGAGGCGGACGAACTGACCGTGCACACACCGGACCTGGACGACGTCTTCTTCGCCCTGACCGACACCCGCGGCGCCGGAACGGCCGCCGGCACCGACAAGACCACGGAGGCCGCCCGATGAGCAGCTCCCTCTCCCTCGCCGTCCGCGACTCCTCCACGATGCTGCGCCGCAACCTCCTGCACGCCCGGCGCTACCCCTCGCTCACCCTGAACCTGCTGCTCACCCCGGTCATGTTGCTGTTGCTGTTCGTGTACATCTTCGGCAACGCGATGAGCGCGGGGGCGGGCCGCTCGGCCTACCTGGCCTACATCGTGCCCGGCATCCTGCTGATGACGATCGGCTCCACCGTGATCGGCACCGCGGTGTCGGTGTCCACCGACATGAGCGAGGGCATCATCGCCCGCTTCCGCACCATGGCCATCCACCGCGGCTCGATCCTCGTCGGGCACGTCGTCGGCAGCGTCCTGCAGTCGGTCATGAGCGTGGTCCTCGTCGGCGCCGTCGCCGTGGCGATCGGCTTCCGCTCCACCGACGCGGGCGTCCTGGAGTGGCTGGCGGCGTTCGGGCTGATCGTGCTCTTCGCCCTGGCGCTCACCTGGATCGCGGTCGGCATGGGCCTGGTCAGCCCCAACGCCGAGGCCGCCAGCAACAACGCGATGCCGCTGATCCTGCTGCCTCTGCTGTCCAGCGCCTTCGTCCCGCTGCACTCCATGCCCGGCTGGTTCCAGCCCATCGCCCGGTACCAGCCCTTCACCCCCGCCATCGAAACCCTGCGCGGACTCCTCCTCGGCACGCACATCGGCAACAACGGGTGGATCGCGGTCGCCTGGTGCGTCGGCCTCGCGGTCCTCGGTTACGTCTGGTCCACCTCGGCGTTCGACCGGGACCCCAAGTAACCGTGAGCCGGTGGCACTTCCGCGGTCATCACTACTTCTGAGGAAAGAACCGGCCGGCGCTCGGGTGATCCTGGGCGCCGTCCACGCATATGTTGGCGCCGTTGATCCCAGCGGCCCGGGCCGACAGCAGGAAGCACGCCACGTCGGCCACCTCCCGCAACTCCACCAGCCGGCCGCGCGGGAAGTCCTCGCGCGCGAAAGCCTCGTACCGCTCGGGCCGGTTGTCCCGGAACCAGGCCCAGCCCCCGCCCTCGAACATCACCGACCCCGGACTGAGCGCGTTCACCCGGATGTTGCGCGGCCCCAGTTCCTGGCCGAGCGTGGCGGCGAGATGGATCTCCGCCGCCTTCGCGGAGGCGTACGACGACTTCGGGCCCGGCTTCCATCCCGTGATCGACGCCACGACCAGCGCGCTGCCGCCGCCGCGCCGCTCGAAGTGCGGTACCGCCGTACGGATGGCGTGGGCGGCGTGCAGCACGTTCAACTCGTAGGTGCGCAGCCAGTCCTCCGGCGTCGAGTCCAGCAGCCCGCCCCCGTACGCCCCGCCGGCGTTGGCCACCAGCAGATCGAGCCCGCCCATCCGCTCGGCCGCCTCGTCCACCGCCCGGCCGAGCGCCTCCGGATCGCCGACGTCCGCCTGGACGCCGGGCAGTCCCGACTCCTTCAGCCGCTGCGGATCCCGTCCGCAGACGGTGACCTCAGCTCCCTCCTCCCGCAGCGCCCGGCCGATCGCCAGCCCGATACCGGCGCTTCCCCCGGTGATGAAGGCCGTCTTCCCCGCAAGTCCCAGATCCATGGCGGGAGCCTGTCAGCACGTGCGCGAGCGCTCAACCCGCCTGCTTCCGCGGGGGATTGACGCGCCGCCGGCCGTCCGCGGGGAGGGTGGTTCGCGGACGGCCTGGACTGGCGTGCGGCGCAGGGGAGAGGTCCTCGCGCTACGGCTGGTCCGGCCGGTCGCGGTCCATGCCGAGCTGCCCCTCGATCCGCTGCTGCGCGTCGTCGACCTGGCTCTCGTACTTGTTGCCGGTCCTCTCGTTGGCCTTCCGTTCCGCGGCGTCGGACACGTCCTTGGCCTTGTCCTGCAGCTGACGGTTGCTCTTGAACCTGTCGAAGATGCCCATACAGAGCTCCTTTGGGAGGTGACTCAGCACCGACGATACGACCCATTTGCGTGGTATGCCCACCGGAGTCCCTGGTGGTCTGGACCTCATGAGTGCCCCCGCGCGCCCTGCGGCTACGGTGTGCGCGGCGCCGTACCAGGGAAGGCGCACCCTGCGGGGGCCGACCGGAGGAGACAGGGGAGGGGCGCATCGTGATGCGTCTGAGGGGCGGGGCCGCGGTCGCCGTCGTACTGGTGTGTGCCGTCGCCGGATGCAAGGCGGAGACGCAGACGGGCTCGAGCGGGCCGCAGCAGACCGGCGCCGGAGGGGCCGCGCTCAAGGTCGCCGAGTCGCTGACCGTGAAGGGGCGGGCGCCGAAGACGGGTTACGCCCGCGATCGCTTCGGCACCGCCTGGGCGGACACCGACTCCAACGACTGCGACACCCGCGACGACATCCTCAAACGGGACCTCAAGGAGGTGAGGTTCACCAGCGGCAGCTGCAAGGTGTCGTACGGCCTGCTCCCGTCGGACCCCTACTCCGGCAAGGAGGTGACCTACCGGCGCGGTCGCAGCCTCGTCGACATCGACCACATCGTCCCGCTCTCCGACGCCTGGCAGAAGGGCGCCAAGTACTGGGACGCCCGCAAGCGCATAGCCCTCGCCAACGACCCGCTCAACCTCATAGCCGTCGACGCGAGCACCAACCGCTCCAAGGGCGACGGCGACGCGGCGACCTGGCTGCCGCCCAACAAGTCCTATCGGTGCACCTACGTCGCCGGGCAGGTCGCGGTGAAGAAGAAGTACGGGCTGTGGGTGACCGCCGCCGAGAAGTCCGCCATGGAGAAGGTGCTGGAGACCTGCCCCGGCCAGAAACTGCCCACGGGCGGCAACCCGACCGAGGCGCCGGCCCGTTTCCACGCCGACTGACGAGTCAGGGACCTTCCTGCATGATGATCGCATGGAGCTGAAGGTGTCCAGCCTCGCCGGCCGTCCGGACATGCTGCGCGCGGTGCTCGACATGCCGGACAGCTGGCCGGAGTTCACCATTCAGGACCCGGTCGGCAACGCCCACTACGGGCGCATCGCCACCGAACTCCCCGAGTACGTCCTCTTCGCCGGGACCGAGCGCGGTGAAGTCCTCGCCCATGCCTTCAGCGGGCCCTTCCGTCTCGCCACGGAGGGGCGGCACCGGCTCCCCGACCGCGGCTGGGACCAGGTCCTCGTCTGGGCCTTCGCCGACCTGCGCCGAGGGGTGCGGCCCGACACCGTCAGCGCCATCTCGATCGTCGTCGCCCCGCACGCGCAGGGCCTTGGGCTCCACGCCCGTGCCGGCGCCACCGGAACGGGGGTACGCCGTGTATGTCGAGCCGAATGTGTGGATGCGGCATCGCCTCTGACCGGCATCGCGCACTCTCTTACCGGCCTCGCCCGCTTCCTTACCGGCCTCGCTCACTCTCTTACCGAATCGCCCGGCACGTGAACGCTTGATGTGCTCTCGTCAATGGAACGGCAAAAGTTTCCGAAGGGAGCAAAGGGGCGGTCGGAGCAAAGTCGGACAGGTTCAGCAAGGAGTGGTCAAGGCCCGTCCAAGATCGCTTCTTTGCTCTATTCACTCTTTGTTTACAACGGGCAAGATCTCTCCGTTTCCCGTGGCCTCCCTGTCAGTGCGTCAACCGGCGTTGTGGGCCGCCCTGTTGTCGCCTTTGATGTGGGGGAGTCCCAGTCGTGCGCGTTCGGCCCTTCAGCCGTGTCCGCTCAACCCGCCGTACGCGGCGAGCCCGTCGCGGTGTCGCCGTGCTCCTGCTGACCGTGTTCGCCTGCATGTGGACGACGCAGTCGGCGATGGCGGCCGGGGCGGAACTGCACTCCGTGCACCTCGCGATGCCGAGCCTGTCCTCGCTCACGGCCTGGCTGAAGGACCCGCACTGGGGTCGGCTGCCCACGGAGAAGTCGGGCACCGCGAGCGGAAAGCGGCACCATGTCTCGGCCCGGGCCACCGAGGCGCACCGGGGCGCGGGACACAAGCCGGGCAAGGGCAGGGGCGAACTCTCCGCCTACCGTGCGCACCGGGCGGCCGTGAAGCAGGGAAAGAGCGCCGGCGTCGCCAGGTTCGACGCCAGAACCAGCAAGCGTGACGCGGCCAAGTCGTCCCGCACCGACACCGTGTACGACAACGCCGACGGGTCCACCACCCGACGGATCTACCCGACGCCCGTCAACTACCAGGTCGGCAAGGGCAAGTGGGCGCCCATCGACGTGGACCTGCGGGCCGGGCCCGACGGGCGGTGGCAGGAGAAGGCCAACTCCGTCGACGTCGACTTCGCCGCGAAAGCCGACGACTCCAGCCTCGTCTCCCTCTCCCCCGACCCCCGGCACTCCGTCGCCTACGGGCTGAAGGGCGCCGAGGCCGTCAAGGGCACTGCCGACGGCTCCCGCGTCACCTACCCGGACGTCCTCACCGACACCGACCTCCAGGTGTCTCCCACCGCCACCGGCGTGAAGGAGGCGGTGGTCCTGCACTCCGCGGACGCCGCCAACTCCTGGACCTTCCCGCTCCACCTCAAGGGCCTCACCCCGGTCCAGAACGAGGACGGCTCGATCGTCCTGCGTGACGCCGCGGGCAAGACCGTCGAGCGCGTCCCCTCGTCGTACGCCTACGACTCGAAGGTGGATCCGCGCTCCGGCGACCCGGCCACCACGCACGACGTGACCACGACCCTCGTGCGCGACGGCAATGGCTACGCGCTGAACATCAGCCTCGACGAGACCTGGCTGACGGACGCGCACCGCGTCTTCCCCGTCACCGTCGACCCGACCGTCACCGACGGCTGGACGACCACGTACGCGGAGTCCGGCGCGGCCGGCGACCACTCCTACGAGCAGACGATCAAGATCGGCTCCTACGACTCGGGCACGCACTCCGCCGCCGGTTACATCAACCACTGGGACACCGCCTGGGACGCGAGCGGCGCGACCGTCAGTTCGGCAACGCTGCACCTGTTCGACACCTGGGCCGCGACGTGCACCGCCGAGAAGTTCGACGTCGCCCTGGTCACCAAGGCGTGGACGCCCGAGGGTGTCACGAGTTACCCCGGCCCGACCTACGGCTCCTCCATCGGCAACGCGACCCCGACCGTCCCGAACGCCTGCGCGAACAAGGACGCGGACCGGAGCGTGGGCGACTGGGTCAGCGTCTCCCTGTCGACCTCCGCGATCCAGGGCTGGTTCAGCGGCACCACGGCCGACTACGGCCTCGCGGTGTACGCGGCGACCAGCGACGCCCTGCACTGGAAGCAGTTCGGATCGTTCAACGACCCCTCACTCGGCCCGTACATCGTCGTCAACTACACCGGGAACACCGCCCCGCAGCTCTACGAGCAGTTCCCCGCCGACAACGCGGTCGTCGGCACCACCACCCCGGAACTCACCGCCTGGGCGGGCGGCGCCAACTCCACCAGCGGCAGCAGCAACCAGTACCAGTTCAAGGTCTACGACGCGAACAACACCCTGGTCGCCGACTCGGGCCTCGTCTCCACCGGCGACTGGACCGTGCCGTCCGGTAAACTGGCGTGGGGCAAGAACTACACCTGGCAGGTGCAGGCGTACGACTCCGCGACCGGGCTCTATTCGCCCGCCGATCCCTACGAGTTGTCCGTCCAGGTACCCCAGCCCGTGATCACCTCAGGGCTGTCGCAGAACAGCAGCGACCACGGCTTCGACGCGTCCATCGGCAACTACACGACCTCTGACACGGACGCCTCGATCTCCACCGTCGGGCCGTCCCTGGACGTCGAGCGCTCCTACAACTCCCGTGACCCGCGCTGGACCGGGGCCTTCGGCGCCGGGTGGTCGTCCATCGTCGACGCCCGCGCCACCGAGCAGTACAACGCCGCCGGGACCGTCACCAGCGTCAACGTCACCTATCCGGACGGCTCCCAGGTCGGGTACGGCAAAAACAGCGACGGCACCTTCGCGCCGGGGACCGGCCGCTGGGCCACGTTCACCACGGTCAGCGGCGGTGGCTACAGCCTGACCGACAAGGACGACACGGTCTACGCCTTCACCACCTCGCTGGGTTCTGGCGGATACGGCCTGAGCTCCGTCACGGACGCCAACGGGCGGGCGATAGCGCTGACCTGGACCGGCGGGCACGTCACGAAAATGAAGTCCGCCGTCTCCGGGCGCTCCCTGAACTTCACCTGGTCCACGCCGAGCGGCGCCCTCGCCGCACACGTCGCCACCGTCACCACCGATCTGGTCGACCCCAAGGACTCCTCGTCCGCGCTGACCTGGAACTACGGGTACACCGGCGACCAGTTGACGACCGTGTGCGCCCCACTGTCGACGACGAAGTGCACGACGTACGGCTACACGACGGGCTCGCAGTACCAGAACGCCTCCCTGGACCTCGACCCGAGCGCCGCCTGGCCGCTCACCGAGAGCTCCGGCACCACCGCCAAGGACGCGGTCCTCGCCAACGAGGGCACGAAGAACGCCACGTACGAGAACGTCACGCTCGGCGCCGCCGGCCCGCTCACCGGTTCCTCCTCCACCGCCGCCTCCTTCAACGGCAGCACCTCCGACGTCGCGCTGCCGAAGAACACCGGCAACGACACCGACTCGGGCGCGATCTCGCTGTGGTTCAAGACCTCGGCCGGACCCGGCGTGCTCTACTCCTACGCCTCCCAGCCGATCGGCTCCGGACAGGCCGCCGGCTTCTACACGCCGTCGATCTACGTCGGCACCGACGGCAAGCTGAACGCCGAGTTCTGGTACAGCGGCGGCATCAACCCGATCGTGTCCTCGGCGTCCGTGGCCGACGGCAAGTGGCACCACGTGGTGCTGAGCGCGGCCGGCAACTCCCAGACACTGTTCCTGGACAACGCGAAGGTCGGTTCGCGCACCGGCACCGTCTCCATCAAGAGCGCGGTGGCCTTCGGCAAGAACCAGGTCTTCAACTACCTCGGCACCGGGTTCCTCGGCGGCAACTGGCCGGACGAGTCGCACAGCAACAGCAGCGACCCGACCGGGTACGCCACGTACTTCACCGGCTCGATCGCCGACGTCGCCTGGTACGGGCGGCCGTTGGTCGCCGCCGACGTCAACTCCCTCTACCAGTACGGCACCCACTCCGCGAGCCTGCTCACCTCCGTGAAGCGGCCCTCGGGCAAGACCTTCGCCGCGATGACGTACGACCCGGCGACCACGACGCTGACCCAGCTCACCGACGAGAACGGCGGCGTCTGGAAGCTCGCCGCCCCCACGGTCACCGGCTCCAGCCAGACCTACCGGGGCGCGGTGCTCGGCGCCGCCCCCGCCGGCTACTACCGGCTCGGCGAAGCGGCCGGGGCGACCACGGCCCTCAACGAGGTGCACGGCGGCAACGGCACCTACAGCGCCGTGACGCTCGGCGCGACGGGCCCGTTCAGCGACGCCAAGGCCACGACTTACAACGGCAGCACCTCGTACACCGAACTGCCGACCTCCGTGCAGTTCGGCACCAGCGACCGCAGCCTCGAACTCTGGTTCAAGACGGCGAGCCAGGGCGTCATCGTCGGCGCCCAGTCGGCGGCGATATCCGGTGCGACCACCACCTCCGGCACCTGGGCGCCCCTGCTGTACGTGGGCTCCGACAACAAGCTGCACGGCCACTACTACTCGGGCAGCGGCTCGGGCTCGACCGCGTTCGGCTCGACCGGCACCGTCACCGACAACGCCTGGCACCACGTGGCCCTCACGGCCTCCGGCGCCACCCAGACCCTGTACCTGGACGGCGTCAAGCAGTCCAGCTACTCCGGCACCCCGGCCGACCAGACCTACAACCACGTCTACCTCGGCGCCGGTTTCGCCAAGAGCTGGCTCGACTCCCCGGCGGACGTCAGCCACTTCACCGGTTCCATCGCGGACGCGGCCTTCTACCACTCGGCGCTCACCGCCGCCGACGTCGCCGCACATGTCGAGGCCGCCAAGAACTCCACCGGCCTGCTCCCGGTCGAGACGGTCAAGGTGACCTCGCCGACGACGTCCACGCTGACCTACACGTACGACGTCACCAACGGCAACCGCGCCCTCACCGAGACCGACGGCCTCGGCAACAAGACCAGCTTCGGCTACGACACGGCCGGTTTCGAGCACACCGTCACCGACCCCAACGGCGCGGTCACCACCACCGGTCACGACGTCCGCGGCAATGTCGTCTCGTCCACCAACTGCCAGGACCAGGTCGCGAACAAGTGCAACACCGAGTACTACACGTACTACCCGGACGACACGACCGCCCGGCTGACCACCGCGGACCCGCGCAACGACCAGCTGCTGACCGAGCGTGACGGCCGCTCTGCGTCCGCGACCGACAACACCTACCTGACGTCGTACACCTACGACTCGGCGGGCAACCAGACCGTCGTCACCGGCCCGGCCGTGCCCGGCTTCCCGAGCGGCCGCGCGACGACCACCGTCTACAGCGACGGCACCAGCACCTACCCGTCCGCCGACGGCGGGGTCGTCCCCAAGGGCCTGCCGGTGAGGACGGTCAGCCCCGGCGGCGCGGTCAACTCCGTGTCGTACTTCTCCAACGGCGACGTCGCCTCCACCACGGACGCCATCGGCCTGGTGACGTCGTACACCTACGACGGCCTGGGCCAGGTCCTGAGCCAGAAGGTCGTCTCCGACACCTACCCGAACGGACTGACGACCAGCTACACGTACGACAAGAACGGCCAGGTGACCAGGGAGAGCGACCCGCAGATCACCGACCGGGTCCAGGGCGCCACCCACGCGGCCGTCTCCAGCACGGTCTACGACGACGACGGCGACGTCCTCTCGCAGACCGTTTCCGACGCGAGCGGCGGTGACGCCTCGCGCACCGAGACGCAGACCTACGACGGCTACGACCGGCTGTGGACCCAGTCCGACGCCAACGTCGCGGCGGGCACGTCCTACGGCAACACGACGACGTACTCCTACGACACCTCCGGCAACAAGACCAAGGAGGTGACGAGCTCCGGCAACGAGACCGACTACACCTACGACGACAACGGCAACCTGCTCACGCAGGCCCTGATGTACACGGGCGACCCGGTCAACCCGCAGACCGCGACCTCGCTCGTCGAGTCCTCCCGCGCCTACGACCCGGCCGGCCGGCTCGCGTCGGTCACCGACGCCATGGGCAACAAGACGTCGTACACCTACACCGACGACGGCCTCACCGCGACCGTGAAGCGGGCCAGTTCCGACGGCAGCAGCACCTACACCCTGGAGTCGGACACCTACGACGCGGCCGGCAACCTGCTCAGCCAGACGACGGACAACGGCGAGAACGTCACCCAGTACACCGTCGACGCCTCCGACCGCACGACGTCGACGACCGTCGACCCGACCGGAGTCGACCGCGTGTCGACCGTCTCGTACACCCCGGACGACCAGGTCGCCTCGGAGAACGACCACGACGCGACCGGTTACGACCGCACCACCACCGACACGTACGACGACATGGGCAACCTGCTCAGCGAGACGCTGTACGGCGACGCATCGGGGCACCCGGCCGGCTGGTGGAAGCTGAACCAGACCTCCGGCAGGTCCGTCACCGACGCCTCCGGCACCGGCAACACCGCCACCGCCGGACCGGGCGTGACCTGGTCGGACGACGCCGCCCAGTTCAGCGGCGACACCAGCGGCAACGGCGACATCGTGGCCACCAACAGCCTGGTCCTGGACACCAGCGCCTCCTACACCGTCTCGGCGTGGGTGAAGCTGTCGGACACGTCGACGTTCCGCACCTTCGTCTCCCAGGGCGGCACCAACCGGTCCTCCTTCTATCTCCAGTACGCCTCCAGCCAGGGTGTCTTCCGCCTGATCGCACCCAGTTCGGACTCCTCCGGCACCCCGTCGGCGTACTACAACGCCTACGCCTCCGGCGCGCCCGCGCTGAACACCTGGACCCATCTGGTCGGCGTCTTCGACCAGTCGACGGGCACCATGAACCTGTACGTCAACGGCGCCCTCGCGGGCAGTGCGAGCAACCCCGCGCCGTGGACCGGATCCGGCCCGCTGTCCATCGGCGGCGCCGAGACCGCCTCGGGCACCGTCAGCAACGCCGTGAACGGCTCGGTCAGCAACGTCCAGACCTACCAGCGGGCCCTGTCGGCGAGCGAGATCTCCTCGCTCTACGGCAAGGGCCGCAGTGGTGGCACGGTCGGCTCCTCGGACCAACAGACCACCAAGTACACGTACGACCAGCGGGGTCTGCCCACGTCCATGACGGACCCCGAGCAGCACACCACCAACTACGACTACGACGAGGCCGGAAACCTCGCGGCCACCACGGCACCGGCGGTGCAGGCGGAGGCCGACGGCATCGCGGCGAACGCTCAGACGGTCCGCCCGGTCACCTACAGCGGCTTCAACACCTTCGGTGAGGCGGTCGCCGAGAAGGACCCCAACGGCCTGGTCACCACCACGGCCTACGACGCCGACGGCAACAAGGTCAGCGAGACCCTCCCGTCCTACACGCCGGCGGGTGCCTCGAACCCCAACGCGGGCACGACCGTCTGGACGTACGACAGTGAGGGCAACCAGACCAGCGCGACGACTCCCGGCGGCAAGACCACCTCGTACCTCTACGACCAGTTGGGCGACCTGGCCCAGACGACCGAGCCCGACGGCACCAAGACCCACGCCGTCTACGACGCCAACGGCGAAGAGCGCTCGGTGACGGACGGCACGGGTGCCCAGACCCAGGCGACGTACGACTTCCTGGGCCGTCAGGCCACGGCGACGACTCTGGAGCGCTACCCGTCGACACGCACGCTGACGACGAACTACTCCTACGGCGCCACCACCGGCAACCCCTACGGCGCCCACCTGGCGTCGGTGCAGACTCCGGGCGGCGTGACGACCTCGTACGCCTACAACCGGGCGGGCGACGTCACCTCGGTGACCGACGGCGCGGGCAACTCCACCTCTTACACCTACGACTTCGAGGACAACAACACCAGGACGACGCTGGCGGACGGCAGTTACACGGTCACCGACTACAACGTCAACGACGACCCGACGGCGACCCGCAGCTACGACTCGAGCGGCACGTTCCTGTACGGCACGTCGCAGCAGTACGACGGCAACGGCAACCTGGTCGCGGCGACGGACGCCAACCAGCACACCACGCGCTGGACCTACGACGCGGCGGGCACGATCACCCAGCAGGTCGAGCCGGTCGACGCCACGACCTCGATCACCACGTCCTTCGGCTACGACCAGGCCGGCAACCGCACCCGCTTCACCGACGGCCGCGGCAACTCCTGGCGCTACGGCTACACCCCGTGGGGCCAGCAGGAGAAGGTGATCGAGCCGACGACGTCCCAGTACACCTCGGCCGCCGACTCCACGACGACCTTCGCCTACGACGCGGACGGCAACGTCACCTCGGCCACCGCGCCCGGCGGTGTCACGACGTCGATGACGTACGACGCCAACGGCCAGCTGAAGACGATGTCCGGAGCGGGCGCTGAGGCGGCGTCGGCGAAGCACAGCTTCTCCTACGACGCCGACGGCCGGGTGACGTCGGCGGACACGGACGAGGCGGGCACGACCGGCGCCGTGGACCACCAGGCGTCCACGCACGACGCGTTCACCTATGACGACCGCGGCGACGTCCTGACCACCTCCGGTTCGGCGGGCTCGTCGAGCTTCACGTACAACGACGACGGCTCGATGCTGACCAGGACGGACGCGGCGGGCACCCAGTCGTACGGCTACGACACGGCGGGCCGGCTGTCCTCCCTGGACGACGCGGCGAGCGGCACGCATCTGACGTACACGTACGACCAGTTGAACAACGTCAAGACCATCAAGTACGGCAGCACCGGTCAGACCCGCACGTTCAACTACAACAGCGCGCACGAACTCTCCAGCGACGTCCTGGTGCAGGGCGCGTCGACCCTGTCGAGCTTCACGTACGGCTACGACAACAACGGCAACCTGACGTCGAAGACGACGACGGGTGTGACGGGCGCGTCGTCGAACACGTACACCTACGACTGGTCGGACCGCCTGACCTCGTGGAACAACGGCACGACCACGAAGGCGTACCAGTACGACGCCTCGGGCAACCGGGTGCGGGTCGGCTCGGACGTGTACACGTACGACGCCCGGGACCAACTGACCTCGGACGGCACT
Organism: Streptomyces sp. NPDC006476; assembly: GCF_040612015.1. Lineage (NCBI taxonomy): Bacteria > Bacillati > Actinomycetota > Actinomycetes > Kitasatosporales > Streptomycetaceae > Streptomyces > Streptomyces sp. NPDC006476. Next base: position 117,696 of record NZ_JBEXPK010000023.1, on the reverse strand, counting down.
CACACGTACACGTACTCGGCGCGCGGCACGATGACACAGGAGTCGTCGACGGCGGGCGGCACGGTCGGGTACAAGACGGACGCCTTCGGCGACCAGATCACGGCCGGCACACAGTCCTACACGCTGGATGCACTGGGCCGGAACATCACGGACACCGACACGGGCGCCTCCTCGACCCGCACCTTCGCCTACTCGGGCGCCGACAACACGATCGCGTCGGACGGCGACGCGACGTACACGCACGACCCGACGGGCGGCCTGGTCGGCATCAAGGCGAGTGGCTCGTCCTCCGGGTCCCTGGCACTGACGGACCTGCACGACGACGTGGTGGGCACATTCACGTCAGGCGGGACGAGCTTGTCCGGCTCGGCGACGTACGACCCGCTGGGCAAGGTGACGGCGACGGCGTCGCTGATCGGCCATCTGGGCTTCCAGTCGGGGTGGACGGAGCCCGGCACGGGCGATGTCGGCACGGCCTCGCGCTGGTACAACCCGAACACGGGTGAGTTCCTGAACAAGGACAGTGTGTCGCCGAACCCGACGCCGGACTCGGTGGCGGCGAACCCGTTCGCGTACGTCGACGACAACCCGCTGGTGGGCACCGACCCGTCGGGTCACTGCTCCTGGTGGACCGGCTCGTGCGAGACACAGGCCGTCAAGCACGTGGCGAAGAAGGTCAAGCACGTGGCGAGGGCCGTCTACCACGCGGCCAAGCACGTGGCCCGCAGGGTCGTCCACGCGGTCAAGCACGCGGCGCACAAGGTCGTGCACCAGGTGCGGGACGTGTACCGGGCGACGGTGCGGGTGACGCGGCGGGTGTACCACTACACGGTCCGGCACGTCAGACGGATCTACCATGCGGCCGTCCATGCGGTGCATACGGCGTATCACAAGGTGTCGAGGGCCGTGCACCGCGTGGTGCACGCGGTGAAGAAGGCGGCGCACAAGGTCGCCCACGCCGTGAAGAAGGCGGCGAAGGCGGTCGCGCATGCGGCACGCACCGCGTACCACGCGACGGTCAAGGCGGTGAAGACGACCGCGAAGTTCGTCAAGCACCACGCGGCGGCGATCACGTCGATCGTGGTGTCGACGGTGGTCTTCGCGGGCTGCGAAGCGGCGACGGCGGGCGTCGGCTCGATCGGCTGCGCGGCGCTCGCGGGCGCGGCCGGCTCCTTGGTCGAGCAGGGCTTCAAGTGCGCGGACAACGGAGGCAGCGACTGCAGCGTCGGAGCCTTCGCGGGCTCGGCGGTCGAGGGCGCGGTCACCGGCGCGCTGGGCGGCGCCCTGGGCTCCCTGGGCGGCAAGCTCCTCGCCAAGGCGGCCCCGAAGGCGATGGAGGTCGTCGGGGGGCTGTTCGGGAAGGCGGCGGAGGCGGGGGAGTCGGGGGCGGCGGACGCCACGGATGAGGCGGCTTCGGCGGCGGAGTCCGAAGCGGCCGGGTCGAGATCGCAGTCCCATTCGTCGGAGGACGAGGGCGCGAGTTGCCCGATCCCGCACAGCTTCACCGGCGCGACCAGGGTGCTGCTGGCCGACGGTTCGACGAAGGCGATCGACCAGGTGCGGGTGGGCGACACGATCGCCAACTCGGTGCCGGGCGTGGCGGGTACGCAGGCGCACAAGGTCACCGCGGTGATCGTGACGCACACGGACCACGACTTCGTGGACCTGACGATCAAGGCGACAGCCGACTCCACCGCGAAGCAGAGTGTGAAGGCTGGAGCGAAGTCACTGGCCAAGAAGGTCGCCCGCAAGGCGGCGTTCGGCCTGGCGGCGTCGGCGGCGGTGCTGGGCGCGCTGGCAGCGAGCCACGGCCACGGCACCGCTCAGGAGCCGGCGACGAAGACGGTCGCGGCGGTCTCGTCGGTGCCGTCCGCTCAGAGCGGCAAGGCACTTGCCGGGACCATGTCGGATGCGCAGGACGCACACCTGACGACGACCTTCCACCACCCCTTCTACGACGAGACGCAGTCGGCGTTCGTCGACGCGAAGGACCTGAAGGCCGGCGACGTCCTGCAGACGCCGACCGGGACGGCCAGGGTCACCGGGGTTCGGCTGTACCACGCACACACCACCACTTACGACCTGACCATCGGTGCTCTCCACACGTATTACGTGGTCGCTGGAAATACGCCGATTCTGGTTCACAACATCAAACCCGGCGACGCATTCGAATGTGGTCCCGGCGGAGAGGTCACCGATCCCGAGTTCACAGGCGTCAAGCTGAACAAGAAAATCGGAGACGCGTATGCCGACGAGGTAGCTGACGGTCTTCCTGGCGCTCAGCGCGAGGTAAGTCACGCTATGCCGAATGGTACGACGCGGCGTACTGATGTTGAAGTTCCGCTTCCTTCGGGCGGAACCAAGGCAATTGAAGTGAAGGTGGGGCGCGTCTCCAATGTCTCGTCAATTCGGCAGGAGATGACGAACGACGCGACCCTACTTAATGATGGAACCCATGATGAGCAGGAGTGGGAATTCTTCAGGAGTCCATTGACCGGCAAGATGGGCCCAACCGGCAGCGTTGCTTGGCGACTCCTTAGACAGGGAGTTAAACTCAAGCTGCACTATTAGCTTCCCTGGTCAGGAGCCTGCATGGACACCCCTGATAATCGAGAGTGTGCCCATGCAGGCTTGCTTGTTCGGCTGAAGGGTTTCTGCATAGCAGTCGGCGACTGGCCTGCCAATCGAAGAGGTGACGCATGACGACCGCACAAGATGTACTTTCGACGGCAATCCGTACGAACATTTCCCCCGAGCTACGCAAGCATGGCTTCGTCGGTTCCGGTCAGGTATTCGAACTTCCGGATGATGAGACGTGGCTCTTGCTCGGATTCCAGAAATCCTCAGGAGCAACTGCAATGCAGCTGCGTTTTACGATCAACGTCGCTGCTGTACCCAAAGGGAAATGGCAAGAAATGCTGGACGCGGGCGCCAAATATCCTGCGCGACCTAGCCCCAATAAGGTTTATGGAAAATGGGCTTGGTGGTCCCGGATTGGGGCGTTGATGCCTGGGGGGCAAGACTTTTGGTGGAACGTGACTCACGAGACTTCTCCGGACGATCTCGCCGGTAAGGTTGTGTCAGCTTGCACGGATTACGCGCTGCCTGCTTTGAGTGAACGGCGACGGCTGAAAGGTTGAGGCGGAGTTTGAGTGATATGCGTACAAAGTGATGGCGCTGGGGCCCGGATGGGGATTTCCTCGCCGGCCGGCAGCTCGAGCCGCCGCCGGTAATGGCTGCGGTGGGCGCCGGCCTGGTGGTGTCTGCGCCAGGTTGACCAGTGCAGTAGTCGACATGGGGAGGCGCTCAGTGGGTTCAGCGGGCGCCAAGCAGCTGGCGCACCTCAGGCACGGTCAGGTCGATCGGTTCGGTGCTGCGGACGGACGGGGCGGTTTGGCTGGGTCGGTCTTGCCTGCTCGCGTCGGCGGCGAGCGCTGCCAGGAAGGCCAGCGCGAGCATGGCCAGGGTGATATGCCGCTGCCAGGCGGTCCAATGGCGGATCGATTAGTGATCCAGTCCTACCTGGCCTTTCGCCGCCTGGAAGCACTCCTCGATGCACCATCGCGTCCCGGCCACCCGGACCAGCTCGGACAGCGGCACGCGCCTCGGGGACCAGCACAGATAGAAGGCGAGCTCGCCGCGGCCTCTAGCCAGGTCCAGTCATAGAAGCGCGGTCGCTTCGCCCCGGCTCCGGCGCTCTGCCGGTGCCAGGCCGACCCGGGGGCGGGGTCGGCGACCGCGTTCGCGCGGGCGACGGTCCGCCCATGGTTGGCCCGCACACGTGTGCTGCAGGCGACGGCCAAGACGTAGCCGACCCCTCCAACAGGGCTCGTAGGCCGGGTCTTGGCGGTGGGCCTCGTCGCCGGTCGCCCAGGACGCGTCGATCCCGGCGTCAAGTGCTGCGGCGATCATCTGCCCGGCCAGTGTGGGCTTGGTCGCGAACTGGGCCTGCTCGGTCCCTCCGGCGCGGGTTCGGCGCTCGGCGTCCCGGCATCACGAGGCGTCGGGTAGGTAGAGCCGACGGTCGATCAACGCCTGTCCACTGCGGGATGCGTAGGCGATAAACATGCCGACCTGGGTGTTCTCGATCCGGCCCGCGGTGCCGGTGCACTACCGCTGCACACCCGCCGAGGCGGTGCCCTTCTTCAAGAAGCCGGTCTCGTCCACGATCAGGACACCGTCGTCGGCACCGAGGTGTTCGAGGACGTAAGCCCGGACGTCGTCGCGAACGGCATCGGCATCCCAACGGACGCTTCGCAGCAGCCGTTGCATCGCTCCCGGGCGGGTATGGCCGGCCTGCTCGGCCAACCGCCCACAGCGCTCCACGCCGGACAGCAGGCCGAATACGAGGGCACGGGCCGTCGCCCGCGGCTCCACTCGCTTGATCCGGTCCGCGATCAGGGCCATAGCCTGGTCGAACATCGCCCGCCAGCGGCCGGCGTCTATGTTGTGACCTGCGGCCACCGCAAGATCTTCAGGAGTTCACACAACCCTTGATCATCTCGCGGTGGCCGCACGCATCAGGCGTCGTAGTACTCGCCGTCGTCGCCCTGGCCCCGTGCCATGAGCGCCTTGGCCACTCGCGCATCTTCGCGATCACCGCATCGCTCGAGTTCTTGGACACGATCCGCCCGGCGCTCCACCACAGCGGCGCCGTCGCGAGGCCGGGATCGGCAGTGACCACCGCTTCCCATTCCGCCGTGCTGATGTCCTGGCCCTCGTGCGAGCCTGCTCCGATCAGTGGGGCTGGCAGCCGCTGGCCAGGAACGGCCGTCGGGGCAAGTACGTGTGGTGCGAGTTCGCCGCCGCCTGAAGCGGAGCTGTACGCCACCAGCCACTCACAGCCTCACAGCCTCAATGCCTCAACGCGTCACCCTCAACCCCGCCACGAACCGCGGTCCATCCCCCCGATGCTGCACGGGAAACGTCACCTTCAGAGCCCCCTCCTGCCCCTCCACCGACAGGTGAGTGACGTACTGCAAGCCCAGGAAGGCCTTCTTCGAGCCCCCCGCCGACACATACGGCCGCGGCAGGTTCAGTAGCAGCTTGCCCGGTCTGCCACCCCGGTTGCCGTCGAAGAAGAGGAGGCGTTGGTCGGTCATGGCTATGTAGAGCGGGCGGGGTGTGACCGTGGCCATGACCGTCCCTGCGCTGAGCACACCGACCGCCACCGCGGTGAGCGCCTGCTTGCGGGCCGAGACCGTGCCGACGCCGGCCAGGGAGAGGAACTCCACCTGCTCGCCTTGGAGCAGCAACGGGGCCGCAGTCTCCATCAGTTGGCGTGTGCGGCGGGAGTTGAGGGCCATGAGGGCTCCAGGGTGCGAAGGGGTTGGGCCGCGCCGAGAGGTCCGGTCACAGGCGGGCGGAAGGCGGAAAGAGTACGCACATCCGCTCGACAGAGGTCCGCCAAGAGCCACGGCAACCCCCAATCCATACCCTCCCTTTGCTCGCCCCTTGGCCGCCCATTACCCCCTCCTTGCCAACTCCCTCACCCACCCCGACCTGCGCATTCCCCACCGCCCCCACTGTCACAGCCCTCGCCTAGTATCCGCCGCATGTCGCAGGCCGCCGCCACCTCCTCGTCCTCCCTCCCGCCCCCCGACTTCGAACCCGCCTCTGCCTTCCCCGAAGTCACCTGGCTGCGCAGCGCCGCCGCGGCGAAGGACTGGGCGGCGATCCGGCAGTACATGGACGGGCTGCCGTATGGGACGGACCGTAGCTTCGCCGTCGTGGTGCTCGCGGAAGTGGGCGGGATCGAGGAGTGGCTGCGCCCCCTCGTCGCCGCCGCTCCGGACGACGTACTCGCCCTCACCGTCCTCGGCTCGCGGGAGGTGGACATCGGCTGGGAGATCCGCACCACGGCGCGTGCGCAGCACGTCAGCAAGGCTCAGTTCGCAGGGCTGCACGCGCACCTGCGTCAGGCCGAGCAACTGCTGATCAGGGCCACCGCGCTCGACCCGTCGCACGACGCCGCCTGGACCGAGCGGATCACCACCGCCATGGGACTCCAGCTCGGGCAGAACGAGGCGCGGCGCCGCTACGACCGGCTGGCCAGGCACCATCCGCACCACCTCCCCGCGCAGCGACGGCTGTTGCAGCAGCTGTGCCCCAAGTGGAGCGGCAGCTGGGAGGCGGCCCACGGCTTCGCCCGTGAGTGCGCGCTGAGCGCGCCCGAAGGAGCGATGAACGGCTGCCTGGTGGCCGAAGTGCACCTGGAGCACTGGCTCGCGCTGAAGGGACAGGAGCGCGAGGCGTATCTGCGGCAGGAGCACGTGCGCGCCGAGGTCGTCGAGGCCGCCGAGCGGTCCGCCCTCCACCCGCACTTCCACCGCGGATACGGCTGGGTCGGTGCCCAGAGCAGTTTCGCCGCGGTGTTCTCCCTCATGGGCGACCTGCCGCGCGCCGCCGCCTGTTTCCGTGCGCTCGGCAACCTCGCCTCCGAACACCCCTGGAACTACTTGGGCAAGCCGGCCGAGACGTTCGTACGCCACCGAGACGCCGCGCTCGCCAGGGGATGACCACCCTCATGCAGAGACCGAACAAAACGAACAGACCGAACAGAGGGCGAAGATGAACCCCGAGGCCCCGCCGGCCGACCTCTACCTCACCGAGGTCGACGGCATACCCACCCTCTTCGCATACGCGAGCGGACCGATGCGCGCGGGCCTCGTCTTCCGTGCCGGTGTCGCCGACGAGACCCTGGCCCGCGCCGGTGTCACCCACCTCGTCGAGCATCTCGCCCTGTACCGCCAGGGCCTGGCCGACTACCACTTCAACGGCGCGACCAAGGCCGCCTTCACCCACTTCCACGTGGAGGGCGCGGAGCACGAGGTCGTCGCGTATCTCCAGGGTGTCTGCGCCTCGCTCGTGGACCTGCCCATGGACCGGCTGGAGACCGAGAAGGAGATCCTGCGCACCGAGGAGTCCCGGCGCGAGGACCCACAACTCCCGCTGTGGCGTTACGGGGCACAGGGCTATGGGTTGGTCAGCTACCCGGAGTGGGGCGTACGGGCCCTGCGGCCGGACGACGTACGGCACTGGGCGCACACGCGCTTCACCCACGGCAACGCCGTGCTGCGGATCGCCGGCGACCGCATGCCGGCCGGGCTGTCGCTCAAGCTGCCCGAGGGCGGCCCGCGTCATCCGATGCCCGCTGTCACCTCGGCGCTGCCCACGACTCCCGCGTACTTCTCGGACGGACGAGGCGGGGTCCTGCTCGACGCCGTCGTCAGCGACTCCGCGGCCGCCCGGCTGTACGCGGGTGTCCTGGAACGCGAGCTCTCCCGCGCCCTGCGCCAGGAGGGCGGCTACTCCTACACCGCCGCCACCGACTACACCGCCCGCCGTGACGGCTACGCCGTCCTGACCGCCTTCGCGGACTCCCTGCCCGCCAAACAGGACGCGGTGCTCGGCGGATTCGTCGACGTCCTCGCGGGGCTCCAGGTGGGCCGGATCGCGCAGGCCGACCTGGAGGCCGTACGCACGCGCACCGACGGGACCTTGACCGGACCCGACTCGGCCGTACGACGGCTGCCGGGCGCGGCGGAGGACCTGCTCGCCGGGCGGCCGCCGCGCACCGTCGACGAACTGCGCTCCGAGCTGTGGACGGTGACGCCGGGGCATGTGCACGCCGTGGCGCTGGAGGCGGCGGGGACGGCCCTGATGCAGGTCCCCGCGGGGCACACCGCGGACTGGGCCGGGTACACGGCGGCCCCGACGAGTTCGTCGTACGCCGTGACCGGACGGAGGTTCGAGGCTGGGCACGGCGGCGGAAACGCCCGAGCTCTCGTCATCGGCGACGACGGCGTCAGCCTGACGGCAGGGGCGAAGGACGGCACGCAGGAGGCGGCGACCGTGCTCTACCGCTCCTGCGCCGCCGTACTCGGCTGGCCCGACGGTGGCCGTCGGCTCATCGGTACGGACGGCATCACGGTCGACGTGGAGCCCGGTGCGTACGGCGTCGACGCGCACACGATGGCGGCGCTCGAGGCGGCCGTACCGCCGCACGCGCGCGTGCAGTTGCCGCCGCGGCAGCGGGTGCCGCGGGCGGAGGCACCCGAAGCGGCGGAGGTCCGCGGCGCATCGGCCCCCGAGCAGCCGGCCCGGCGCACTGGAGGGCAGACCGCGGCGCTCGTCGTGCTCGGACTCCTCGCCGGCCTGTTCGCCTTCCTGGCGCTCGCGGTCACCGTCTTCGAAGGTGGTGATCCCGAGACCAGCACCGGTGAATGGCTCGGCCTGGCGGGCTTCCTCTGGGCCGTCACCGGGTTGCTGGCCTGGCCCGCGGTACGGATCCTGCGGCGCACCCGGAGGACCTGAACTACCGCAGGTACGGATTCCCGTGCGGTGGTGGGGGGAGCGGCATGGCGCCGTAACCCTGTTGCTTCGGGGTCGGGCGGTCGAACACGGCGAACAGCAGCAGGCCGGCGGCCATGAGCATGGTCAGGACGATGACCAGGCCGAGGAAGGGGTCGCCCTGTCCGTCGCCGCGCACCGCCGCCCACGGCAGGGTCAGGCACTCGTAGAGCGCGAAGGCGGCGAAGGCGCCCCAGTCCGAACCCAGTCCGCGGCGGATCGCCACGTACAGGAAGGGCACCCAGATCAGCAGGCCGCAGGACAACCAGGCGAGGGCCACCCACGCGATGCGCTGCCCCCAGCCGGCTTCCAGTCGTTTCGGACGTCTTTCCATGACGAACAACCCCCCAAGGTCGAGGCAAGGTTAGGGCAATGCCGGTCGACCGGGGGGTGAGTGAGGGAAGGCCGCTGCCTCCGGGCCGCTGCTTCTCCGCTGCTTCTTTGGCTACTTCTTCAGCGCGGCGATGATCCGTTCCGTCAGCTTCCTCGCCGTCGCCGCCCCGTTGTCGTGCCCGTCCGTCGACAGCACGCTGACGACGTTCGTGCCGACCCGGGCGGCGATCAGAGTGGTGCCGTTCTCCCAGGAGCTGTCGGTGAGCGTGATGGTGTACGCGCCGTCTCCGAGGCCGGAGGCGGCCGCGCCCGTGACCTTCACCTTGGTGTGGGTCTGGTCGTCGGTGAAGGACGCGCAGGAGGCGGCGATCCGCTCCACGTCCGTGAGGACGGTCGCCGTCGTCGTCGTACGGTATGCGTCGATCTCCTGGGCTATGTCCTGCGAGGTGTCGCGGTTGACGTAGTCGTTCTGCGCGAACGACACCCCCGTCACCCCGGTGACGGCGATCCAGCTGGTGCCGTCCAGCTTGGCGCAGTCCGGTTTCGTGGCCGCGGGCGCCGTCGAGGGCTCGGCATAGGTGGAGCCGGAGTCGCGGGCACCGCTCGGGTCCACGGCGAAGCCCTTGGCGAAGAACGTCGCCGGGGCCAGGGCCTTCTTGAGCTGGGTCCCCGTCGACAGACCGGCGTTCGGGTCCTTCGTCGCGGCCGGCTTCGCGCTCGCCTTGCCGTCGGAGGAGCCGGACGAGTCGGAAGAGGACGAGCAGGCCGTCAGGGCGAGGGCCAGGGGGAGAGCGGTGAGAGCGAGCACCTTGGCGGCCCGCGGGGTGGTGAACATGGGGTCGGACACTAGGTCCGCCGGGAATGGCACAGGTCAGGCGCAGGTCGTGAACAGCTATGCGGGCGGTCAAGGGTTCGTCAAGTCGGCGGCCGGGTACGGAATCCGTCCGGCTCACGTTCCCTGGTTCGGAAGTTTTTGCCGTGCCATGAGGGAATCTTGTGATGATCAGGGGACTACGTTTCCCGAGTGCAAGGACGCCATCGGTTAGGTTGCGATCCGCTCATGTGTCCGTCTTCCGTGCGCGCGGCCTCACCGTGCCGGACTCGCGCCGCTGCAGGGCACCTTGCACAGTCTTTCGTCGGGCGTGTACGCGTCGCCGTACACGCCCGCTTGTCATGAACAGGGGTGGGGATGGCCGACCATCGGCAGTCGAAGAAGCGCAGGTACATAGCGTGGGGCGTGGCGGGCGTCGTCGTCGTGGCGGGCGGCGGGATCGCCGCGACGACCTCGATGGCGGCCACGACCTGGCCCGCGCAGAAGACCTTCACGGGCCGCGCCTTCGACGCCTGTGCCGCCCCCTCCCTCGCCGCGATGAAGGCCTGGCACACCGGTTTCTACGGCGCCGCGGCCGTCTACATCGGCGGCAAGAACCGCGGCTGCAACCAGCCCAACCTCACCGCGTCCTGGGTCAAGTCCGTCAGCACGGTCGGCTGGAAGCTCATCCCGCTGTACGTCGGCTCCCAGCCGTCCTGCGGCTCCGGCGGCTCGGTCAAGATCAGCGCCTCCACCGCCGCCGCCGTCGGCAAGAGCGAGGCGGACGACGCGGTCGCCAAGGCCTCGGCGCTCGGTATGAAGGCCGGCAGCCCGATCTTCCTCGACATGGAGCCGTACGACGTCACGAACACCTCCTGCAACAACGCCGTGCTGACGTACGTCCGCGCGTTCGACAAGGAGCTGCACGCCAAGACGTACCGCACCGGCTACTACGGCTTCACCAGCTCCAGCGCCAAGGCGATCGCCACCGCCACCAACAAGACGGATCTGCCGGGCAACCTCTGGTACGCGCTGTGGGACAAGACCAACACGACCACCTCGGACTGGCCGTGGGGCACCACCCAGTACACCGGCCACAGCCGTGGCCACCAATACCTGGTCAACAGCAAGGAGTCCCGCGGCGGTTACACGATCACCGTGGACCGCGACGCGTGGGACGGGCCGGTCGCCATCACCGGCTGAGGACGAAGCCGAAGGCCGACGGCCGAAGGGTGAGGGTGAGGGTGAGGGCGATGAGGATGCCGAGGCTGATCTCGAGGGTGCTGAAGGTGCCGGCCGCGCCGGTGCTGCGGCTGCCCGCCGTGCGTGCGGGCTTCGCCGCGCTGCCCGTGGTCAGCCTGGGTCTGCTCTGTCCGCTGCCGTCCCTCGTGCTCGCCCTGCGGCGCCGGACCCGCGCCGACTGGCTGGCCTTCGCCGGGTTCAGCGCGGTCCTCGTGGCCTGGGTCACCGAACTCGCTCTCACCCCGGACGACACCCACGGCGCGTTGTTCGGGGCGGACCTGCTCCTGATCACGCTGTCGATGGCGGGCGCCTCGGCGCACGCGTGGACGGCGTGGCCCCGGCGGGCAGGCCGGCGCGAGCCCGCGTGGCTCGGCGGGGGTTCCGGTGGACCGGCGGTCGAACAAGCGGCTGAGCGGGCGGAAGTCATGGGCACCGGCCAGGCGGCCGGCCCGCTGCCCGAGCGCGTGGAGGAGTAGCACCACATGGTCAAGCAGGTCCGGCAGGTCGTGCGGGCACGGCCGGTCCGGGAGGAGGGCACGGGGCGGCTCACCGCTGTGGGACGTGCCGCGGTGGCCGGGCTGCGGTCGCTCGGGGGACGCACCATCGCCATGATCGGTACGGCGGTCGCTGTCGTCCTCGCGGTGATCGTGACCGGGTTCTTCCTCTACAGCCACGGCACCAGCCGCCCGCCGATCCCCGCCACCCGTGCCCGCCACTACACCGAGACCGACGCCTGCCTCCTCACCGACCGGCACGGCATCAACGCCAAACCCGCCGCGGCCGTCTGGCAGGGCATGCAGGACGCCTCTCTCACCACGCACGCGCGCGTGAGCTACTCCTCGGTGACGGGAGAACAGAGCACGGCGAACGCCCGACCCTTCCTCAACGCCTTGCTTCAGGGCTCCTGCGAGGTCGTCCTCGCTGTGGGTGGCCCCGAGGTGAAGGCGGCGCAGGAGGTGACCCAGCGGTACGCGAAACTGGGGTTCGTGCTCGTGGGCGGTGGGAGCGGAAACGGGAGCAAGGGCGGGGCCGGCTCGGACAACGTGGCCTGGGTGCCCGCCGACGACGGACTGCGCGCCGGTGTCGCCGCCGCGGTGAAGCGGGCGGTCGACGCGCGAGGTTGAGCCCGTGGGTGCGTGGCGCGAAACTCCGCCGGTGCGGCGGTGCCCCAGCGCAGGCTGAATCGTTGGTCGAATGGGTCGGTCGAGGGGTTGGCCCCAGCCGTCCCACTGCCTACCATCGATCACCGCAAGACTTTGTGCACCGTCGCACAATCTCCTCGGGAGGCTTCCTTGCACCGCCGCCGTCGCACCGCGCTCCTGCTCACCGCCGCGATCGCCGCCGCGGCCCCTCTCCTCACCGCCTGTGGAAGCGACGCGCATCCCGGCGCGGCGGCCGTCGTGGGCGGCCGGCGGATCACCGTGTCGCAGCTCGAGAACCGGGTGAACGAGGTGCGCGAGGCGCAGCGCGCGGCCGTGGCGAACGAGGCGCAGTACAAGCAGGCCGTCGCGCAGACCGGCAGCCTCACCCGCGACACCCTGCACGGCATGGTCCTCGACCAGGTGGTGCGGCGCGCCGCCCAGGACGCAGGCGTGAGCGTCACCCCCAAGGACGTCCAGCAGATGCGGGCCGGCCTGGAACAGCAGGTCGGCGGCTCCAAGGCGCTCGAGACGGCCTGGCTGCAGCAGTACGGGGTGGCCCCCGAGCGCCTCGACGACAACCTGCGCCTCCAGCTCGAGGCCCAGAAACTCGCCCAGAGCCTCGGCACCGACACCAGCAAGCCGGCCTTCTGGGACGCCCTGTCCAAGGCGTCCAAGGAACTCCACGTCGACCTCAACCCGCGCTACGGCACCTGGGACGTCCAGAAGAGCAGCCGCGTGGACGCGAAGACCCCGTGGGTCCGTGAGGTCACGGCGACCCAGCAGTCGGCGTAGCCGAAGCCGGAGGAACGGTACGGCGGCGCCGCCCACCTGTGGACAACCAGCCTCCCGCCCTGTGGACAACTCGTGGTGCCGTCGGTGACGTGGGTTAGCTTCGAACCGTGAACGCAACCAGCCGACCCGAAGACGCCGCCGTCGACCCCGGCCGCATCGTCCTGCTCACCACCAGCCACCGGGTGGCACCCGGCTTGCTGTCCTGGCCCGCGTGGCAGGCATTGCACGCGGCCGACCGTGTGCTGTGCGCGGACGGTGCGCATCCGCAGCTGCCGTATCTGCGGGAAGCCGGGATCGCCGTCGACGAGGGGGCCCCGACGGCCGAGGAACTGGTGGCCGCCTGCTCCGGTGGCCGCACGGTCGTGCTCGTCGCCACGGGCGAGGGCGAGCCGGCCCTCACGGACGGCCTCGCGCGGCTCGCCGGTTCGGGACGCGTGAGCATGCCCGACCTGGAGCTCCTCCCCGCCTCCTACGACCTGCCCGGCGCCCGCCTTCTCGACCTCGTCCAGGTCATGGACCGGATCCGTCTCGAATGCCCCTGGTCCTCCCAGCAGACCCACAAGGGGCTGGCGAAGTACGGCATCGAGGAGGCGTACGAACTCGTCGAGGCGATCGAGGACGGCGACCGCGACGAGCTGCGCGAGGAACTGGGCGACGTTCTGCTGCAGGTCGTCTTCCACTCCCGCATCGCCGAGGAGGACCCGGAGACACCCTTCTCCATCGACGACGTGGCCGGCGGCATCGTCGCCAAGCTCATCCACCGCCACCCGCACGTCTTCGGCGACGAGACGGCGACGACCCCGGAGGAGGTCAAGGAGCACTGGCTGCGCACCAAGGCGATCGAGAAGCGGCGGGAGTCGGTGACGGACGGGATACCCCTGGGCCAGCCGGGCCTCGCCCTCGCGTCGAAGCTGGCGTCCCGCGTGCGGACGGCGGGACTGGACGTGCCGCTGCCGGCGGGTGAGGGCATCGGCTACGAGCTCCTTGCGCTGGCGGCGCGGGCGGAGGCGCAGGGCGTGGACCCGGAAGCGGCGCTGCGGGTCGCGGCGCGGGCGTACCGAGACGCGGTGCGCGCCACTGAGGGGCTGTCCTCCTAGTACTGCGGTCCGCTGAGGGCCTGTCGTCCTGGTCCGGCGGTCTGCTGTCGTTCTGGTCCGGCGGTGCGCTGTCGTTCTGGTCCGGCGGTGCGCTGTCGTTCCGGCCCGGCGATCCGCTGTCGCTCGGCTCGGAGGTCCGCTGTCGTCCTGGCATAGGGATCCGCCGTCGTCCCGGCACAGCGGCCCCCTGTCGTCCCGGCCCCCCGGCCCCCCGTAGTCCCGGCCCGGCGGTCCCCTGTCCTCCCGGCCCCGCGGTCCGCCGTCGCCCGACACCCCGCCCGCCATAGTCCTGGCGCCGAGGTCTGGACGGGTGCGGGAGGCCGGATACCGTCGAGGAGTGACCAGCCATCCCGCTCCCGACAGCACCGTCCCGGAACTCTTCAGCTGGGAGTTCGCCACCGACCCCTACCCCGCCTACGCGTGGCTGCGTGAGCACGCCCCCGTTCACCGGACCACGCTGCCCAGCGGAGTCGAGGCCTGGCTGGTCACCCGGTACGCCGACGCCAAGCAGACGCTCGCCGACAGCCGGCTCTCCAAGAACCCCGCGCACCACGACGAACCCGCCCACGCCAGGGGCAGGACGGGGATCCCGGGGGAGCGGAAGGCGGAGCTGATGACGCATCTGCTCAACATCGACCCGCCGGACCACACCCGGCTGCGCCGGCTCGTCAGCAAGGCCTTCACCCCGCGCCGGGTCGCCGAGTTCGCCCCGCGGGTGCAGGAGTTGACGGACCGTCTCATCGACGGGTTCGCGGGGAAGGGGGAAGCGGACCTCATCCACGAGTTCGCCTTCCCGCTCCCCATCTACGCGATCTGCGACCTCCTCGGCGTCCCGCGCGAGGACCAGGACGACTTCCGGGACTGGGCGGGCATGATGATCCGGCACGGGGGCGGACCGAGGGGCGGAGTCGCGCGGTCGGTGAAGAAGATGCGGGGGTACCTCGCCGAGCTCATCCACAAGAAGCGCCAGGCCCTCCCGGACGAGCCCGCTCCCGGCGAGGACCTCATCTCCGGACTCATCCGCGCCTCCGACCACGGCGAGCACCTCACCGAGAACGAGGCCGCGGCGATGGCGTTCATCCTGCTGTTCGCCGGGTTCGAGACCACCGTCAACCTCATCGGCAACGGCACCTACGCCCTGCTCACCCACCCCGAGCAGCGGCAAGCCCTCCAGAACTCCCTCGCGGCCGGCGAAGAGGCCCTGCTCGCGACCGCCGTCGAGGAACTCCTGCGCTACGACGGCCCGGTGGAGCTGGCCACCTGGCGGTTCGCCACCGAACCCCTCACCATCGGCGGACAGCACATCGCGGCCGGCGACCCGGTCCTCGTCGTCCTGGCCGCCGCGGACCGGGACCCGGAGCGGTTCGCCGACCCCGACACCCTCGACCTCGCCCGGCGTGACAACCAACACCTCGGCTACGGCCACGGCATCCACTACTGTCTCGGCGCCCCGCTGGCCCGGTTGGAGGGCCAGACCGCGCTGGCCACGCTGCTCACTCGACTGCCGGATCTGCAACTCGGGGCCGACCCGGCCGAGTTGAGGTGGCGGGGCGGGCTCATCATGCGCGGACTGCGCACGCTTCCGGTGGAGTTCACCCCGGCCGGATGAGGAGACACCGCCGGACAAACGCCGGACAAACATGACACGCGCTCAAGTCTGTGATCTTCACGTGATCTACGCGGCATTAACTTGTGACAAGTGATCGTCTGACGATACGTTCACGGATCAACAGCGGCGCCAGGGTTTGGCCCACGCTTCACGCGCCGTGGTCAGTACTGTCTCGCGAAAGGCCCCCACATGCTCTCCGGGAACGGTCGTCACCGTCGCCCCCGCCAGGCTCCGGCCCTGCTCGTCGCGGCCGGCGTGACCGGCTCCGCCATCGCCATCCCGCTTCTCGGTGCGGCGAGCGCGAACGCGGCCGACGGGACCACGTGGGACAAGGTGGCGAACTGCGAGACCGGCGGCTCCTGGAGCGAGAACAGCGGCGGTTTCTACGGCGGCCTGAAGCTGACCCAGGACGACTGGGACAAGTACGGCGGCCTCGACTACGCCGAGCGCCCCGACCTCGCCAGCCGCAACCAGCAGATAGCCGTCGCCGAGAAGATCCTCGACGCCGAGGGCGTCGGCGCCTTCCACACCTGTGGACTGACCTCCGGGCTGACCGAGGACTCGGCCTCGGTGGACATCGACACCGGTGTGTCCGGCGGTTCGTCCGGTTCATCCGGTTCGTCCGACACCTCGGGCGGGTCCGGTTCCACCGGTCTGTCCAACTCCTCGGGCGACTCGGCGGGTGACTCCTCCTCGACGGACGGCTCGCCGTCGCTCTCCGCCTCCACCGGCTCTCCCTCCCCTTCGGCGGGCAAGTCCAACAAATCGGACAACTCGGCCTCGCCCTCCGTGTCTCCCTCGGATTCACGGGCGGCCGACAGTCCGTCGACAGGTCCGTCGAAAAGCGACGACTCGGACAATGAGCAGCAGGCGGTGGGCTCTTGGAGCCTCGTCGACACCGGCGCCGTCGCCTCCGCCACGGGCGCCGGACGGCACCGCGGCCCGAGCGCCGAGGAGGCCGTCACCGAGAGCGCCAAGGGCGGCACGTACACCGTGCACGCCGGCGACACCCTCGGCTCCATCGCCGACAGCCTTGGCCTGGACGGCGGATGGCGCGCGCTCTACGGCGCGAACAAGCAGGCCATCGGCGCCGACCCGAACCATGTCTCCGCCGGTCAGACGCTCGAACTTCCGGTTGAATAAGGGGCGAACGGGGCGGAAAAAGACGGGAGTTCACGTCATGCTTCGCGCTGAATGTCCGGTTTGGCGAAAGTGTGGGATGAGTCTCAGAAGCCCTGATCGTCTTTGAAATTCCGCCGATTCCGTGTCTACGGTCTTCACCGCTCGGCAATCCGAGCCCCGGCGGCCGCAACGCCGAATCCTGCCAGTGGCCGTACGGGAACAGTCGTCGCTTGACAGCGCCGTAGGCAGGAGCGGGGGACCCAAGGTAAGTGCCCCACCGGGCAGTTGACGGTGGCGGCTTGGGGTGGAGCCGCGTCTCGTGAAAGCGAGGACGCGGCCGGGCAACTCAACCGGCCCGAACCCGACAGCTCACCTCGCAGGCGTCGGTGAGGGGATCAACCATGCTGTTTTCCGGCAAGGGCAAGCACCGTCGTCCGTCCAAGGCCACCCGTGCCGCCGCGCTCGCCGGTGTCACCGGTGTCGCCATTGCCGCTCCGCTGATGGCGGCCGGCAACGCCTCCGCAGCCACCGCCTCCGAGTGGGACGCGGTCGCCCAGTGCGAGTCGGGCGGCAACTGGTCCATCAACACCGGCAACGGTTACTACGGCGGCCTGCAGTTCTCCGCCTCCACCTGGGCCGCGTACGGCGGCACCGCCTACGCCCCGCAGGCCAACCAGGCCAGCAAGGCGCAGCAGATAGCCGTCGCCGAGAAGGTCCTCGCCTCCCAGGGCAAGGGCGCCTGGCCGGTCTGCGGCAAGGGCCTGTCCAGCGCCGCCTACAACGGCGCGAGCGCCTCCAGCGGCACCACCAACCGCTCGACCGAGTCGCAGGCCGCCTCCCGCTCCTCCGAGCGTCCGGCCGCCAAGACCCACAAGAGCCAGAAGACCGTCACCACCCCGACCGGCAAGAAGGTCAAGAAGGGTGACGGCGAGTACAAGGTCGTCAAGGGTGACACCCTCAGCTCCATCGCCGCCAAGCACGGCGTCAAGGGCGGCTGGAAGAAGCTGTTCGAGCTGAACAAGGACATCATCGCCGACGCCAACCTGATCTACCCGGGTCAGCAGCTGCACCTGAAGTAAGAGCTGAACCACAGGGCCCTGACCGCCGTGTTCCCCAGTGTGGAGAACGCGTGAGGGCCTCCCCCGTCCCCACGGGCTCCCCGCTCCGGTGCGTGTTCCCCCGTACGCACCGGGGCGGGGCTTTTTCATGCGCGGGTGCTCGCACCGTTTTCACGCGGGAGCGCCCCACCCTCTTTGTTCCGTTCAGAAACAATTTACTCTCGGTTCTGCCCAAGGGGTGGTCGGCGGCGTGGCCGATCGGCCTTGGGCGGTTAGGCTCGTCTCGCAGAGCCACCGCGGCGCTGCACAGCCGCGTCACATGGAAGAAGGAGATGCTCGTGCCGTCCATCGACGTCGTCGTAGCCCGGGAAATCCTGGACTCCCGAGGCAACCCCACGGTCGAGGTCGAGGTCGGCCTCGACGACGGCAGCACGGGTCGTGCCGCCGTCCCGTCCGGCGCCTCCACGGGCGCCTTCGAGGCCATCGAGCTCCGCGACGGTGACCCCAACCGCTACCAGGGCAAGGGCGTCGAGAAGGCCGTCCTCGCCGTCATCGAGCAGATCGGCCCGGAGCTGGTCGGGTACGACGCCACCGAGCAGCGCCTGATCGACCAGGCGATGTTCGACCTGGACGCCACCGACAACAAGGGCTCCCTCGGCGCCAACGCCATCCTCGGCGTCTCCCTCGCCGTTGCCCACGCCGCCTCCGAGGCCAGCGACCTCCCGCTCTTCCGCTACCTGGGCGGCCCGAACGCGCACCTGCTGCCGGTGCCGATGATGAACATCCTGAACGGCGGCTCGCACGCCGACTCCAACGTGGACATCCAGGAGTTCATGATCGCCCCGATCGGCGCGGAGTCCTTCTCCGAGGCGCTGCGCTGGGGTGCCGAGGTCTACCACACCCTGAAGAAGGTCCTGAAGGGCAAGGGCCTGGCCACCGGCCTCGGTGACGAGGGCGGCTTCGCCCCGAACCTCGAGTCCAACCGCGCCGCCCTCGACCTCATCCTCGAGGCCATCAAGCAGGCCGGGTACGTCCCGGGCGAGCAGATCGCGCTCGCGCTCGACGTCGCCGCGTCCGAGTTCTACAAGGACGGCAAGTACGAGTTCGAGGGCAAGTCCCGCTCGGCCGCCGAGATGACCGAGTACTACGAGGAGCTCGTCGCCGCCTACCCGCTGGTCTCCATCGAGGACCCGCTGTTCGAGGACGACTGGGCCGGCTGGAAGGTGCTCACCGACAAGCTCGGCGACAAGGTCCAGATCGTCGGCGACGACCTGTTCGTCACCAACCCCGAGCGCCTCGCCCGCGGCATCGAGGAGGGCACCGCGAACGCCCTGCTCGTGAAGGTGAACCAGATCGGATCGCTGACCGAGACCCTGGACGCCGTCGAGCTGGCCCAGCGCAACGGCTTCAAGTGCATGATGTCGCACCGTTCCGGCGAGACCGAGGACGTCACCATCGCCGACCTGGCCGTCGCCACCAACTGCGGCCAGATCAAGACCGGCGCCCCGGCCCGCTCCGAGCGCGTCGCCAAGTACAACCAGCTGCTGCGCATCGAGGAGATCCTCGACGACGCGGCGGTGTACGCGGGCCGCAGCGCGTTCCCGCGCTTCAAGGGCTGAGCACCAAGGGCTGAGCGCCAAGGGCTGAGCACCGTCGACGGCTGATCCTTACGGGGTCAAGCCTTAGCCAGTCGTACGTACGTCCCCGTACCGGTCCCGTACCGTGTGCGGGGACGTACGCACGTGTGACGGGAGGCGGGGAACATGGCCGTGAAGGACCGGGACCGGTTCTCCACCGCGACCAGACTGCGGCTGCTCGGCGAGCAGACCGCGGCCCGTGTCTACCGTTCCCAGACCCGGCGCCAGGCCCGCCGCTCCCGCCTCACCGGCCGTGCGGCCCTGCTCGCGCTCGTGGTGTGCACGCTGGTCGTGGCGCTGGCCTACCCGATGCGTCAGTACGTCTCCCAGCGCGCCCAGATCTCCGACCTGGAGCGGCAGCAGCAACAGGAACGACAGCGGGTCGAGCAGCTGCGCGACCTCAAGGCGCGCTGGCAGGACGACGCGTACGCCCAGCAGCAGATCCGGCAGCGGTTGCACTATGTGATGCCGGGCGAGACGGGGTACGTCGTGATCGACCCGGACGCGGCCAAGCAGTCCCGCGCCGACCGCGGGGCCGCCGACCGGCCCTGGTACGCCAATGTCTGGTACGGGGTCGACAAGTCCGACGCCTCCGACCAGTGACGTGACGAGAGAGACAAGTTCGTAGTGGAAACGCCTCCGCCGACCACCCCGCGCACCGAGCCCACCGACGCGGACGTCGAGGCCTTCAAGCAGCAGCTCGGGCGTCCGCCGCGCGGCCTGCGCGCCATCGCCCACCGGTGCCCGTGCGGGCAGCCGGACGTGGTGGAGACGGCGCCCCGTCTTCCCGACGGCACCCCCTTCCCCACCCTGTACTACCTGACGTGCCCCAAGGCGAACTCCGCCATCGGCACGTTGGAGGCGAACGGTGTGATGAAGGAGATGACGGAGCGGCTGGGGACGGATCCCGAGCTGGCCGCCGCGTACCGTGCCGCGCACGAGGACTACGTCCGCCGCCGGGACGAGATCGAGGAGCTGACCGACTTCCCCAGCGCCGGCGGCATGCCGGACCGGGTGAAGTGCCTGCACGTCCTGGTGGCCCACTCGCTGGCCGCCGGCCCGGGTGTGAACCCGCTCGGCGACGAGGCGATCGCCCTGCTGCCCCAGTGGTGGGCCAAGGGGACCTGCGTGACTCCCGCGAAGGAGGACGAGAAGTGACCCGTGTCGCCGCCGTCGACTGCGGTACGAACTCCATCCGGCTGCTCGTCGCCGACGCGGACCCCCGGACCGGGGAGCTGGTCGATCTGGACCGGCGCATGACCATCGTGCGGCTCGGGCAGGGCGTCGACCGGACCGGGCTGCTCGCGCCCGAGGCGCTGGAGCGGACCTTCGCCGCCTGCCGTGAGTACGCGGCCGTGATCAAGGAGCACGGCGCCGAGCGGCTGCGGTTCGTGGCCACCTCCGCCTCGCGGGACGCGAAGAACCGGGACGAGTTCGTGCGCGGGGTCCTCGACATCCTGGGCGTGGAGCCCGAGGTCATCTCCGGCGACCAGGAGGCCGAGTTCTCCTTCACCGGGGCGACCAGGGAGCTGGCCGGCGCCGATCACCTCGACAGGCCGTACCTCGTCGTGGACATCGGCGGCGGGTCCACCGAGTTCGTGGTCGGTGAGGAGCACGTGCGGGCGGCCCGTTCCGTGGACGTCGGCTGTGTGCGGATGACCGAGCGGCACCTGGTCCGGGAGGGCGCCGTGACCGACCCGCCCACCGAGGAGCAGATCGCCGCCATGCGAGCCGACATCGAGCGGGCCCTGGACCTCGCCGAGGAGACGGTCCCGCTGCGTGAGGCGCGCACCCTGGTCGGGCTCGCGGGGTCGGTGACGACCGTCTCGGCCATCGCCCAGGAGCTGCCCGAGTACGACTCCGCCCGCATCCACCACTCCCGGGTCTCCCTCGAACGTGTCCGGGAGATCACCGACTGGCTGCTGCACTCCACCCACGCCGAGCGGGCCGCCGTACCGTCCATGCATCCGGGCCGTGTCGACGTCATCGCCGCCGGGGCCCTCGTCCTGCTGTCGATCATGGAGCGGACCGGTGCGGGGGAGGTCGTCGTCAGCGAGCACGACATCCTCGACGGCATCGCGTGGTCGGTGGCGTAGGTCTCGTTTGTTACCGATCGGTAGCACTCGGACGAGCAGGTCGGGTAGCGTCTGAGCATGATCGAGGGGCCCTCGCGGGCCCCTCGGCAACACGCCTCCGGGAAAGTTCGTGAAGTTCTTCACAAGGAATTCCACCGTGTCGAACCACGAAAAGGCCCCGCTTGGCCCTTCCGGGGAGCCAGCAGGCCCTTGAACACGTTCAATAGAAGCGTGTAAGGGGGCAGGGGAAGGGGCTTCCGGAGGGTTGTTTCGGGCCGCTCACGAGAGCGTCATCGGGCCGGAGAGGCTGCTCACGCGGCATTGACAACGGGTCGTACCGGGCGGGGGGTTCCCCGCCCGACCATGATCCACGTCACGCGGGTCGCGCAGGATAACACACCCCCTGCAAGAGCTTGTGAAGGGGCGCACGAGCGACCCCCCTGGGGCGGGTGGATACTCGATGCCATGAGCACCACGGAGCGTCCCAGGATCCTCGTAGTAGGCGGTGGGTACGTAGGCCTGTACGCAGCTCGGCGCATCCAGAAGAAGATGCGCTACGGAGAGGCGACCGTCACGGTCGTCGACCCCCGGTCGTACATGACCTACCAGCCCTTCCTTCCCGAAACCGCCGCCGGCAACATCTCCCCGCGCCACGTCGTCGTCCCGCTGCGACGCGTGCTGCCCAAGGCGGAGGTCCTCACCGGCCGGGTCACCACCATCGACCAGGACCGCAAGGTCGCCACGATCGCCCCGCTGGTCGGCGGGGCGTACGAGCTGCCCTTCGACTACCTGGTGATCGCGCTCGGCGCGGTCTCCCGCACCTTCCCGATCCCCGGCCTCGCCGAGCAGGGCATCGGCATGAAGGGCATCGAGGAGGCCATCGGCCTGCGCAACCACGTCCTCGAGCAGCTCGACAAGGCCGACTCCACCACCGACGAGGAGATCCGCCGCAAGGCGCTCACCTTCGTCTTCATCGGCGGCGGCTTCGCCGGTGCCGAGACCATCGGTGAGGTCGAGGACCTGGCCCGCGACGCGGCCAAGTACTACAAGAACGTCTCCCGCGAGGACATGCGCTTCATCCTCGTCGACGCCGCCGACAAGATCCTGCCCGAGGTCGGCCCCAAGCTGGGCGCCTACGGCAAGGAGCACCTGGAGAGCCGCGGTGTGGAGATCTACCTCTCCACCTCGATGGACTCCTGCGTGGACGGCCACGTGGTGCTGAAGAACGGCCTCGAGGTCGACTCCAACACCATCGTGTGGACCGCCGGTGTGAAGCCCAACCCGGCCCTCGCCCGCTACGGCCTGCCGCTCGGCCCCCGCGGTCACGTCGACTGCGAGCCGACCCTCCAGGTCAAGGGCACCGACTACATCTGGGCCGCCGGCGACAACGCCCAGGTCCCGGACCTCGTCGGCCGCAAGGCGGGCAACGAGAACGCATGGTGCCCGCCGAACGCCCAGCACGCGCTGCGCCAGGCCAAGGTCCTCGGCGACAACGTGATCTCCGGTATGCGGGGCTTCCCGCAGAAGGACTACAGCCACGCCAACAAGGGCGCGGTGGCCGGTCTCGGCCTCCACAAGGGCGTCGCGATGATCGTCATGGGCAAGATGAAGATCAAGCTCAAGGGCCGTCTCGCCTGGTACATGCACCGTGGCTACCACGGCCTCGCGATGCCGACCTGGAACCGCAAGGTCCGCGTCTTCGCCGACTGGACCCTCGGCATGTTCCTCAAGCGCGAGGTCGTCTCCCTCGGTGCGATGGAGCACCCGCGCGAGGAGTTCTACGAGGCCGCCCGTCCGGTGCCGGCCGCCGAGCCGAAGAAGACCGAGGCCAAGGCCTCCTGACCGGTTTCCGGTCGCTGAACGAACCGAAGGGCCTCCCGCCATCCGTGGTGCGGGAGGCCCTTCGGGTTTTTTCTGATCCGTAACAGCCGTGGGGGACTGCGCGGCCACCTCAACGGTGTTTTCGTGGGTATGGGACATTCCGGGATCTCGTCACGGAGGTGTGCGCCATGGCTGACGCCGCGCTGCGGCTGAAGAGCCTCGTCGAGCAGTTGCTGGGAGTGCCGTTGCCGGTGCGGATCCGCGCCTGGGACGGTTCGCAGGCGGGGCCGCCGGACGCACCGGCGCTGGTCGTGCGCAACCGCCGGGCGGTGCGGCGGCTGCTGTGGAAGCCGGGGGAGCTGGGGCTGGCCCGGGCCTGGGTCGCCGGGGATCTGGAGATCGAGGGCGATCTGTACCAGGCCCTGGACCTGATGGCGGAGCTCGTCTGGGAGCGCGGGGAGGACGCCAGGACCCTGGTGCAGGCGCTGCGGGACCCGAAGGTACGGGCCGCCGCCCGGGGGCTCGTGAAGATCGCCGGGCTGCCGCTGCCGCCCGCGCCGCCCCGCGAGGAGGTCCGCAGGGCCCGCGCCCATCTGCACACCAAGCGCACCGACAGACGCGCCATCAGCCACCACTACGACGTCGGAAACGACTTCTACGAGATCGTCCTCGGCCCGTCGATGGTCTACTCGTGCGCCTACTGGCCCGCCCCGGACGCCACGCTCGAACAGGCCCAGCGCGACAAGCTCGATCTCGTCTGCCGCAAGCTGGGACTGACGGCGGGTCAGCGGCTGCTGGACGTCGGCTGCGGCTGGGGTTCGATGGCCCTCCACGCGGCCCGCGAGTACGGCGTGCGCGTCGTCGGCATCACCCTCTCCCAGGAACAGGCCGCGTACGCCCGTAAACGGGCCGCCGACGAGGGGCTGACCGACCTGGTGGAGATCAGGGTGCAGGACTACCGGGACGTCGCCGACGGGCCCTACGACGCCATCTCCTCCATCGGCATGGCCGAACACGTGGGCGCCGACCGGTACCTGGAGTACGCGGAGAACCTGTACCGGCTGCTGCGGCCCGGCGGGCGGCTGCTCAACCACCAGATCGGCCGTCGTCCGCAGCGCGACGAATCGTCGTACAACGTCGACGAGTTCATCGACGCGTACGTGTTCCCCGACGGGGAGCTCGCCCCGGTCGGGACCACCGTCACCCAGCTGGAGCGGGCCGGGTTCGAGGTGCGGGACGTCGAGGCGATCCGCGAGCACTACGGGCTCACCCTGCGCCGCTGGGTGGCCAACCTGGAGGCCGACTGGGCCCGCGCGGTGCGGCTGGCCGGGGCGGGCCGGGCGCGCGTCTGGCGGCTGTACATGGCCGCCTGCGCGCTCTCCTTCGAGCGCAACCGCATCGGTGTCAACCAGGTGCTCGTGGTGCGCACCCCGGAGGGCGGTGCGTCCGGGATGCCGTTGCGGGCCCGGACTTGGGGCGGCTGAGCCGCGTGCGTATGAGGGGGGTCCGTCCGGTCGCCGGGCGGGGCCCGGACTGCCGTACCGGGCCGCCTCCGTCCTCTCCTTCGGGTGCCGCCGCATCGGTGTCAACCAGGTGCTCGCGGTGCGCACCCCGGAGGGTTGGGGCGGCTGAGCCGCGTATGTGCGAAGGGGCCCCGTCCGGTGATTGGACGGGGCCCCGACTGCCGTAGCGCTACTCGGACTTGATGGCCGACAGCATGTTCAGGCGGGCCGCGCGGCGAGCCGGCCAGAGGGCGGCCAGGACGCCGACCGTGGCGGCCAGCAGAAGGAAGACCGCCATCCGGGCCCAGGGCAGGACCAGTTCGTACGTCGGCATCTTCGTGCCGAGCAGCTCGCCGGCCGCCCAGCCGAAGAAGACGCCCAGGCCGATGCCGAGCACCCCGCCGAACAGGGAGATCACCAGGGACTCCAGACGGACCATCCGCTTGACGGACTTGCGGTCCAGGCCGATCGCGCGGAGCATCCCGATCTCCTGGGAGCGCTCGAAGACCGACATGGCCAGGGTGTTGATGACCCCGAGAACCGCCACGATCACCGCCATGGCGAGCAGACCGTAGACCATGTTCAGGATCAGTGTGAAGGTCTGCGCGATGCTGTTGGAGAGGTCCTTCTTGTCCTGGACCTTGATCGCCGGGTTGGAGCCGAGCGCCTTCTCCAGCCGGTCCTTGGTCGCGTCGGACGCGCCGTCGGCGGTCTTCACCAGGACCTGCATGTCGCCGGGGTCCTTCACGTGCGGGGTGACGACGGCGCTGTCGAGCAGGATGCCCCGGATCAGCTCGTTGCCCTCGTAGACGCCGGAGACCGTCAGACGCGAGGACCTGCCGTCCTCGTAGTGCGCGGTGAAGGACGAACCCGCCTTCCAGCCGTGGGACTTGGCGGTCTCCTTGTCGACGACGGCCTGAGCGCCGCCGACCTCGAAGGTACCGCTGTCGAGCTTCAGGTCGGTGAGCCGGCCGATGGCCGATCCGTTGACGCCGGTCAGGGACTCGCCCGTGCCGTCGATGCGCGAATAGACGTTGCGCAGCGGGCTGGTGGCGGTGACGCCCTCGGTGGCGGACACCTTCTGGTCGACGTCGGGCGAGAGCTCGTTGCCGTTCGCCATGGAGACCACGTAGTCCGCGCGGATCGCCGAACTCGCCATCTTGTCGATGGACTTCTGCAGACTGCCCGCCATCACCGTCATGCCGGTGATCAGGGTGAGGCCGATCATCAGCGCGGAGGCGGTGGCGGCCGTACGGCGCGGGTTGCGCACCGAGTTCTGCCGGGCCAGCTTGCCGGAGACGCCGAAGACACGCAGCACCGGTGCGGCGGCCGCGATCAGCGGCCGGGACAGCAGCGGCGTGAGGATGAAGACGCCGATGATCAGCAGGACCGCGCCGAGCCCCATCGGGGCCTGGCCGTCGCTGCCGTTCATCGACGTGGCGGCCAGCACGGTCGCCACGCCCGCGGCGCTGAACAGCGCGCCCAGCGTGTTGCGCAGCACCAGTGACTTGGTCGTCGCCTTCGCGTGCAGGCTGCTCATCGCGGCCACCGGCGGGATCTTCGCGGCCCGGCGTCCGGGCAGCCACGCGGCCAGCATGGTGATGACGACGCCGACCGCGAGGGCGCTCGCGACCGTGCCCGGCGTGATGACCAGCGGTCCGTCCGGGACCGTCGCGCCGAGGGTGTTCATGAGGGAGCGCAGCGCCGCCCCGATGCCGATGCCCGCGACGAGGCCGGTGACGCCCGCTACCGCGCCCACCACGAACGCCTCGATCAGCACCGACCGGGTGACCTGGCGACGGGAGGCGCCGACCGCGCGCAGCAGCGCCAGCTCCTTGGTGCGCTGGGCGACCAGCATGGTGAAGGTGTTGGCGATGATGAACGTGCCGACGAAGAGGGCGATGCCGGCGAAGACCAGCAGACCCTGCTTGAGCCCGCTCATCGACGAGGAGATCTGCTGCGCCTGGTCGTCGGCGAGCTGCTTGCCGGTGGTGGTCTCGACGAGCCGGGTGCCCAGTGCGCCGTCGAGGGAGGTCTTCAGCGCGGTCTGGGAGGTACCGGAGGCGGCCTTCACGTCGATCTCGTCGTACGTGCCCGCCTTGCCGAACAGCTTCTGCGCGGTGGCGGTGTCGAAGAGGGCGAGGCTGCCGCCGGCGGCGACATTGCCGTCGTCGGTGGTGAAGATCCCGCTGATGACGGGCTTGAGGACCGGGCCGTCGACGGAGATCCGCACGGTGTCGCCGACCTTGTAGCCGGCGCGCCTGGCGGTGTCCGCGTCGACGGCGACCTGGTTCGCGCCGTGCGGCGCGCTGCCGTCCTTCAGCGGGTAACGCGGGTCCTTGCCGCCCCAGTAGTTGCCGCCCTCGGAGCGGAAGCCACCGCCGATGAGCTTGCCGTCCTTGTCGGCGATGGCGGTGAAGCCGCTCACGACTCCGATGGCGTCGGCGGCCCCCGGCACCCTGGCGCTTTCGTCCAGCATCGCCTGGGTCAACTCGGGCGTCTTGCCGACCGTGTTGCCCTTGTCCTCCTGGTACTTGGCCCGCACGGCCACGTCGACCTGGTCGAAGCCCTTGGCCGAACTCTTCTGGAAGGCGTCGGAGATGGTGTTGGTGAAGACCAGCGTGCCCGAGACGAACGCGACGCCGAGCATCACGGCGAGCACGGTCATCAGCAGCCTGGCCTTGTGCGCGAGTACGTTGCGCAGGGCGGTGCGGAACATCAGCTGGTGCGGCCCTTCGCGTCGAACTGCTTCAGGAAGTCCAGGACGTTCTCGGCCGACGGCCGGTACATCTCGTCGACGATCCGGCCGTCGGCGAGGAAGACGACGCGGTCCGCGTAGGCGGCGGCGACCGGGTCGTGGGTGACCATGACCACGGTCTGTCCCAACTCCCGTACGGAGTTGCGCAGGAAGCCCAGCACCTCGGCGCCGGAGCGGGAGTCGAGGTTTCCGGTGGGCTCGTCGCCGAAGATGATGTCGGGCCGGGAGGCGAGGGCACGGGCCACGGCGACCCGCTGCTGCTGGCCGCCGGAGAGCTGGGAGGGGCGGTGGCCGAGACGGTCCCTCAGGCCGACCATCTCGATGACGCGGTCGAGCCACTGCTTGTCCGGTTTCCGCCCGGCGATGTCCATCGGGAGGGTGATGTTCTCCAGGGCCGTCAGGGTCGGCAGCAGGTTGAAGGCCTGGAAGATGAAGCCGATCTTGTCCCGGCGCAGCTTGGTGAGCTGCTTGTCCTTCAGCGAGCCGAGCTCGGTCTCGCCGATGCGCACCGAGCCGGAGGAGAAGGTGTCGAGGCCGGCCACGCAGTGCATCAGCGTGGACTTGCCCGAGCCGGAGGGGCCCATGATCGCGGTGAACTCGGCCTGACGGAAGTCGACGGAGACCCGGTCCAGGGCGACCACCTGGGTCTCGCCCTGTCCGTAGATCTTCGACAGGTCCGTGGCGCGTGCGGCCACGGTTTCGGTGGCCCGGCCGGCGACGGGTGTGGTGGTCACGGGAAGGCTCTCCTCGAGGGACGACGTCTTGGAAGGGGACGTGTTCCATCGTGGGGGCCGGGGATGTCCGTGTAGTCAGTCGCAGTTCCGGTTCCGGGGGGCGACTCGGGTCGGACCCGGCGACGCTGCGTCATACCTGGGGATGACGGGGGCCCCTGAGAACTCGCTTTGCCGAGTACATGGCAAGCGCTTGCGCCGGGGGCCGTCGAGAACCGGTGGAGCACCCTCGTTCGGGCGGTGAAATTCCGTCATTCCGCATGCGTGCGCAGGCGTCGGGCGTAAGGCTACTGGCAAGTGCGGATGGCGTGTTCCATGTGCTGATGCACCCTCAGACATCAATAAAATAAGACAACATCGGGCTGCGGCCCGGGCTGTTCGGGGGAAGCATCCCGATAGGCTCGGGACCTCGACGCGGAGCCCATGGCCTGCCCGGATGGTGGAATGCAGACACGGCGAGCTTAAACCTCGCTGCCCCTTCGCGGGCGTGCCGGTTCAAGTCCGGCTCCGGGCACTTCCGCGCCTACGGAACGGAGCGTTCCGTAGGCATGCGTGACCCTTTGTGAGCGTCGACCTTCGTGGACCGTCCGCCTCTCATGGACCGTCAGCCTTCAGGGCCGTCGGCCTTCGTGACCCGTCAGCCTTCGTAGACCGTCAGGACCGCGCCCTCGACCTCGATCCGGCGACCGGCGCGCATTCCGTAGGTGCGGAGTCTGTCCAGACAGCTGTGGAACAGCTCCAGTTCGTCCGCGTCCAGCACCGCGGCGGCGAGGTCGACAAGCTCGGCGACCGCCCCCTCGGTGAGTATCTCCGGCAGTTCCCCGGACAGCAGGACGACGGACTGGCCCGCGGGCCCGCGGACCACGGCCGTGGCCGGTCCGCCATGCACGAACAACACATTCCCCCCAAGGAGCCCGGGGTGGACGTGCGGGTCTCGCTCCTCGGGCAGGACGAGAGATTAGCGGGGGATCTTGGAGTGTTCGGGGGTAGTTGACATTCTTTTTCCGACTTGACGGAATGCGACGCATCCGTGTTCGGGTGGCGTCACTCCTTGGGTGTACGCGGCGACGACCGGTCCAGCAGGGACTCCACCAGGGCCGCGACATGGCGGCGGTCGTCCGACGAGAGCTTCTGGACGCTCGCGATGAGGAGGTCGACCTCGGGGTCGGCGGGGTTCGCGGGGGTGTCGCCGGCCTCGGGGCTGCCGTACACGTGGATGCCGCAGGCCTCCGCGGCGGCGCGGCGGACGGTGTCCAACGGGAGTTCCAGGCCCTTGGACAGTCCCTCCAGGGTGGCCGACTGCGGCATGCGCACGACGCGGTCGGCGGTGGCCAGGTGGTGGACGGTGGAGCGCGGGATGCCGCCGCGGCGCGCCACGTCGCCGTAGGACCAGCCCTTGCGGTCGAGGCGCTCACGGATCAACTGCTGCAGTGCGTTGGCCACGGGTGGGTCACTTCCTGCTGGCTGTGTCGGCAAGACCGTCCATGTCGGGGCCGATTCTACGGTCGGGTCCCCAGGGGGCCGAAAGGGTGATTCCCAGAACGGCTTGCGCACCGGCCCTTCGAGGCCGTAGTGTCCAATCTCGTTGGACAGCTCGTCCGACCAGATTGGACAGAGTCCGGGGGGATCCTGACGCTGTCCGATCGGAAACGCCCATCCCTGAGGGGGAACTGATCATGATGGACGCCTACGAGCTTGAGGCCGAGTCCGCGGAGCTGCTGCCGGGTCGCGAGGCCCTCGGTCGCCTGAAGTTCAGCTTCGGCAAGACGGTCAACGTCACCAAGCACGTCGCCAACATCTCGGCGCACAACGAGTCCGCGGCCCTGAACGACCACTCCTCGTGGTCGGTGGCCGACTCCGGCGCCGCCCAGGCCATCAACGTCACGCAGTAACGCTCGCGCTCCACCTCCGAACGAACCCAGAACATCACCGAAAGGACATCCGTCATGAGCATGGACATGAACGAGCTGGAGACCGAGTCCGCGGAGCTGCTGCCGGGTCGCGAGGCCCTGGGCCGGCTGAAGTTCAGCTTCGGCAAGACGGTCAACGTCACCAAGCACGTCGCCAACATCTCGGCGCACAACGAGTCGGCCGCCCTGAACGACCACTCCTCGTGGTCCGCCGCCGAGTCCTCGGCCGCGCAGACGATCAACGTCACCCAGTAGCGACACCGTAGTAGCGGTACTCACCCGCTACGACGGCCACGGGGGCGGACCGCGCTCATGTGCGGCGCGGCCCGCCCCCGCGGCGCCTTGTCCGGGGGGAACCCGCCGGGCTTTCCGGGGGGAAGGCGGCGCGCTTTCCGGGGGGAAACAGCGCGGACGCGGGGGACACGTGGGGGGAGACCACATATGACAGTGCTCGGAGACGGGACCGCGGCGCTGTACGACACCGGGCCCGTGCCCGGACCCGGCGGCTGGCCGGTGACCTACGAGCAGGTGGCGACGGGCAACCTGCCGGTCGTCGAACAGCCGCCGGCCGTCCCGCGGTTGAGCGCGGGGCTGAAGCTGCACGGCGAGTACCAGGGGTCGGGCTTCACCGACCCCAAGTACATCGCCCGTCGGGGGGACGGGCAGGTCGTGCAGCTGTCCCGGCTGCTGTACCTCGTGGCGTCGAGCATCGACGGCGTCCGTGACGTCGAGACCATCGCGTACCGCGTCAGCGCGCGCTTCGGTCGCGAGGTCAGCGGCGAGAACATCCGCTACCTGGTGGAGAACAAGCTCGAGCCGCTCGGTGTGACGGTCCCCGAGGGCCAGGAGGACGACGAGGTCGACGCCCCGCGCTCCGACCTGCTGCTCGCCCTCAAGGGCCACCGGGTGATCTTCAACGAGCGCCGCACCGCACGGATCGCTGGGGCGCTGTCCTGGCTGCACCGGCCGGCCGTGGTCGTGGCGATGCTGCTGGCCGCCGCGGCCATGGACGTGTGGCTGTTCGGGTTCTTCGGGGCGATCGACCCGGTCCTGGAGGTCCTGGACCAGCCGGTCCTCATCCTGATCGTGTTCGTGCTGACCGTGGCCTCGCTCGTCTTCCACGAGTTCGGCCACGCCTCCGCGTGCAAGTACGGCGGCGCGCGGCCCGGCTGCATCGGCTGCGGGCTCTTCCTGATCTGGCCCTCCATGTACACGGACGTCACCGACGTCTACCGGATCGGCCGGGCCGGGCGGATCCGTACCGACCTGGGCGGGGTCTACTTCAACGTCGTCTTCATGCTCGGCATGGCCGGGGCGTACTTCGCGACCGGGGCGCAGTTCTTCCTGGCCGCGGTCTACCTCGGGCACTTCGAGATCCTGGAGCAGCTGATGCCGGCCGTCCGGCTGGACGGCTACTACATCCTGGGCGATCTCGCGGGCGTGCCGGACCTCTACGGCAAGATCAAGCCGATCCTGCTCGGCCTGGTGCCGGGGGCGAAGGGGAAGGCGGCCCGCAAGGAGGTCGCGGGGCTGAAGAAGTCGGCGCGGACCATCGTCGCCACCTGGGTGCTGACCATGGTGCCGCTGCTGGTGGGGGAGCTGGGCTACGCCCTGTGGAACCTGCCGCGGATCCTCGCCACGATGACGCGGTCGCTGACCGAGCAACTCGTCGGCACGGGTTCGGCGTTGGCGGACGGCAAGATCGTCGACGGGTTGGTCGGGGTGATCGGCTGCGTGATGCTGCTGTGCCCGATGGCCGGGGTCGTCTATCTGTCGGTGAAGATGAGCGGTCGTATCTTCCGCGCCGCGAAACGCTCCACGGCGGGCCGCCCGCGCCTGAGGATCGCGCTGTGCGCCCTCGCCCTGGCCGGTCTGACGGGCCTCAGCTACGCCTGGGTCTCCGGCATGACTCCGAAGCCGCTGCCCAAGCAGCCGCCGATCGCCCCGATCCTGCAGCCCGGGGTGTCCACCGAGGCCCCGAGCCCCCGGGACGCCTCGGGCTCGGGCGGCGGAGCCTCGCGCGCTCCGGCGGGACACGGCGCCGCGTCCCTGTCCCCGTCGGCCTCACCCGGCGCCTCCGCCGCGCCGAACGGTGCCTCGCCGGGCCCGTCGGCGAGTACGACCGCCTCGGCCACCGCCTCCGCGTCCGCCCCGGCGTCGGCCCGCCCGACCAAGGGTGCGACGGGTCAGCCGGCGGCCTCCGGCGGGGGCTCGCCGACCGGCTCGGGCCCCTCCGCCTCCGCTCCCGGCGGCGGTCCGTCCGAGCCCCCGGTCTCCCCGACCCCGTCGGAGAGCGCCCCTGCCTCGCCGACCGACCCGCCGACGACCCCGCCGCCCAGCGCGTCACCGGCGGCGACCTGAGACCCGGCCGGTCCCGGGGTGGACGTCCCCGGGGCCGGACCGAGCGGGCCGCCCACGGCGCGGGGCGCGCGCAGGTCATGGGGTGACCTGCGCGGGGGGCGGGTGCCCGACCGACGGCCGGCGACGGCCGAGCACCCGCCCCGGGGCCCGGCCCGCACCCCGCCTTCCCGGCACCACCACCGCCCATCCGGCACCACCGCCCGACCGCCGCCACCGCCCATCCGGCACTACGGCCCGACCGCCGCCACCGCCCATCCGGCACCACCGCCCATCCGGCACCACCACCTGGCCGCCGCCTGGGCACACCCGGCACCACCGCCACCGGTACACCCGGCACCCCGCCACACCCCGCACCACCGCACTCGTACACCCGGCACCACCGCCACCGGCACACCCCGCACCACCGCCACACGCCCAACCACCGCCCCCCAACCATCGCCACCCCCCACCACCGACTCATCCACCGAGGAGAACCGTTGAGCAGCCATCGAAAAGCACGACCTACCCGCAACCCCCTCACCCGCCGGGCCCTCGGCATAGGGCTGTTCGCGGCCGGTGTCGCGGGGGCCGCGACCGCCGTGCCGGCGCAGGCCGCGGGCGGGGTGTCGCACGCCGCGTTCGCGTCGGACCACGTGTTCACGCACGCCGACCGGGCCCACCACACCCAGGTCCGGGACTCGTTCACGGTGCGCCAGTTCGGCACGGTGAACGCCGCCGCCGCCCGTAACCAGGCCAACGCGGTCTCGGCGGGCTGCTCGGCGGACGACGCCTGCCGTTCCGTCGCGCTGTCGTTCCAGATCGTCACGATGGCGGGCGAGCACACGCACCTCAACGCCGTGAACCTCAGCGACGCGGCCAACAAGAAGTGCACCGGTTGCCAGACACTGGCCGGGGCCTACCAGTTCGTCGTCTCCACGCCGACCGCGTTCAGCCTGAACGCCGACACGCAGCACAAGCTCGCCGACATCCACCAGCGGCTGGACGAGCTGACCCGCTCCTCGCTGCCCGCGGCCGACCTCAAGACCCGGGTCGACGGCCTGGCCGGCGAGGTCACCGCCGTCCTGCGCGACGCCGTGGCGAACGCCCCCAAGGGCGACGTGAAGCCCGACGTCACCCTCCACCGTCACCTCGACGGCTGGCCCCCGGCGCACTGATCCCGGCGGCCCCGTGCCGACCGCCGTGTCCGTCTCCCACGGCACGGCGGTCGGCCATTGACATCCCCCGGAGGCGGGCGCAGACTCACATCCCAGAAGCTGGTGAAGTAAATTTCACTCAGCGAACAAACGGCGAACCAGACGACCAAGGGATGCGGGATGCGTACCACCGTCGGCATCATCGGCGCCGGCCCGGCCGGCCTTCTCCTCGCCCGGCTGCTGCACAACGCCGGGATCGACTCCGTCGTGCTGGAGAGCCGCGACCGGGCCTACGTAGAGCACCGCCAGCGCGCCGGGATCCTGGAGCAGGGCACGGTGGACGTGCTGCGCGCGGCCGGCGCCGGCGAGCGCATGGACCGGGAGGGCCTCCCGCACGACGGCATCGAACTGCGCTACGACAAGAAGCGCCACCGCGTCGACTTCCCCGCCCGCACCGGCGGCCGGTCCGTGATGGTGTACGCCCAGACCGAGGTATGCAAGGACCTCATCGCCCTCCAGCTCAAGGAGGGCGGCCCGCTGCTGTTCGAGGCGGAGGCCCTCGCCGTGGAGGGCGCGGACACCGACAGCCCGTCCGTGCGGTTCCGGCACGAGGGGCGGGAGGACGTGCTGGAGTGCCGGTACGTCGTCGGATGCGACGGGTTCTGGGGGGTGGCCCGGCAGGCGGTCCCCGCCGAGCTCACCCGCGTGTTCGAGCGGACGTACCCCTTCGGCTGGCTCGGCATCCTCGCCGACGTCCCGCCCTCCCACGACGAGCTGGTCTACGCCCGCCACGACCGCGGCTTCGCCCTGCTGTCCATGCGCTCCCCGTCCGTCTCCCGCCTCTACCTCCAGGTGCCCGCCGGCACCGACGCCGAGAGCTGGGGCGACGAGGAGATCTGGGACGAGCTGGAGCGCCGCTTCGAGACCGCGGACGACTGGCGCCTGGAGCGCGGCCCGATCACCCAGAAGTCCGTCACCCCCATGCGCTCCTACGTCCACGAGCCGATGCGGTACGGCAGCCTCTTCCTGGCCGGCGACGCGGCGCACATCGTCCCGCCGACCGGCGCCAAGGGCCTCAACCTGGCCGTCGGCGACGTGGTGACCTTCGCGCGGGCGCTGTCGCACGAGAAGGAGACCGGCTCGGCCGAGCTGCTCGACGCCTACTCGCAGACCTGTCTGCGCCGCGTCTGGCAGGCCGAGCGGTTCTCGTACGACATGACGACGATGCTGCACCCGTCCCCCGACGCCACCCCCTTCGACCACCGCCTGCAGCTCGCCCGTCTGGAGCGGGTCGCGGCCTCGCGTGCCGCCGAGGCCGACCTGGCCGAGGGCTATACGGGTTTCCCCCTGGACTGACGGCCGTGTGAACCCCCGCGGTGAGGGGAATCACGGACCCGCGTAGCGTGTTGCGCTGCACGACGAGGGAAAGATCCTCCCCAAGCACTAGGGTCAATCCTTTGCCTACCTATTACTCTTGAGCCAAGGCCGCGACGTGCGGCCATGGAGGAGTGAAATGAGGAGCAGAAACCCGGTCTTCTCGCGACGGGGGTTCAGCCGCGACAACGGCTACGCGGGCTTCAACACCGCGCCGCAGGCCGGGGGTCCCGCTGTCGGAACGCAGGCCAACCCCTACGCGGGCGGCAATCCCTACGCGCAGAATCCGTACGCCCAGCAGGACCTGCAGTACGGCGCCCCGCCCCAGGCCCCGGCCACCACCGGCCGGATGACCATGGACGACGTCGTCCTGCGCACCGCGTCCACCCTCGGCACCCTGATCGTCACGGCCGCGCTCGCCTGGGCGCTGCTGCCGGTCGACGACGCCAACATCAGCCGTTCCTACGGGATCGGC
Source organism: Streptomyces sp. NPDC006476 (assembly GCF_040612015.1). Lineage (NCBI taxonomy): Bacteria > Bacillati > Actinomycetota > Actinomycetes > Kitasatosporales > Streptomycetaceae > Streptomyces > Streptomyces sp. NPDC006476. The sequence goes on along the minus strand of NZ_JBEXPK010000023.1, from coordinate 82,361 downwards.
ATCGGCGCCGCGCTGGTCGGCATGGTGCTGGCGCTCGTGCAGTCCTTCAAGCGCAAGGCCACGCCCGCGCTGATCCTGTCGTACGCCGCGTTCGAGGGTGTCTTCCTCGGTGTGGTCTCCAGCATCGTCGACCAGCGCATCGCGAGCGGCGCGGCCATGCAGGCCGTGATCGGCACGATGGCGGTGTTCGCCGGTGTGCTGGTGGCGTACAAGGCGGGCTGGATCCGCGTCAACCGCCGTTTCTACGGCTTCGTGATGGCGGCGGCGCTCGGCTTCGTGCTGCTGATGGTCGTGAACCTGCTGTTCGCGGTCTTCGGCGGCGGTGACGGCCTCGGCTTCCGCAGCGGCCCGCTCGGTGTCTTCTTCGGCATCGTCGGTGTGCTGCTCGGCGCCTGCTTCCTCGCCCTGGACTTCAAGCAGGTCGAGGACGGCATCGCCTACGGCGCGCCGAAGGAGGAGGCGTGGCTGGCGGCCTTCGGGCTGACGCTGACGCTGGTGTGGATCTACATGGAGTTCCTGCGGATCATCGCCATCCTCAACAGCAACGACTAGCCGTCCCGCGGCTGTCACGCGGCAGTTACGAAGGGCCTCCGGTGCTCTCACCGGGGGCCCTTCGTCATGTCGTGGTGCGCGCCTAGAGCAGTTTGCGCGCTGCCCTCCTCAGGTCGTATTCGTGGACGATCGCCTTCGCGTGGCCGTACGCGAGGTTGTGCTCGTGGCGGAGCCAGCTGACCTTTTCCTCGAAGCGGAAGAGGGCGGGGCCTTCTTCGACGGTGCGGATCCAGTCGGACACTTCACGACCGGTGCAGTGGGGGATGCGGGCGAGCATGTTGCGGTGGGTCTCCTCGGAGAGGACGTGGGACATCGGCGCCTCCGAACGCAAAGGGGATGTAAGCCGGTCCTTCAGGTCACGGTGCCTGAGCGTTCGCCTGTTGGCAACAGTCTGGCGGTGCCGCGTACGCTCGTTCCGTGGTTGATACGACGCCCTTGACGCGAGCCGTGGATCACTTCGCCGACCGGTTGAGGGCGGCTCCGCAGAGCCGGCTGCAGCGGGGAGCCGCCGCCGAGGCCCTCCAGCTGGCCCGGGAGTTGGCCTGCCGGGCGCAGGTCCTGGAGGACCCGGGCACGGAGCCGCGGCTGATGCCGGACGCCGGGATGTTCGCCGCCGCCGACCAAATCACCGTCGCCGCACACGACTTGGCCCTCGTGCTCAAGGACGAGGGCCAGCTGGAACAGGCGGTGGAACTGGTGGCTCAGGCGCAACAGCGCGCCGGCGTCTGATCTCCCTGCGGGGACGCTGATCCCTACAGGGACGCTATGACCCGGTCCGCCAGGATGTACACGTTCTCCTCGCCGCACTCGAACGTCAGCGTGTAGGCGCCGGAGACGCCCGAACCGCCGAGCAGGACCGGCGTCCGGCCCGCGCGCAGGGCGGCCGCCAGACGTTCGGCCGTCTCGCGGTGGCCCGGGGTCATGCACAGGGTCGTGCCGTCGGCGAAGACGTAGACGTCCAGCGTGCCCAGCGGGCCGGGGCGGACGTCGGTCAGTTCGGTGCGGGTGGCGGCCAGTTCCTCGAGGGTGGCCACCGTGCGTTCATGGTCGTTCGCCACGGGTGACTGCACGGGTACGAAGTCCGGGTGGGAGGGGTGACGGCGGCGGGCCGCGGCCAGTTCGGGGGAGTCCCCGGCGAACTCGTCGGCGTCGGCGGCCTGCTCGGTCACCGACTCCAGCGGCTCCAGCCCCACGAAGTCGCTCTGCCGGGGCAGGTACAGCTCGCTGTCCGGCAGCCCGAGGAGCGAGGGCGCGTCGGAGCCGTCACGGGACTCCTGGGCGGCCCAGAAGGCGCGCGCCTCGGCCAGTTCGCGTTCGCGCTCCTCGGCGAGCGCCTCGGCGACGGCGGCGCGTATCTCGTCGGCCTCCGTGGACAGACGGGCGGCGGGCACGAGACCGTGCGGGGCGTGCTGCTCGGCGAGCTGGGTGTGCAGGGCGGCGACCTCACGTCGCAGCACCATGAGGGTGCGCAGGACGGCGACGCCCACGGCGCCCGTGGCGGCCGTGATGAGCAGCAAGGCGATCGGCATGGCGCTCACTGACTTACTCCCGGTTCAAGTCGACCCCCGACTTCCTACATCAGCTTGAAGGGCGGACTGACCAGCTGTCAGTGCGTAACGTCACGAACCGGACAGGACTTTGGGTCCCAGAAGGGTTGACGTACCCGCACTGAGCTGCGTGAATCCCCCCGCTAAGGGAGATAGGTCACATCCTGGGGGAGATTGGATCACAAAACGGCCCGGAGGCCGGTGGTGTTCCGGACTCCGGGCCAGAGGCTCACCATTGGTGCCTCAGTGGTTACTCAGCGGGTTCAGCTCAGGCGCTCGATGACCATCGCCATGCCCTGGCCGCCGCCGACGCACATCGTCTCCAGACCGAACTGCTTGTCGTGGAACTGCAGGGAGTTGATGAGGGTGCCGGTGATGCGGGCTCCGGTCATGCCGAAGGGGTGGCCGACGGCGATCGCGCCGCCGTTGACGTTCAGCTTCTCCAGCGGGATGTCCAGGTCGCGGTAGGAGGGGATCACCTGGGCGGCGAACGCCTCGTTGATCTCGACCAGGTCGATGTCGTCGATGGTGAGGCCGGCCAGGCGCAGCGCTCGCTGCGAGGCCTCCACCGGGCCGAGGCCCATGATCTCCGGGGACAGGCCCGAGACGCCGGTCGACACGATGCGGGCGAGCGGGGTCAGGCCCAGCTCACGGGCCTTGGTGTCGCTCATGATGACCACGGCCGCGGCGCCGTCGTTCAGCGGGCAGCAGTTGCCGGCGGTGACCAGGCCGTCGGGGCGGAAGACCGGCTTGAGGCCGGAGACGCCCTCCAGGGTCACGCCCGGGCGCGGGCCGTCGTCCTTGCTGACCACCGTGCCGTCGGGCAGCGTGACCGGGGTGATCTCGCGCTCCCAGAAGCCGTTCTTGATGGCCTCCTCGGCGAGGTTCTGCGAGCGGACGCCGAACTCGTCCATGTCCTGGCGGGTCACGCCCTTCCAGCGCGCCAGGTTCTCGGCGGTCTGGCCCATCGCGATGTACGGGTCGGGGAGCAGGCCGTCCTCGCGCGGGTCGTGCCAGGTGGAGCCCTCGGAGGCGGCCGTGGCGGCGGTACGGGCCTCGGCCTCGGCGAAGAGGGGGTTGCGTCCGCTCGGCATGTCGGAACTGCCGTTGGCGTAGCGGGAGACCATCTCGACACCGGCCGAGATGAAGACGTCGCCCTCGCCGGCCTTGATGGCGTGCAGGGCCATGCGGCTGGTCTGCAGCGAGGAGGAACAGTAACGGGTGATGGTGCAGCCCGGCAGGTGGTCCATGCCCATCTGCACGGCGACGATCCGGCCGAGGTTGTGGCCCTGCTCGCCGCCCGGCAGGCCACAGCCGAGCATCAGGTCGTCGATGTCCTTCGGGTCCAGCTCGGGGACCTTCGCCAGGGCGGCCTGGATGATCGTGGCGGTGAGGTCGTCCGGGCGCAGATCCTTGAGCGAGCCCTTGACGGCACGGCCGATCGGGGAGCGGGCGGTCGAGACGATGACGGCTTCGGGCATGACGGCTCCATTGGCGTACGTACGAGACGGTCAGGGCTGCTTGGGAAGTTACCCGTACGTATGGTCAGGGTCACGTCTGTCGCGGTGTGACCCTGACCGCAATTTTCTAAGCGCTTGCTTTGTGGCTCAGGGGGTCGGCTGCGTCGAGGAGACGGAACTCTGCTGCGGTGCCGGCTCGTGCACCCGCCGCCTGCGCCTGCGCTTGAGCAGCGCCCATGGCCCGCGCGGACCCGTCGGCATCGCCGCCGTGACCTCGGTGCCCGGCTCGGACGCCGCTTCCGCCGCCGCCCTCGCCACGGGCAGGAAGCCCTCCCGCCGCGACACGTCCGGACGCTCCTCCTCGGCCGGCCACAGACCCAGCGCCGCGCACACCGTCGGCAGGACGGCCATCGCGGCCGTCGCGTAGCCCTCGGCGGAGGGGTGGTAGTTGTCCGGGCCGAACAGTTCGCGGGGGTTGGCCTCGAACTCGGGGCCCAGCAGGTCGCCCAGGGACACGGTGCGGCCGCCCTGCTCGACCGTTCCGATCGTCTGGGCGGCCGCCAGCTGGCGGGAGGCGCGGCGGGCCAGCCAGCGCAGCGGCTGCTGCACCCGCTCCACCGTGCCCAGGTCCGGACAGGTGCCGACCACCACCTCCGCGCCGGCCGTGCGCAGCCGCCGTACCGCCGCCGAGAGATGGCGGACGGAACGGGTCGGGGGCATGCGGTGCGTGACGTCGTTCGCGCCGATCATGATCACGCAGATGTCCGGGACCAGGGCGGGGTTGGCGAGGACCAGGGCCACCTGGCGGTCCAGGTCGTCGGAGGTCGCCCCCGGAAGGGCCACGTTGTGGAGCTCCACCGGGCGTTCGGCCACCGCCGACAGCCCCGAGGCCAGCAGCGCGCCCGGCGTCTGGCCCGCCCGGTGCACGCCCTGCCCCGCGGCGGTGGAGTCGCCGAGCATCGTCAGCCGCAGGGGAGGTTCGTCGGGCACGGTGTAGGCGGTGCCGTACAGGCCGTCCGCCACTGGCACCCGGCCGCTGCTGCCGTTGCCCACGTGGCGTTTGGCCAGCTGGACCTCCGCCAGCAGCAGTCCCATGGTGGCCGCACCGGCCAGCCCGATCCCGCCGCCGCCGTACGCGGCACCGGCCGCGATCCGCCGGGCCACCCGTGCCCTCGACATGCTCGTCATACCTCGCCGCCACCTCCTTCGTTGCCGTACATCCACTCCTTGCCCCGTACCGACCGTTCGCCAATCTCAACGGGGAGTGAACGACCGCCGTGGGCGGACGACAGGGCCTACGCTGGCGGAACCACTAGGACCACTTCTTTTGCAAGCAACCGGAGACAACGGTGCATTTCCACGACTCGATGATCAGCCTCGTCGGCAACACCCCGCTGGTGAGGCTCAACAGCGTGACCAAGGGCATCAAGGCGACCGTCCTGGCCAAGGTCGAGTACTTCAACCCGGGCGGCTCCGTGAAGGACCGCATCGCCCTGCGCATGATCGAGGCGGCCGAGGAGAGCGGGGCGCTCAAGCCCGGCGGGACGATCGTGGAACCGACCAGCGGGAACACCGGGGTGGGGCTCGCCATCGTGGCGCAGCAGAAGGGGTACAAGTGCATCTTCGTGTGCCCCGACAAGGTGAGCACCGACAAGATCAACGTGCTGCGGGCGTACGGGGCCGAGGTCGTGGTCTGCCCCACGGCCGTCGACCCGGAGCACCCGGACTCGTACTACAACGTCTCCGACCGGCTGGTGCGCGAGACGCCGGGCGCGTGGAAGCCCGACCAGTACTCCAACCCCAACAACCCGCTCTCCCACTACCACTCGACCGGCCCCGAGCTGTGGGAGCAGACGGAGGGGAGGATCACCCATTTCGTGGCGGGCGTGGGGACCGGAGGGACCATCTCCGGCACCGGCCGCTATCTGAAGGACGTCAGCGACGGCAGGGTGAAGGTGATCGGCGCCGACCCCGAGGGTTCGGTGTACTCCGGCGGCTCCGGGCGCCCGTACCTGGTCGAGGGCGTCGGTGAGGACTTCTGGCCCACCGCCTACGACCGGACCGTCGCCGACGAGATCGTCCCGGTCTCCGACAAGGACTCCTTCCAGATGACCCGCCGGCTCGCCAAGGAGGAGGGGCTGCTGGTCGGCGGCTCCTGCGGGATGGCGGTCGTCGCGGCGCTGGAGGTCGCGCGGCGGCTCGAGGAGGACGACGTGGTGGTCGTCCTGCTGCCGGACAGCGGGCGCGGGTACCTCAGCAAGATCTTCAACGACGAGTGGATGGCGGACTACGGCTTCCTCGAGGACGAGGGCCCCAGCGCCCGCGTCGCGGACGTGCTCAGCGACAAGGAGCACGGCGCCATCCCCTCGCTCGTCCACATGCACCCGGACGAGACCGTCGGCCAGGCCATCGAGGTCCTGCGCGAGTACGGCGTCTCGCAGATGCCGATCGTGAAGCCGGGGGCCGGTCACCCGGACGTCATGGCCGCCGAGGTCGTCGGCTCGGTCGTGGAGCGGGAGCTGCTGGACGCGCTGTTCGCCAAGCGGGCCTCGCTGGAGGACCCGCTGGAGAAACACATGTCGGCCCCGCTGCCCCAGGTGGGCTCCGGCGAGCCGGTCGCCGACCTGATGACCGTGCTCGGTGCGGCGGACGCGGCGATCGTCCTGGTCGAGGGAAAGCCGACCGGGGTGATCAGCCGGCAGGACCTGCTGCACTTCCTGGCCAAGGGCGGGAAGTGACGGCGAACGTCCGGTGAACGGAGCCCCACCACGGCGAACTTGCGGTTGCCTACCGAAGTGGTGGACTTCGCGGAAGTGGTACGAGCGTGTCACGTGCACGCAGCACACGCTTAACACGGCTCCGGCACATTAGTGGATGTCGGCAGGGCGGGAGCGGCTCCCCGCCCCAGCCGGCGCCGAACGTCCAAGGACCTCCGGAGCGGCTCCCGGACCTCCATGGACGCCGGACGCGAGACCCGGCCCTGACCCGGTCAGCGTCCTTCGCGGGGACCGCCGTCGTCCCGCCCCCCGGCAACGGGGGTGCGGCGGTCCCCGCGCATTACTTTTTTGCGCCGGGTCCGGGAACGGGAGGTCACTCCTCCCAGCGGTCCTCGTCCTTGTGGCGCTTACGGCGGCCGCCGAACAGGCCCGGGTTGACGCGGGCCGCCGAGAAGGCGTTGACGCCGACGATCCCCGCCCAGGCGACCAGCAGACCGGGCAGGTGGGCGATGCCGCCGCCGATCGCGGACAGCGGGATCGCCAGGACCAGCGAGACGATGCCGAAGCCGAAGCGCTCGCCCCAGGAGTCGGTGGGCTTCGGCGCCCTCGCCCCCCGGGCCACCACCATCTGCTGCTCGGCCATCTGCCGCCGCACCCGGCGCTCCACCGCCCCGTCGATGCGCTGGTCGACCTTCTCCAGGAACGAGTCGACCAGCGCGGACTCGTACTCCTCACCCAGTTCCCTGCGGGCCTGCAGAGTGGCGTTGAGCTCCTTCTTGAGCTCGGCGTCCCGCGCGTCCATGCTCGTCTCCATTCCCGTCATGACAATCCACGGTAAGGAGCCGCGTCGCCCGCCGCACTGGGGTTAGCCCCCCTGTTCGGGCTGGGGATCAGACCAGCCCGTGCTGCTTGGCGTAGGCGTCGGCCACGTCCTCGGGGTCCTTCTTGTCGTTGTCGACCTGGCTGTTGAGCCGGGTGAGCTGCTCGGTGGTGAGGATGTTGCCGAGCTTGGCCAGGGCCTTGCGGACCGTGTCGTCGGCCTTGCGGTCGGCGATGAGCGGAACGATGTGCTGGCTGGGGATCAGGTTCTTCGGGTCCGCCAGCACCACCCAGCCGTTGGCGGCGATGTCGGTGTCGGTGGTGAAGAGGTTCGCCACGTCGACGTCGCCCTTCTTCAGGGCGCCCTTGACCAGCGGACCGTCGGAGTCCAGCGACTTGAACTCCTTGAACTCCACGCCGTAGAAGTCCTTCAGACCGACCGCTCCCACCCGGCGCTTCTTCACCTCGGGCGCGGCGCCGATGACCAGCTTGCCGTTCTGCTTGGCCAGGTCGGCGAGGGTGGTCAGGCCGTACTTGCGGGCGGTGGCCCGGGTGACGACGAAGCAGTCCGAGTCGGCCGCCTGTCCGTAGGGGAGCACCTGGAGGCCGGCGGGGAGAGCGAGCGTGAGCGCGTTCTGCATGGTGCCGGGCTCCGAGGAGTTGTCCTTCGGCGCGAGGTAGTTCAGGAGGGCGCCCTGGTACTCGGGCAGCAGGTCGATGTCGCCCGCCTTCAGCGCGGGGATCACGATCTCCCGGGTGCCGAGGTTGGGGCGGACCTTGACCTTGACGCCTGCGGCCTTCAGGACGGCCGCGTAGAGGTAGCCGAGGACCTGGTTCTCGGTGAAGTTGGCGGTGCCGATGGTGATGCCGCTCTTGCTGGAGCCACCGCCGCCGGACGTGGAGCCCTGGCTGTCGAGCGAGGTGATGCCGCTCGCACAGGCGGACAGGGCCGGGACGGACGCGGCCGCGAACAGGCCGCCGAGGAGGGTGCGTCGGTTCATGATCGGGGTTCCCTAGGCGGTGCGGTGGCGGAAGAGGAAGCGCTGCAGGCCCGACAGGGCCAGGTCCAGGACGACGGCGACCACGGCGACCAGCACCGCGCCGCCCAGCACCTGCACGAGGTCGCGCTGGGCGAGGCCGTCGAAGACGTAGCGGCCGAGGCCGCCGAAGGAGACGTACGCGGCGATGGTGGCGGTGGCGACGACCTGGATGAGGGCGAGCCGCAGACCGGTCATGATCAGGGGGAGCGCGAGGGGCAGCTCGACCTGGAACAGGACCTGGTGGCCCCGCATGCCCTGGCCGCGCGCCGCGTCCTTCACGTCCGGGTCCACAGCGGTCATCCCGGCGTAGGTGTTGGTCACGATCGCCGGGACCGCGAGGGCGACCAGGGCGACGTACACCGGCAGCATCGACAGCCCGCCCGCCAGGAAGACCAGCACGACCAGGCCGACGGTCGGCAGCGCGCGGCCGAAGGACGCGAGGTTGATCGCGACGAAGGCGCCCCTGCCGGTGTGGCCGATGAGCAGGCCGAGCGGCAGGCCGATCGCGGCGGCGATGAGGGTCGCGAGGAGCGAGTACTGGAGGTGCTCGGCGAGGCGGTGGGCGATGCCGTCGGTCCCGGACCAGCTCGCGCCACTGGTGAGCCACTTGCCGAGGTTCTTGAAGAGCTCGTACATCTCAGGCCCGCCTCCTGCGCCAGGGGGTCAGCACGTACTGGAGCGCCACCAGCAGGGCGTCCGCGACCACGGCGAGCAGGATGGTGAGGACCACGCCCACGATCACCGGGGTCGGGAAGTCGCGCTGGAAGCCGTCGGTGAAGAGCTGGCCGAGGCCGCCGTCGCCGATGTAGGTGGCGACCGAGACCAGCGAGATCGACATGACGGTCGCGATGCGGACGCCCGCCATGATCACGGGGAGGGCGAGCGGGAACTCGACCGTGAGGAGCGTGCGCAGCGGGCGCGTGCCCATGGCCTTGGCCGCCTCCTTGGTCTTCGCGGGGACCGAGTCCAGGCCCTCGACGGTGTTCCGCAGCAGCACGACCAGGGTGTAGACGGTCAGGCCGATGACGGTGGTGGTGCGGGTCAGTCCGCTGACCGGCAGCAGCAGCACGAAGATCGCGATCGACGGGATCGTGAAGAGGACGTTCGAGACGCCGAGCAGGAAGCCGCGCAGCGGGCGGATCCGGTGGGCGATCACCGCGAGCGGCAGCGAGATGAGCACGCCGAAGAAGACGGCGGTCATGGCGGCCTGGAGGTGGGAGAGCGTCAGGGAGGTCAGGTCGTCGGTGTGGTCGCCTATCCACGACCAGTCGATGGTCATGCGGCCACCCGAGCTTCCGTGTGCGCCCGGCCCGCGCGCTCGTGGATGTCGTCGCGGGAGGAGACCCCGGTCAGGACGCCGTCCGCGTCGACGCGCGCGACCAGACCGGTGGGGGAGGCGAGCGACTCGTCGAGCGCGGACAGCAGCGAGTCGGTGTCGCGCAGCGGCCGTACGGGGAGTTCGGCCTCCTTCGACGCCCAGTGCCGGGGCCTGCGCTGCTCGTCGAGGACGAGGGTCCAGGTGCCGCCCTCCGGCGCCGGGCCCTGCGGGACGTCGGCGAGGGTCTTCAGCGACAGCAGCTTCAGACCGCGCTCGGCGCCGAGGAAGCCGGCCACGAAGTCGTCGGCGGGGCGGGCGAGAAGCTCGGCGGGGGTGGCGCACTGGACCAGGTGGCCGCCGGTGCGGAAGATCGCGATCTGGTCGCCGAGGCGTACGGCCTCGTCCACGTCGTGGGTGACGAAGACGATGGTCTTGTTCAACTCCTTCTGCAGCCGCAGCAGTTCGTCCTGGAGCTGGGTGCGCACCACCGGGTCGACGGCGCCGAAGGGCTCGTCCATGAGCAGGACCGGCGGGTCGGCGGCCAGGGCGCGGGCGACGCCGACGCGCTGCTGCTGGCCGCCGGAGAGCTGGTGCGGGTAGCGCTTGCCGGCGTCGGCGGCCAGACCCACGGTCTCCAGCAGCTCGGCGGCGCGGGCGCGGGCCTTCTTCCGGTTCCAGCCGAGCAGGAGCGGCACGGTGGCGACGTTGTCCAGCACCGTGCGGTGCGGGAAGAGGCCCGACTGCTGGATGACGTACCCGATGGAGCGCCGCAGCTCGGCGGCGTCCTGCCGGGTCACGTCCTTGCCGCCGACCCGGATGGTGCCCGAGGTCGGCTCTATCATCCGGTTGATCATCCGCAGGGTGGTCGTCTTGCCGCAACCGGAAGATCCGACGAGGACGGTCACGCCGCCTTCCGGCATCTCCAGGGAGAGGTCGTGTACTGCTGTCGTGCCGTTGGGGAAGCGCTTGTGCACCGCGTCGAACTGGATCATGAGTTGTCCCTTGCCCGGCTGTATAACGTCATGCAGAGTTCTTGGTAGCTGAATAGCTTGTCAACGGTTTGGTGTTAATCCGAGGTAACGGATGACCGCACAGCAAGATCAGGTGTCCGTATTGGGAAGGATTTGGGCTTGATGTCGTCTCGGATCGTGGACACGCCGGAAGCCGTGCACACGGGGCTCGTGGTCCTCGACGGGATCGGGCTGGGCGTCGCGGACGTCGTGCGCCTCGCCGACGGCACCGCACGGCCGGTGCCCGGGACCGACGCGATGAAGCGGGTGACCGAGTCCTGGGACGCGGCCCGGCAGATCGCCGCGACCGGTCGCGTCTACGGCCGGTCGACCGGCGTCGGCGCCAACCGGAACGAGGACGTGCCCACCGAGGCGGCCGCCGAGCACGGCTTGAGGCTGCTGCGCAGCCACGCCGGCGCGATCGGTGACGAACTGCCCTCCCGGCAGGTGCGCGCCATGCTCGCCGTACGGGCCAACCAGCTGCTCGCCGGCGGGGCGGGCCTGCGGCCGACGGTGGTGACGGCGCTGTGCGAGGCGCTGGAGAACGGGGTCCACCCGGTCGTCAACGAGTTCGGCTCGGTCGGCACCGGGGACATCGCGGCCCTGGCACAGGTCGGACTGGCGCTCGCGGGAGAGCATCCGTGGCGGGAGCCGGGCGCCCCGGGGGCCGGCATTCCGGGGTCCGGCGGGCCGGGTGCTCCGGGGATCGGCGGGGCGGGTGCTCGGGGGGTCGGCGGGGCGGGTGCTCCGGGGGCCCAGGCGGTCGGCTTTCCCGGGGTCGGTGCGGCCGGCAATCCGGGGGCCGGTGCGGCGGTCGCTCTGGGGTCGGGTGCGGCCGGCGCTCCGGGGGCCGGTTCGTCAGGCGCTCTGAGGGCCGGTGTGGGTGGTGCTCCGGGGTCCGGTGTGGCGGGCGGTCCGGGGTCCCGTGTGGGTGGTGCTCCGGGGTCCGGTGTGGCGGGCGTTCTGGGGGCCGGTGCGGTCGGTACTCCGGGACCCGGCGCGACCGGTGCCCCGGGGGCCGGTGCGACCGGCGCTCCCGGGGTCAGTGTGCGTGGCGCTCCCGAGGCCCAACCCCTCGACAACAACGACGCGTTGGCGTTCATCAGCAGTAACGCCCTCACCCTCGGGCAGTCGGCGCTCGCCCTGTACGAACTGCGCGGGCTGATCGAGGCCACGCAGGTCGTCGCCGCGCTGTCGCTGCTCGCCGTCGACGGCTCGCACGAGGCGTACGCCGCCCCCGTGCACGCCGCCCGCCCGCACCGGGGGAGCGCCCGGGTCGCCGCGCGGATGAGGGAGCTGATCGGCGCCGCCGACCGGCCCACCCCGCCGCTCGGCCGGATCCAGGATCCCTACGGCTTCCGCTGCCTGCCGCAGATCCACGGCCCGGCGCACGACGCCGCCGACGCCCTGGAGGAGGTGCTGGCGATAGAGATCAACGCGGCCGCCGAGAACCCCCTCATCTCGCCCGAGGACATGGCCGCCTACCACCACGGCGGCTTCTACCAGGCCCAACTCGCCCTCGCCCTGGACCACTTCCGGCTGGCCCTGACCCAGGTGGCCCGTCTGTCGACGTCCCGGCTGTCCACCCTCAACGAGCCCGCCTACACCCGGCTGCGCCCCTTCCTCGCCGACCACGAGCCGGCCTCCTCCGGTGTGATGATCCTCGAGTACGCCGCCGGGGCCGCCCTCGGCGATCTGCGCGCGTTCTCCGCTCCCGCCTCGCTCGGGCACGCTGTACTCTCCCGGGGCGTCGAGGAACAGGCCAGCTTCGCCTCGCTCGCCGCACGTCAGACCGGGCGCGCCTGCCGCGCGTACCGGCTCGTCGTCGGCTGCGAACTCGTCGCCGCCGTACGGGCGCTGCGCCAGCGCGACCTCAGGCCCGAGCCGGACCTTCCGGTGGGCCGAGCGTTCCGGCTCGCCGAGTCCGTACTGCGGGAGGACCAGGCCGACCGGCCGCTCACGGACGACGTGACGGCGGCGGCCGCACTGCTCGACCGGTTCACGGAGATCTGGAGGGGGAGCGAGTGATGGGCGCGGAGAGGGAGACGGGTGTGACGGACAGTCCCGCGGGGCGGCTGCAGGCGCTCTTCGAGGGGCACCGTCTGACGCCGACCCAGCGGCGCATCGCGCACAGCATGGTGCGGCGGGCGGCCGACGTGCCGTTCCTGTCCAGCGTTGAGCTGGCCGAGCTGGCCGGGGTCAGCCAGCCGTCCGTGACGCGTTTCGCCGTCGCCCTCGGCTTCGACGGCTACCCGGCCCTGCGCAAGCACCTGCGCGAGGTCGCGCCCGCCGAGCCGACGGACCGCCCCGGTTCCTACAACGAGTACCAGCAGGCCGTCGAGGCCGAGATCGAGAACCTCAGGCACCTCGCCGAACTGCTCGCCGACCCGCGGCCCGTGCAGCGGGCCGGGCGGCTGCTGGCCGCCTCCCGCCCCCTCCCCGTCCTGGGTCTGCGTGCCGCCGCCTCCCAGGCCTACGGCTTCGCGTACTTCGCCGCCAAGGTCCACCCGGACGTCCGGCTGCTCAACGAGGGCGGCACGATGATCCAGGACCGCATCGAGGCAGCCGTGCTGGCCGGCGCGAGCGCCCTGCTCTGCTTCGCGCTGCCCCGGCATCCGCGCGAGGTGGTCGACAGCCTCGCCTTCGCCAAGGAGGCCGGGCTGACGGTGGTGACCGTGGCCGACTCCGCGTTCGCGCCGGTCGCCAAGGTCTCCGACCTCCTGCTGCCCGCCGCCGTCGGCACCGGCCTCGCCTTCGACACCGCCTGCGCGCCCATGCTGCTCGGCCGGGTCCTGCTGGAGGCCATGTGCGACGACCTGCCCGACGCCCAGTCCCGCCTGGAGGAGTTCGACGCCCGGGCGGCGGCGCGGGGGCTGTTCGTGGAGTAGGAGCGCGTTTTCAGAGTCGTCTCAGATTCGCTCGCTAGCCTCCGGCCCCACAGGACTGTGCCAGGACGACGAGGAGGCGGAACGTGGCACGCGGAGGTCTGGGACTGGCTCGGGTGGCTGTCGTCGTACGGGCCGGAGCCGCGCCGCTGTGGTGGGCCGGGGTGTTCGCGGCCGGTGTCGGGGTGCTGGTGCCGGGCGTCACAGGGCGGCGGATCGGGGTGATGGCGGGGGCGGCGCTGTTCCTCGTCGCGGCGGCCGTGGTGTCGTACACCCGCCGCAGGCGCTACGCGGCCCTCGCCCGCTCGGCGGTCCGCGCCGGCAAGCACGACGTGCTGCAGGACCGGGCGGTGAGTGTGGGCACCTGGCGGCGCGGGCACCGCTGGTGGCTGCTGCTGGCGTTCGTGGTGGCGCTGGCGGCCTCGTTCGTCGTGCCGGCCGCGGGCGGCATGCTGCTCGCCGGTGCCGGCACCGGGCTGCGGCTGAAGGCGGCCTGGCTGGGGCGGCGCGAGCGGGCCGAGGACGCGCTGCTGTGGGTCCGTGTCGACTGGCTCGCCGACAACGGCGGCCGCCCGGCCGGCAAGGCGGTCAAGGCCTACCGCAGCACGGGCATCGCGGCCGGCGACGCGGCCCCGGGCGGGGCGCGTCGCCGCACCGCGGCGCTCGTCTAGCGGGATCGGCGGGGAGGGTCAGACCTCCAGCTCCTCCTCGATCTTCCGCAGCTGGTGGCGGGCCATCGCCAGGTTGGCCCGTTTGCCGTCCAGGACCAGGTAGATGAACAGACCGTTGCCGCCCCGGCCGCTGATCAGGCGGATCAGGTGGTACTGGTCGGACAGCGTGATCAGGATGTCCTCGATCTGGCCCTTCAGACCCAGGTGCTCCATCGTGCGCATCTTGGCGCGGACGACATCGGTGTTGCCGGCGGCGGCCACGTTCAGGTCGAAGGTCTTGCCGCCGCCCAGCGTGCCGAGCGCCATTCCGCTGGTGTAGTCGACGAGCGCGACGCCGGTCGCGCCCTCGATGGAGGCGAGGCACTCTTTCAGCGTGGTCTCGGTGTTGGCCATGGTTGTGATTCCTCGTTCCCTTGTCTTCTCGACTGTGTCGACCACTCGGGTCGACTATTCGGTGGTGCGCGCGTTGGTCGTCGTGCGTGCCGCGCGCGGGGTTCTGGTTCGTGCGGCCGCCGTCCTGGCGGCCGGTTTGGCCGGCTGCTTGGCCGGTGCGGCCCGGTTCGCCGCCGCCGTACGGCTGTCGAGGAGCTCGGCGACCCGGGCCGCCGCCCGGCGCCCCTCCAGCAGCAGCCGGCCCACGTTCACCCGGTCCTGGGCGAGCAGGGTCAGTACGGCCGTGGGGGCGCCGCCCGCCGCGAAGGTCGCCGCGTAGCCGTACACACCGCGCACCAGCAGCTCGCGGAACTCTCCCTGGCCCGTGGCGTCCGCGAGCTCGGAGGCGGCCGCGTGCGCCTGGACGGTGAGCGCGGCCGTGGCCCTGGGGTCGACGCCCGGGGTGTCCTGGGCGAGGACGGCTCCGTCGGGGCCGGTCGCGAGCGCGCCGGTGAGCTGCGGGACCCGGGCCCTCAGCCGGCGCAGCTCGTCCAGGATGTGGGGGTCGGCGGCCATCCGGTGACTCCTCTCAAAGGGCCTCCAGCGCATCTCTGAGCCTCTTCAGCAAGGTGATGTGGGGATCGGGCGGCAGCGGTTCGGCGGGGACGGGCGGTGCGTAGCCGTCCGCCCCGGCCGGGTCCGGCCGGTGCGGCTGCCCAAGGCCCTGCGGTGGCCGGCCCCGGCCGGGCAGTTGGGCGTGGCCCGTCGGGGGCTGGTCGGGGGGTGGCGGCGGCTGCCCGCGGCCCGAGGCGTCGCGGGTGCCGCCCGGCGGTGGCTGGACGCGGGCCGGGGCGGCGGTGGTCACGACCCCGGCCGCCGTCAGCCGCCGTACGTCCACCAGGGTGTGGAAGGCCAGGTGGCCCAGCGCGCGCGCTATGTCCGTGGCCGTGCGGACGCCGTCGACCAGCTCCAGGACCGCGAGCTGTCGGCGGGTGAGCGCGGGCGTGCCCGGCAGGTGTGTCCGGGCCAGCGGGATGCCGTCCATGCCGGGGTGGGGCCAGATGCGGTGCAGGACGTCACGGCGGCGCAGCGTCTCGCGCTCCAGCGCCTCCACCGGCACCGGGCGGACGGAACCGAGCCAGTGGACGGGCCCGTAACGGAAGCGGGGCGGAGTGCTGCTCGGGGCCAGGACGAAGTACGCCGCGTCGTACAGCGACGCCAGATGGCACAACTCCAGGGCGCCGAGCGGGAGATGCCCGGCGTCGACCAGATGGCGGCCGACGCGGTGGTGGTCGGCGGCCTCGTTGACCGCCTGGTGCCAGGCCTCCGGGGCGAGCGTGCCGTGCGCGGTGAGCAGGGCGCCGAGCCCGGGCGCGTGCCGGCTCTCGGCCTGGACGACCAGGCCCTCGGCGAGGTGCAGCGTGCCGTGCTCGCGGACCAGGACGCCGGTGGCCCGCTCGGCGGCGAGCCGGGTCAGCATCGGCGAGACCCCGCCCCAGCCCCGCGCGCGGGCGGCCGCCTTGTCCCGCACGGGCAGCCGCGGGGGTTCGGTGGTCCGGACGACCGTCATGCCAGCACCAGCCGTTCCGCCATCTCGCCCAGCCGGATACGGGCCAGCGCCAGATTGCCCTCCGCGCGCGCCAGCCACAGGTGCAGAAAGACGCTGCCGTCGAAGGACGAGCCCACGAACCTGAGCACGTGATAGCTGTCCCGGTTGCTGACGATGAGGTCCTCCACCGGCAGCTCCGTGTCGGCCGCCGCCGGTGCCTCCGGATCGTCGTCCGGCGCGAAGGCGTGCTGCTCGGCGGCCAGCCGGGCGATCTCGGCGGCCTCCGCCGCGGCCGTCTCCTGGTCACCGCCCGGGGACTCGCCCACGGTGCCCAGGGCCAGCCCGCTCGTCCAGTCGATCAGCGCGGCGCCTCGGGCACCGGGCAGTCGCATGGCTTCCAGCAGACACTCGTCGATTCCGGGCACCGCGGTTCCCCTCCCGCCTGGGGTTCGGCTGAGTGACGCCGAAACTACGCAACGTGTGCGCGACGGGTGAGCGATCGGGCATTTTCCGGTGGAACATGCTGCGGGCGGCTAAGGTAGGTCGACTGACCCTGTTTTCACACGGGTTGACCTGCATGTCCGCCGTACGGTGTCAACGGCGGCCCTGAGGGCGCAGGGTGGTGAGCGCGCGGGCGTGCGCCCCTCCCGACTCGGCGACGATCTCGGCCGGCGTCTGCGCCTCGCGCACGACCGCGAAACCGATGCCCCCGGACCCGTCCGGAGCGAAGCCGTGAATGGCGGGCCGGGCGAGGGAGTTGTACGCGTAGTGGTGCGCGAAGTAGTACGCGCCCGTGTCCAGCGCCGCCGCGTAGTCCCCCTGCTCCAGCAGCGGCAGCGCCCGCCCCTCGGCCAGCAGGTCGCCCGCGAAGCACGCCGGTCCGGCGATGTCCTGCACCACGTGCGGCCCCTCCTTCGGCCGCCCCTTGGCGTCGTAGGCGGCGATCCGCAGCGGCCACGACCCCGGTACGTACACCGTCCGCGTCGCCACCTGCACGCCCGCGTGCGTCACCGCGACCGGCCGCCCGCCCGCGCTCTTGGCGTACTCGACGCGGGCCACCACCGTCCCGTGCTTGGCCAGCAGCGACCGCCCGAACTCGGTCACCAGCCCGTACCGTCCGTCGAACAGCCCCGGCACCGTCTCGTCCAGCAGTCGCGCGTACTGGGCGTACGTCGGCGTCGTCGCGTCCGAACCGAAGTCGACCGGCAGTCCGCCGCCGATGTCGAGGGTGTCGATCTGCCGCCGGCCGAGCCGCCGGTTGATCTCCTCCGCGAGCGCGTACGCCTCGCCCACCCCCTGCGCCATCAGCGACAGCGGGATGCCCTGGGAGCCGGTGTGCGCGTGCAGCCGCGTCAGCCACGGCCGCTCGGCGTACGCCCGCACCACCCACTCCCGCGCCCCCTCGTCGCGCAGTGCCACGCCGAACTTCGAGGTGGCCGTCGCGGTCGAGGTCGCCGCGATCGACCCGCCACCGACCTGCGGGTTCACCCGGATGCCGAGCGGGGAACGGCTGTCGGCCGACCGCATGAGGGCGTCGATGCGGCCGAGCTCCTGCGGGTTGTCGGCGTTGACGGCGATCCCCAGCGCCAGCGCCTCGCGCAGCTCGGCCGGTGTCTTCGCGGGCGAGTCCAGGACCGTATGGTTCGGCGGCACTCCCGCGGCCCGCGCCAGCGCCAGTTCGCCCGGGCTCGCCACCTCGGCGCCCAGGCCCTCCTCGTACAGCAGCCGCAGCACCGGCACCAGCGGGGTCGCCTTCACCGCGAAGGCGTGCAGCACGGGCGTGCCGGGCGCCACGACCGCGTCGAACGCCGCCCGCAGTTCCGCGGCCGACTCCCGGATGCCCTCGACGTCCAGCAGGCCGACGATGGGGACGTCCGGCCCGAGCAGCCCCTGCTCCACGGCGGCCCGCACCGCCTCGTCCCGCCGCGCCGCACGCCCGGCCCCGACTCCGTCCCTGTCCTCCACGCCGTCCCCCGCTCTCCGCCGTCCTCGTCCGTGTGGTCCCAGCCAAACACCTCCGGTGGGCCGATGCTGGCCCACGAATGTATTGACTAGTTCTATTCAGGGCGTCAGGATGTGAATAACCGCAGTAACAGTTCACTGGGAGCAATCCGCTAGGAGGCAGACCATGTCGGGACCCCGCCCCGTACGAGCGCCGCGCGGTACGGAACTGAGCGCCCTGGGATGGCAGCAGGAGGCCGCCCTGCGGATGCTGCAGAACAACCTCGACCCCGAGGTCGCCGAGCACCCCGACAAGCTCGTCGTCTACGGCGGCACCGGCAAGGCCGCCCGCGACTGGCGCTCCTTCGACGCCATGGTCCGCACGCTGCGGACGCTCAAGCAGGACGAGACCATGCTGGTCCAGTCCGGCCGCCCGGTCGGCGTGATGCAGACCCACGAGTGGGCCCCGCGCGTCCTCATCGCCAACTCCAACCTGGTCGGCGACTGGGCCAACTGGGAGGAGTTCCGCCGCCTCGAGGCCCTCGGCCTGACCATGTACGGCCAGATGACCGCCGGTTCCTGGATCTACATCGGCACCCAGGGCATCCTCCAGGGCACCTATGAGACCTTCGCCGCCGTCGCCGCGAAGAAGTTCGGCGGCACCCTCGCCGGGACCATCACCCTCACCGCCGGCCTCGGCGGCATGGGCGGCGCCCAGCCCCTCGCGGTCACCATGAACGACGGCGTCGCCATCTGCATCGACTGCGACCCGCGCGCCATCGACCGCCGCATCGAGCACCGCTACCTCGACGTCCGGGCCGACTCCCTCGACCACGCCCTCCAGCTGGCCACCGAGGCCCGCGACGCCCGCCGTCCGCTCTCCATCGGCGTTCTCGGCAACGCGGCCGAACTCGTCCCGCAGCTGCTCGCCATGGGCGCCCCCATCGACATCGTCACCGACCAGACCTCGGCCCACGACCCGCTGTCGTACCTGCCGCTGGGCACCGACTTCGAGGACATGGCAGACGCGGCGGCCAAGGACCCGGCCGGCTTCACGACCCGGGCCCGCGAGTCCATGGCCCGACACGTCGAGGCCATGGTCGGCTTCATGGACGCCGGCGCCGAGGTCTTCGACTACGGCAACTCCATCCGGGGCGAGGCCCAACTCGCCGGATACGAGCGCGCGTTCGCCTTCCCGGGCTTCGTCCCCGCCTACATCCGCCCGCTGTTCTGCGAGGGCAAGGGCCCCTTCCGCTGGGCCGCGCTGTCCGGCGACCCGGCCGACATCGCCAAGACCGACAAGGCGATCCTGGACCTCTTCCCGGAGAACGAGTCCCTGGCCCGCTGGATCAAGATGGCCGGCGAGCGGGTCCACTTCCAGGGCCTGCCCGCGCGCATCTGCTGGCTCGGCTACGGCGAGCGGGACAAGGCGGGCGAGCGGTTCAACGACATGGTCGCCTCCGGAGAGCTGGCGGCTCCGCTGGCGATCGGGCGCGACCACCTCGACGCCGGCTCCGTCGCTTCCCCCTACCGGGAGACCGAGGCCATGCTCGACGGCTCCGACGCGATCGCCGACTGGCCGCTGCTGAACGCCATGGTCAACGTGGCCTCGGGTGCGTCCTGGGTCTCCATCCACCACGGCGGCGGCGTCGGCATGGGCCGCTCCATCCACGCCGGCCAGGTGACGGTGGCCGACGGCACGAAGCTCGGCGGCGAGAAGATCCGCCGCGTACTGACCAACGACCCCGGCATGGGCGTCATCCGGCACGTCGACGCCGGCTACGACATCGCCGAGTCGGCGGCGGACGAGCGGGGCGTGCGGGTGCCGATGCGCGAGGGTGACGACGCGTGACGGAGAGCTCCGCCAGTGGCAGCGCACCCTCCTTCCAGGAGATGTGGCGCGAGCTGCTTCCCATCGGGCGGCACCCCGAGTCCCGCGGCTACCGGCGGTTCGCCTGGAGCGGGGCGGACCTCGAGTGCCGGGAGTGGTTCAGGGCGCAGGTCGAGGCGCGCGGGCTGACGTACGAGGTCGACCGGAACGGGAACCAATGGGCCTGGCTCGGTGACCCCACCGCGGGGGACGCCGTCGTCACCGGTTCCCATCTGGACTCCGTGCCCGACGGCGGCGCCTTCGACGGGCCTCTCGGGGTCGTGTCCTCCCTCGCCGCCCTGGACGAACTCCGGCGCAGGGGAGTGGAGTTCACCAGGCCCCTCGCCGTCGTCAACTTCGGTGACGAGGAGGGCGCCCGGTTCGGGCTGGCCTGTGTCGGGTCCCGGCTCACCGCCGGGGAGCTCACCGTCGAACAGGCGCACCGGCTGACCGACGGGGACGGCATCAGCCTTCCCCGGGCCATGGAGGCCGCCGGGTACGACCCTGAGGGCCTCGGCGCCGACCCCGAGCGGCTCGGCCGCATCGGCGCGTTCGTCGAGCTGCACGTCGAGCAGGGCCGCGCGCTGGACCTGTCCGGCGACCGGGTCGGCATCGCCAGCGCCATCTGGCCGCACGGACGCTGGCGGTTCGACTTCCGGGGCGAGGCCAACCACGCCGGCACGACCCGGCTGGTGGACCGGCGCGACCCGATGCTGTCGTACGCCGAGACCGTGCTCGCCGCCCGGCGCGAGGCCGAACTCGCCGGTGCCGTCGCCACCTTCGGCAAGATCGCGGTCGAGCCGAACGGCGTCAACGCCATCCCCTCCCTGGTGCGCGGCTGGCTCGACTCCCGGGCCGAGGACCAGGCCACCCTCGACACCGTCGTTGGCGGCATCGAGAAGGCCGCCCGCTCCTACGCCGAGGCGCACGGCATCGACCTCGACGTCGTCCGGGAGTCCTTCACGCCCGTCGTCGAGTTCGACCACGCGCTGCGCGACGAACTCGCCCGGATCCTCGGCAAGAACACGGACCTGAGGGTGCCCGTCCTGGGTACCGGTGCCGGACACGACGCCGGGATCCTCTCCGGACGCATCCCGACCGCCATGCTGTTCGTGCGCAACCCCACCGGCGTCTCGCACTCCCCGGCCGAGTACGCGGCCGAGGACGACTGCGTGGCCGGTGTGCTCGCACTCGCCGACGTACTGGAAGGACTGGCCTGCACGTGACGCAGACGTACTGGCTGGAGCACGCCTGGCTCGACACCCACGTCGAGCCGGGCGTAGCCCTCGGCATCGACGGCGGCCGCATCACCACCGTCCGCACGGACGTCCCGAGTCCGCCCCCCGGAGCCGAGATCCTGCGCGGACTGACCCTCCCGGGCCTCGCCAACGCCCACTCGCACGCCTTCCACCGGGCCCTGCGCGGCACCGTCCAGGTCGGCTCCGGCACCTTCTGGACCTGGCGCGAGGTCATGTACTCCGTCGCCGACCGGCTGACCCCGGAGACCTACCACGCCCTCGCGCGCGCCGTGTACGCCGAGATGGCCCTCGCCGGCATCACCACCGTCGGCGAGTTCCACTACGTCCACCACGCCCCCGGCGGCACCCCCTACGCCGACCCCAACGCGATGGGCGAGGCGCTCGTCGCGGCCGCCGCCGAGGCCGGTATCCGCATCACCCTCCTCGACACCGCCTACCTCTCCTCCGGCTTCGGCGAGGCGCCCAACACGCACCAGCTGCGTTTCTCCGACGGCCATGCGGAGGCCTGGGCCGAACGCTGTTCACTTCTCAAGGAACGGGATCACGCACGGATCGGGGCCGCCGTCCACTCCGTACGGGCCGTGCCCGCCGGGCAGTTGGCGACGGTGGCGCGCTGGGCCGAGGAGCGGCGGGCACCGCTCCATGTGCACCTGTCCGAGCAGACCGCCGAGAACGACGCCTGCCAGGCCGCCCACGGCTGCACACCGACCCGGCTGCTCGCCGACCACGGAGTCCTCGGCCCGCGCACCACCGGTGTCCACAACACGCACCTCACCGATGAGGACATCGCCCTGATCGGCGGCAGCGGCACCGGCACCTGCATGTGCCCGACCACCGAGCGGGACCTCGCCGACGGCATCGGCCCGGCCGTGGCACTGCAGAAGCAGGGCTCCCCGCTCTCCCTCGGCTCCGACAGCCACGCCGTCGTCGACCTGCTCGAAGAGGCACGCGCGATGGAGCTGAACGAGCGCCTGCGCACCCGCGCCCGCGGCCACTGGACGGCCGCGGCCCTGCTGCGCGCCGCCTCCGCCGACGGTCACGCGGCCCTCGGCTGGGACGAGGCCGGGACGATCGAGGAGGGCGCGCTCGCCGACCTCACGACGGTCGCGCTGGACTCGGTCAGGACAGCGGGCCCGCTGCCCAGGCTCGGCGCCGAGACGGCCGTATTCGCGGCGACGGCAGCGGACGTACGGCACACGATCGTGGGCGGACGGCATGTCGTACGCGACGGGGCGCACACCCTCGTACCGGATGTGCCGCACGCCCTCGCGCGGGCGGTCGAAGCCCTCCGCGCCTGACGACCACCCACGAGGACGCCATGAGCAGCACTGTCATCACCAACATCGCCACGCTGGTCACCAACTCCCCCTCCCTGGGCGACGGTTCCTCCCTCGGTCTGGTCCAGGACGCGGCCGTCGTCATCGAGGGCGACCGGGTCGTGTGGACCGGTGAGTCAAGCAAAGCACCCGCCACTGACAATCGGGTCGACGCCGGCGGCCGGGCGGTGATCCCGGGCTTCGTTGACTCGCACTCCCACCTGGTCTTCGCGGGCGACCGCACCCAGGAGTTCAACGCCCGCATGTCCGGCCGGAGCTACACCGCCGGCGGCATCCGGACCACCGTCGCCGCCACCCGGGCCGCCACGGACGAGGAGCTGGAGGCCAACCTCACCCGCTATCTCGCCGAGGCCCTCCGTCAGGGCACCACCACCTTCGAGACCAAGTCCGGCTACGGCCTGACCGTCGCCGACGAGGCCCGTGCCCTGCGCATCGCCGCCGCGCACACCGACGAGGTCACCTATCTCGGCGCGCACATCGTCTCCCCGGACTTCGCCGACGACCCGGCCGCCTATGTCGCCCTGGTCACCGGCGAGATGCTCGACGCCTGCGCCCCGTACGCCCGTTGGATCGACGTCTTCTGCGAGAAGGGCGCCTTCGACGGCGACCAGGCCCGCGCGATCCTCACCGCGGGCAGGGCCAGGGGCCTGACCCCGCGCATCCACGCCAACCAGCTCTCCCACGGCCCCGGCGTCCAGCTCGCCGTCGAACTGGACGCGGCCAGCGCCGACCACTGCACCCACCTCACCGACGCGGACGTGGACGCCCTGGCGAACGGCGACACGGTCGCCACGCTGCTGCCAGGCGCCGAGTTCTCCACGCGCGCCGAGTGGCCGGACGCCCGGCGTCTGCTGGACGCGGGCGTCACGGTCGCCCTCTCCACCGACTGCAATCCGGGCTCGTCCTTCACCTCGTCCGTGCCGTTCTGCATCGCCCTCGCCGTACGGGACATGGGCATGACCCCCGACGAGGCCGTCTGGTCGGCCACGGCGGGCGGCGCGGCGGCCCTGCGCCGGGACGACATCGGCCGTCTGGCCCCCGGCGCCCGGGCGGACCTGCTCGTCCTCGACGCCCCGAGCCATGTCCACCTCGCCTACCGCCCGGGCGTGCCGCTGGTCAGCGAGGTGTGGCGCGAGGGCGTCCGGCGGTACTCCCGGCCCGACTGATCAGGACGCCCCCGCCCGCCACCGCTGCCCCGCGCCCCCGTTCAGCGGTGCCAGGGACACCCCGTCCCCGCCGGCCGGGGTGAGGCCCGTCTCGATGGCGATGGCCGGGCGGATCACGCCGTCGGAGTCGACGGTGAAGCGGAGGTTGTCGCCGCGGTCGCCGTCGACCGAGTCGCACTCCCAGATGCCCACGCCCTTGTCCACGTCGCCCCGGCTGTCCAGGCAGAGGTCGGAGTCGGCGAACGACTGCACCACCCCGCGGGCGGTGTCGACCCGCCAGCGCTGGGTGGTGGACCCGGAGCAGGGTGCCGTCACCACATCGGTGCCCTTGGACAGATCGCCGTCGCGGATGTCCAGGCAGCGGCCCGTGGAGACGTTCACGACCTGGGCGTAGGTGCCGTTCGGGGCGTGGGCGGGGGAGGAGGTCGGCCTCGGTGACGGAGGCGGCGCGGAACTCTTCGTGGGGGACGGGGACTTGGCGCTCGGCGAGGCCGAAACCGACGGCGTCGTCGAGACCGTCGCCGTCACCGTGACCTGCGGCGCGGTCGTCGGGGTGCCCACCGCCCCCGCCGACTGCCGGGCGGGCGTCGAGGGCGAACCGCGGGTCAGCAGGAACACCAGCAGCGGCGCGAGGGCCACGCCCAGGGCGACCGAGGCCAGCAGGTAGCGCCGGGACCGGGGCCAGGCAGGCGAGGCGGCGCGCGAGCCCGGACGGCGGGGCGCGTCCTCGTCGGTCGCGTACGCCGTGCCCGCCCACGGCAGCAGCCCCTCCGCCAGCGCGGTGCGCGGGGAGTCGCGCAGCGCCGACAGCTCCTCGTGGGCGGCCGTGCAGTGGGCGCAGTGGGCCATGTGGGCGTGCAGGTCGGCGCTGTCGCGGGGGCTGTCCGGCCGTACCGACTCCTCGATCAGCCGGCGGAAGTCGGCGCACTGGGGGTCGTCTGAGGCCGCCAGCCGGGCGCGCAGACAGGTCTGGGCCAGTTGCTGGAGCGCCGGGTCGGTACCGTAGGCGACGTCCTCGGGGGTGATGCCGAGGAACTCCGCCGTCGCGGCCGCCGGCTGCTCCTCCACCACGCGGTACCAGACCAGGCCCTGCGTGCGGGACGGCAGGCTCTGGAAGGCGGCCAGCATCGGCGGTACGGGTCCGCCGGGGCCCGCCGTGTTCAGAACCAGCAGGAGCCCTGCGTCCAGGCCGCCCGCCCGGTCGTCCATCGCCCAGGCCGCTGCCAGCCGGGAGGTCAGCAGCAGCAGTTGGTGGCGCCAGGGCCCGCCCGGGTCGATGCCGCGGGCCGTCTCCCGGGCGGCCAGGGTGAACGCCTGCGCCGCCAGCTGACGGGCCGCCGACTCGCTCGTGGTGCACAGCCGGGCGTAGCGCAGCACCCGCGGACGGTGCCGGGCGCGCAGCTCCTGCAGCGCCTGGAAGGCGCTCGCGGTGTCGGCACGCAGCAGCTCGGTCAGCCGTGCGTCGGACGCCCCCGTATGAGCGCGTTCGGTCTCGACATCCTTGTCGGTCCCGCCGGCCCGAGCCATCCACCGCCTCCTCGGCCCCTCGCCCCGCGTGCCGGTCCTGACTAACCGGCCAGTTTGGGGGGTGACCATAGTGGTGGAAGGGAACCTCGGGAAAGGGGTTCCTGGGGGTAACCGGAGAAACGCCTGGTGCGGTGCACCCGTTGGCGCACCGCACTCACGAAGGCGGCTTCAGGTCCCGGACTCACCCGTCCTGCGGGACCCTCACTCCTCGATCGTCAGCCCCTTGCGCAACCGCACCAGCGTCCGCGACAGCAGCCGGGACACATGCATCTGCGAGATGCCGAGTTCGTCCCCTATCTCCGACTGGGTCAGGCCGGCCACGAAGCGCAGCGAGAGGATCTGCCGGTCCCGGGCGGGCAGTTCGGCGATCAGCGGCTTGAGCGACTCCACGTACTCGATGCCCTCGATCCCGTGGTCCTCGTAGCCGATCCGGTCGGCGAGCGCGCCCTCGGCGTCGTCCTCCTCCGGCTGGGCGTCCAGCGAGGAGGCGGTGTACGCGTTGGAGGCGGCCATGCCCTCCACGACCTCTTCCCGGGTCAGACCCAGCCGCTCGGCCAGCTCCGCCACGGTGGGCGCCCGGTCCAGCTTCTGGGCCAGCTCGTCACCGGCCTTCGCCAGGTCGAGCCGCAGCTCCTGCAGCCGGCGCGGGACGCGCACGGACCACGAGGTGTCGCGGAAGAAACGCTTGATCTCGCCGACGATGGTTGGCATCGCGAAAGTCGGGAACTCCACGCCGCGTGAGAGTTCGAAGCGGTCGATGGCTTTGATCAGGCCGATGGTGCCGACCTGGATGATGTCCTCCATCGGCTCGCTGCGGGAGCGGAAGCGGGAGGCGGCGAACTTGACGAGCGCGAGGTTGAGCTCGACCAGGGTGTTGCGGACGTACGAGTATTCGTACGTCCCTTCTTCGAGGGACTCCAGCCGCTCGAAGAGGGTCTTGGACAGGGCTCGTGCGTCGACGGGCCCCACCTCGTCGTAGGGGGGAATCTCCGGAAGACCGGCGAGCAGGTCCTCGCCGCTGTCATCGTGATCGATGGTCTCGATGGGATCCAGATGTTCCGGAGGGAGTGTCGACGTCGCCTGCTGGGTATGCGATGCGTCGAGCCGGGGTGACATGATGTCCTCCATCGTTCTCGGCATTTGGCTGCCGAAGCCAGTCCGTGCACTGCGGTGTGCGGCGCCTCCAAAGCCGGCCGTGTCGGTTACGTATCTCTACTAGCCCTACCCGCTTTACGACGCCCGCCGCAAGTGCGCTACGTGCGGTTATGTCCGTTTGCGGGTGGTTGTTCGGGTGTCGGAGAGTGTGGAGAAGGCGTAGTGTTCGAGGGCGTCAGTCAGCAGCCTCGACGGCGGGAGAGAGAGACGGCATGGACCGCGGGACGGTCGGCAGCGCACAGTCTGGCCGGCTACTGGTGGAGGTCAGGGAAGAGGGCTCCAGTGCCGTCGTGACCCCGGCCGGTGAGTTGGATCACCATACGGCCGATTTGTTGCGTGAGCCGCTCGAGGACTGCCTCGACAAGGGATTCAGCCGGCTGGTCGTGGACTGTTCACGGCTGGAGTTCTGTGATTCCACCGGGCTCAACGTGCTGCTCGGGGCCCGCCTGAAGGCGGAGGCCGCCGGGGGTGGGGTGCACCTGGCCGCGATGCTGCCGGTGGTGGCCCGGGTCTTCGAGATCACCGGGGCGGACGCGGTCTTCAGCGTCCATGACACGCTCGAGGCCGCCCTGGCCGGCGAAACCGGCTGAGTGGGGCCCGGAACCGGCCGTCCGGCCGGCGGTGTGCCCCGCTCACCCCTCGGTGACCGGCACTTTCCGGGCGTCACGCCTTCCGTGCCGAATCAGGGGGTGTTCTGCCGGTTCGGTCGGGCAGGAGACATCCTGGACCGGTCGGCGCGCACTTCGGCGCGACCGCCGGTGAGCAACGTACAGACTTTTGAATTGTGAACTGGTGAATCGGTGAGGTGAAGCGCTGATGAGCACCACCCGGCCCTACTCGCCGGGCGACCGCGGCCCGGAGCCCAGCGGCGCTTCCGGGACGTCCGGCGGGCACGGGCCGGCGACCGGGGTGTCCGGAGGGGACGCCGCCGCCTCGTCGGCGCCGGCCGCGCCGCCCGGGGGGCGCCAGGTCCGCAGGCTGAACTTCGACGGCGAGAGCGGGGTCGTCCCGCTCGCCCGTGACTTCACCCGCCAGGCGCTGTACGCCTGGGGCTGGCTGCCCGCCGACACCGCCGACCGTCGGGCCGCCGCCGAGGATGTGCTGCTCGTCGTCTCCGAGCTGGTCACCAACGCCTGTCTGCACGCCGAGGGCCCGGACGAGCTGCGCCTGGCCTGCGACAACAAGGTGATCCGTCTGGAGGTCGCGGACAAGGGCACCGGCCAGCCGTCCCCCCGCACCCCGCACCGCGCGGGCCGCCCCGGCGGCCACGGCATGTTCATCGTGCAGCGGCTGTGCCTGGACTGGGGGGTCGTACGAACCCCGGGAGTGGCCGGCAAGACGGTCTGGGCGGAGCTGGGCGCACCCGCGTAATCAGCGGCCCGCCCCCGCGAGCCGAGAGAGCCGCCGCCCCACAGGTGCCCCGCCCTGGGGTTACCGAGGGTTATCCCCCCGGCGTGGGTCTCCACTCGAACCCCTTTTCCCGCGCGCCGGATCCCCACAACTCCGGCGCGTACCTTCTCTTCCCTCCTCACGAGCCCGGGCGTACCTTGACGGCCCATCTGATGTGCCGTCAGGAACTCGAAGAGGGAGCGGAAACCGTGTCGTACCGGAATCGAACCGCCGCGTTCGCGTCCGTCGCGGCCCTGGCCGGCTCGGCGGTGCTGCTCGCCGCCCCCCTGGCCCGAGCCGAGGTCGTGGACGTCAACTACCAGTGCCAGACGCCGATCGGGCCCAAGAGCGCCGTCTCGCCCATCGACATCAAGAGCGTCAAGAGCGGCAGCGGCTACAAGCTGACCATGTCCTGGCAGAAGGGCGTCTCCTCCAGCCCGGTGGAGCTGGGCAAGGGAGCGGTCAACCCGAGCGCCCTCATCACGGTGGGCGGCGCCGACAGCGGCACCGTGACCGTCACCGGGCCCGCCAACGCGGCCGCCATACCGGCCAACACCCCCATCAAGATCAATGACCTGACGGGGACCTACACGCCGAAGAAGACCGGCAAGGTCACTTTCACCCCGGGCGTGCTCACGATCACGGCCCTGGGCACGAAGACGACCTGCAAGCCGTCCAACAACCCCCAGCCCGCGCTGACCCTCGACGTCACGGCCGCGAGCGGCGGCTCCTCGGGCGGGACCGGCACGACGGGCACGGACTCCGGCGGTTCGCTCCCGCAGACCGGTCCCGACGACTCCGCGATCGCCCTGGGCACCCTCGGCGGCACCGTGCTCCTCGCCGGAGCGGCGGGCGCGCTGTGGATCACCCGGAGGAATCAGACGGCCCGTCGCTGAACCGCCGTACGACCGCACCGAGTACGACTGCTGGAGCCGCCGGATGTCGTCCGCCGCACGTGCCCTGTTTGTGTCCCTGTTACTGGTGATGGTCGCCGCGCCCCAGGCCCTCGCCGCCGACGGCTGGTCGCTCGTGCCCGCCGGGGGCGGGCGGCCCGCCTTCTACGCCGAGGGCGCCCCCGGGGCCGTACTGCAGGACACCGTGTCCGTGGTGAACCGGGGCGGGCGGGCGGTCACCGTACGGCTGAGCGGGACCGGCGCGACGGTCACCTTCGCGGCGAGCCGGGTCAGGGTGCCGGCCCGCACCCGCGCCGACGTGCCCTTCACGGTGAGCGCCCGCGGCGACCGCACCGGCGAGATCGTCGCCCGCGACACCACCGGCCGCTCCCGCTCCGTGCCGCTGCACCTCCGCGCGGGCGGACCGCCGCTGTTCGCGCTGACCGTCGAGCACGTCTCGGTGCACCCCGACCGCATCACGTACGACCTGGTCAACCGCGGTACGACCACCCTCGTCCCGCACCTCGCCGTGCACGCCGACGGAGTCTTCGGCACGGTCCTGGACCGGGCCCCGCGCACTCTGCCGGTACACCTCGCGCCGGGCCGCCGCCTGCGGCTCACCGAGCCCTGGCGCGACCGGCCCGCCCTGGACGCGGTGGACGTGCGACTGACGGTGACCGCGGCGGGCGGCGCGCACGACACGGCGAGCGGGTCGGCGCGGTTCGTGCCCTGGGGCGCGGTGACGGGGACGACGGCGGCGCTGGCGGCGGGCGGCGCGCTGCTTCTCGTACGGCGTCGCAGGCGGCGTACGACGGACCTCGAGCCGGAACCCCCGCGGACGGAAGCCGAGTTGACGGGAGCGGTGACGTGAACGGCAAGCTGCGGACCACGGCGCTGGTGGCGGTGCTCGCGCTGCTCCTGCTGCCGCTGACGGCGGGCACGGCGACGGCCGACGGCCCCACCGTGAAGGTCTCCATGTCCCAGGCGGGCGCCGGCGGTTCGATCACCGTCAGCGGCAGCGGCTGGCGGCCGCACGCGCTGCTGATGATGCTGGTCTGCGGACAGGCCACGCCCGCACGGGGCGTCGTCGGCGGCACCAACTCCTGCGCCAACGCCGACGGCAGGGCCGTCACCACCGACGGCAAGGGCGGCTTCAGCAAGAAGATGCCGGTGTCCGAACCGCCGGTGCCGTGCCCGTGCGTGGTGCACGTGGCGACCGTGGAGGGCGCCAAGGAGCAGGCCGACGCGGTCTTCCAGGTGGCCGGGCACGCGGTGGAGCCACTGCCCGCGGAGCAGACCGGCGGCCGTCTGTCGATGCTGACCGACACCCGGCTGGACGGCTCCAGCGGTCTGCTCACCTGGTTCGGCGCGCCGGCCACCCGCACGCTGGTCTTCACCGTCGGCAACGCGGGCACGTCACCGATCAAGAACCCCGTCTTCCAGGTCGGCACCTCGCACGGCGTCTTCGCCCCGCAGTGGGACGACCAGGAATGGCGCGGCACGATCGCCTCCGGCAAGAAGGCGCGGATCGAACTGCCCGTGGAGCTCACCGCCGGCGCGCACGGCGACTACACCGTCTCGCTGAAGTACGAGGGCAAGGTCCTCGCCGAGCAGCCCTGGGGCGTCGGCCGGCCCTGGGGCGTGACCCTGTTCTGGATCCTGGTCTGCCTGGTCGTGCCGGCCGCGGTCTTCCGCGCCGGCATGGCGATCGTGGACCGGGTACGGCCGCGCCGGGCCGGCGGCCTGCGCCACCGAGGCCTGCGGGTGCCCGAACTGGCCCTGCGCGTACCGAGGTTCACCGCCCACCGGGCCAGGCCGGAGCCCGCCCCGACTTCGACCCTGCCGTGGTTCACCCCGGACTCCGATCCGGGCACGGCGACCGGTCGGCTCTCCGCACCGCACGACGACAGTCCGACGAGTCCAACGACTCCCACCAGGAAGGGACCCACGTGAGACAGCGAAGGAGAGTCACAGCGGCCGGCAGAGGGAGGCTCGGCGCGGCGGCGGGGGCCGCCCTGGTGCTCGGCGGCGCGGGTGCCCTGCTGGGGCTGGCCGCGGGAACCGCGCAGGCGGCGGAGGTGTCGTACGCGACGCACTGTGTCCCGCCGGCCGGCATCACCCCCGTCGACGGCACCTCGAAGGTCGAGATCACCGCGCCGGCCACGGCCAAGGTGGGTGACACGGTGAACGTGGTGTGGAAGTTCGTCCAGGCGGCCTCGAAGAACCCGAACATCATCGACCTGCCCGCCGACTCCGTGCAGCCGTCGGGCGTGCTGAAGGCGGCCGGCGCGCAGACCGCCGACATCGCCATGCAGGGGCCGCGGAAGAACCCGGCGATCCCCAAGGGCGGCGACATGGTGCTGTCCGACATGACGGGCTCGCTGAAACTGACCACGGCGGGGGAGGTGACGCTGACGCCGGACGCGTACACGGTCAACGCGATGTCGACGGACACCAAGTGCACGCCGACCGTGACCGTGCCGAAGGCGGCGACCATCGAGGTGTCACCGGGCGCCGGCGGCACGTCGAGCACGACGCCTTCCCCGACGGACACGGCCTCGCAGTCCTCGTCCCCGTCGGCGTCGACGTCCCCCTCCGACACGGCGAGCGCCTCGGCCTCCCCCAGTGACGGCACCGGCAGCGGCCAGACCGACTTCACCGGCAAGGAGGTCGACATCCCCTACACCTGCCAGTCGCCCCTCGGCACGAAGAAGGCGACCTCGCCCATCCAGATCAACGCCAAGAAGGCCGGCGGCAGTTTCGACCTCACCGTGCAGTTCAAGAAGTCGGTGATGGACAGCCCGGCCGACATCCCCAAGGGCTCGGTCAAGCCGTCGATGGAGGTCGTCCTGGGCGGCGCGGACAAGGGCACCGTGCATGTGGAGGGCCCGACCAACGCCTCGGACATCAAGACCGGCGACCCCATCGAGATCCCCGACCTCACCGGCACCTACAAGCCGGGGGCGAGTGGCTCCTCGACCCTCTCCCCGGGCGTGCTGACGATCAGCGCCCTGGGCACGACGACGACCTGCAAGCCCGACAGGACGGCCGTCTCCCTGACCCTGGACACCACCCAGCAGGCCAGCGGCGCCTCGGGCGGTTCCTCCACCTCCGGAGGCACCTCGACCGGCGGTTCGTCGAGCGGCGGCCTCGCGGCGACGGGCTCCGGTGACCACGGCGCCCTGAAGGCGCTCGGCCTGGTGGCCGGCACGGCGGTCCTGCTGGGAGCCGGCGTCTTCACCTTCATGCCGGGACGGCGGACCAGGTGACCCCGTAGCACGGAAGGGCCCTCCGCATCTCGTCGAGGTGCGGAGGGCCCTTGGCCGGAACGTGGGTCAGTGCACGTCGCCCATGAGTTCGCGGACCTTCCGGCGGTACATCCACACCGCCGCACCGGCGATGACCGCGAGCACGGCCTCCAGCGCCACGATCCCCGTCTTGTTGAGGTCCACCCCGGCGATGGACAGCAGACCTGTCGTCGCGTCACCGGCGGTGACCGCCAGGAACCACACACCCATCATCTGCGAGGCGTACTTCGCCGGCGCCATCTTCGTCGTCACCGACAGGCCCACCGGCGACAGCGTCAGCTCACCGACGGTCTGCACGAAGTAGATGCCGACCAGCCACAGCGCGGCCGCCTTGTGACCGCCGTCGGCGATCGCCAGCGGCGCCAGGAACAGGAAGAACGACGCCCCGATCAGCACAAGGCCCATCGCGAACTTCACCGCGGTGCTCGGCTCCTTGCCGCGCCGGGCGAGAGCCAGCCACGCCCAGGCGAAGACCGGCGCGAGCGCCATGATCATGACCGGGTTGACCGACTGGTACCAGGAGACCGGGAACTCCCAGCCGAAGACCGTGTTCTTCGCGGACGCCTCGGCGAACAGCGAGACCGTCGAGCCACCCTGGTCGTAGATCATCCAGAAGACGGCGGCGGCGACGAAGAACCAGATGTACGCGGTCATCTTCGACTGCTCGGCCCGCGCCAGCTCCTTGTCCCGCTTGATCCGGGCGATGACCATCACCGGGATGATCAGACCGGCGAGCGTGATCGGCACCAGCAGCCAGTTCAGCGTGTAGTGGCCGGAGAAGCCGACGACCGCGTAGAAGACGACCGCCACGGCCGCCCACAGCGCCGACTTGCGCAGCGTGGCCGCCTTCTCGGCGGCGGACATCGGGGTGGGCACGACGTCCGAGCGGGCGTCCAGGTGCCGGCTGCCGAGCAGGAACTGGGCCAGACCCAGCGCCATGCCGAGCGCGGCCAGCGCGAAGCCCAGGTGCCAGTTGACGTTCTCGCCGACGGTGCCGATGACCAGCGGCGCGGCGAACGCGCCCAGGTTGATGCCGATGTAGAAGACCGTGAAGCCACCGTCGCGGCGCGGGTCGTCCGGGCCGTCGTAGAGGTGGCCGACCATCGTGGAGATGTTGGCCTTCAACAGACCGGAGCCGATCGCGACGAGACCGAGGCCCGCGTAGAAGGTGCCGGCGTTCGGCAGGGCCAGGGTGAGATGGCCGAGCATGATGACCGCGCCCGCCACGGCGACCGTCTTGCGGGGACCCAGGACCCGGTCCGCGAACCAGCCGCCCGGCAGGGCGAGCAGGTACACGAGCGAGAGGTACACCGAGTAGATCGCGGTCGCGGTGGCCGCGCTCAGGTGCAGGCCGCCCGGGGCGACCAGGTACAGCGGGAGCAGGGCCTTCATGCCGTAGTAGGAGAATCGCTCCCACATCTCCGTCATGAAGAGGGTGGCCAGACCGCGGGGGTGGCCGAAGAAGGTCTTCCCGGAGCCGGGGGTGCCCGGGCGGACCGAGTCCTTCGTCAGGCTGGACGCCATGGTTGATCCTTGCTGGTGGGGGTTTACCGCACACAAAGAAGACCTTCGGCGTCAAGTGCGCCAAAGGTCCCCGCAGTGCTACAGGCGTTCTTTCACCATACGGCAGGACACTGCCGGATATGGAAGGACTTGAGACGCGGATCACAGGCGATCGAGGAACCGTACACCCTCTTTCCAAGGTCCTACGGGGCTACCACCGTGTAGTCACAGGTTCGCCTCAAAGCGGTCAAAGGTAAGAAGCCCGCGTGCCGATCACACCCCAGCACAGGTCAGGAGCGGACTACCATCAGCTCATGACCCGTGTACTGCTCGCCGAGGACGACGCGTCCATCTCGGAGCCGCTGGCCCGCGCCCTGCGCCGGGAAGGTTACGAGGTCGAGGTCCGCGAGGACGGCCCCACGGCACTGGACGCCGGAATGCAGGGCGGCTGCGATCTCGTCGTGCTGGACCTCGGGCTGCCCGGCATGGACGGCCTCGAGGTCGCCCGCCGGCTGCGCGCCGAAGGCCACACCGTGCCGATCCTCATCCTGACCGCGCGGGCCGACGAGGTGGACACCGTCGTCGGCCTCGACGCGGGCGCCGACGACTACGTCACCAAGCCGTTCCGCCTCGCCGAACTGCTCGCCCGGGTGCGGGCCCTGCTGCGGCGCGGCGCGGCCGAGCCGGCGCAGCCGCCCGCCACGCACGGGGTGCGGATCGACGTCGAGTCGCACCGGGCCTGGATGGGCGACGAGGAACTCCAGCTCACCGCCAAGGAGTTCGACCTGCTGCGGGTGCTCGTGCGGGACGCGGGCCGGGTCGTCACCCGCGACCAGCTGATGCGCGAGGTCTGGGACACCACCTGGTGGTCGTCGACGAAGACGCTCGACATGCACATCTCCTGGCTGCGCAAGAAGCTCGGCGACGACGCGGCGAACCCGCGGTACATCGCCACGGTGCGGGGCGTCGGCTTCCGCTTCGAGAAGAGCTAGCAAGAGCCCGGAAGAACTGGGAAGAGCCGGGAAGAGCTGGAGGGACTACGCGCGTCGCAGGCGCCCCGAGGCACACTGGTCCGCATAAAACCGCTGCCCGGAGGGCCCCGTGCGTCGTCGTCTGATTCAGTCCACCCTCGCTGTCGTGCTGGTGGTCATCGCCGTCTTCGGGGTCTCCCTGGTGATTGTCGAGACGCGGACCATCAGCAGCAGCGCCCAGGAACGGGTGAGTTCCGAGGCGCAGCGGCTGGCCAGCATCGTGGACAGCCGGCTGAGCGGGGCCGGGACCGGGACCGTCGGCCCGGGCGTGCTCAAGAGCCAGGTCACCGGCGAGCGGTACGCCATCGTGCACATCCCCGGGCAGCCCCCCTTCACCCTCGGCACCAAGCCCGAGGGCGAGGTCATCCGCGGGCACGCCGACGGCGAGGAGGGCGAGACGGTCGTCATCGAGGAGCCCCGCTCGACCGTCAGCCGCGAGGTCGGCCGGACCCTGCTGGTCATCGGCCTGGTCGCGCTGCTCGCGGTCGTGGCCGCCGTCCTGCTCGCCATCCGGCAGGCCAACCGGCTCGCCTCCCCGCTCACCGACCTCGCCGAGACCGCGGAACGCCTCGGATCCGGCGACCCTCGGCCCCGCCACAAGCGGTACGGCGTCCCCGAGCTGGACCGGGTCGCCGATGTGCTGGACTCCTCCGCCGAGCGCATCGCCCGGATGCTCACCGCCGAGCGGCGGCTGGCCGCCGACGCCTCCCACCAGCTCCGTACGCCGCTGACCGCGCTGTCGATGCGGCTGGAGGAGATCACCCTCACGGATGACCCGGACACCGTGAAGGAGGAGGCCAATGTGGCGCTCACCCAGGTGGAGCGGCTGACGGACGTGGTGGAACGTCTCCTCACCAACTCCCGTGACCCGCGCGCCGGCAACGCCGTCTCCTTCGACCTGGACGAGGTCATCCAGCAGCAGCTCGCCGAGTGGCGGCCCGCCTACCGCAGCGCCGGGCGGGCCATCGTCAGCTCCGGCAAGCGGCATCTGCAGGCCGTGGGCACCCCGGGCGCTGTCGCCCAGGTGCTGGCGGCGCTGATCGAGAACTCGCTCATGCACGGCGGCGGCACGGTGGCGCTGCGCACCCGCGTCACCGGCAACCAGGCCGTCGTGGAGGTCACCGACGAGGGACCCGGCGTGCCGGCCGACCTCGGGGCTCGGATCTTCGAGCGGACCATCAGCGGCCGCAACTCCACGGGCATCGGGCTCGCGGTGGCCCGCGACCTGGCGGAGGCGGACGGCGGCCGCCTGGAGATGCTCCAGACGAAGCCCCCGGTCTTCGGCCTGTTCCTCTCCCGCACCCCCCTACTGAAGCGCCCCCAGCCAGAGGACGAGGAGCCGACGGTCAGGTGAGCGGGGACCCGGCCGGACCGGGTGTCGGGTGGGCCGGGACTCGGGCGGGTCGGG
The DNA here is from genome assembly GCF_040612015.1 of Streptomyces sp. NPDC006476. Taxonomy (NCBI): domain Bacteria; kingdom Bacillati; phylum Actinomycetota; class Actinomycetes; order Kitasatosporales; family Streptomycetaceae; genus Streptomyces; species Streptomyces sp. NPDC006476. The sequence goes on along the minus strand of NZ_JBEXPK010000023.1, from coordinate 46,634 downwards.
GGCCGGGCGGATTGGGGCCGGGTGGGCCGGGGCTGTGTGGGCCGGGGCTGGATGGGTCGGGTGCCGAAGGTGCTGGGCGGTCCGGGCGTCAGATGAGCCGGGTGTCGGGCGCGGCGGGTCGGGCCAGACGGGTGCGGTTTCGGATGGGGGCACAGGCGGGCGGGCTGCCCGGTGCGGCGTGGTCGTGCCAGACATGAGACCGGAGCCCGCGCTCGGCGCGCGGGTTCCGGTTCTCCGCTGCAAGCATGTACCCGGCCGTGCCGGTTCAACCGAACGGGCCAGGTCGGGCGCCGAGGGGGCGAGGTTGGGAGTGGCTGGGCATCAGGCGGGCGGGGTGCCGGGGGCCGGAGTGGCAGGGTGTCGGCCCGGTAGCGCGTCAGCCGGCGTGCTGTTCCGCCGTTGGGCTCAGTGAGCGCTTCATCGCCTCGACCTCCAGCAGCGCCTCCGCGTCCGCGACCGGCAGGGCCTTGAAGACCCAGGTGCGGTAGGACCAGAACCGGAACAGCGTGCCCAGGCCGATGCCGACCACCTTGAAGATGTTGCGCTGCAGCGAGCTGTCCCAGCCGAAGCCGTAGATCGCGGCGTACAGCACGCCGTTCTCGATCACCAGGCCGACCAGGCTGAAAGCCAGGAACAGCGTGAGTTCCTTGGTCCGGGCGCCCTTGTCGCGGTCACGGTAGGTGAAGTACCGGAAGCCCAGATAGTTGACGCCGATGGCGACCACCGTGGCGATCACGTTCGCGCGCACCGCCTGCAGCGTGGTCAGATGCCACAGCAGGTTGGAGACGCCGAAGTTCACGACGGTGCCGAGGGCACCCACCGCACCGAACTTGGCGATCTCCTGTACGAGCCTTCGCAGCCCTGAGGAACCTTGTCCCATGGTCCTGAAGGCCCCCATCCGGGTCGTTGCGTCATCGTTGTCGGCGTTCTCGGCTGTTCTCGCCAACTTCCGCCATGCTAACCACCCAGCCTCTCAATCTCCCGTGGATGAGTTCACGGGTCGGAAACAGCTTGGGAAGAGGGCGGGAAGAGGATGAAAAGGCCGGGAAGAGCCCGGTAAGAGGGCAAGATTTCGACCGGAAATCGGTCGCGGCCGCACGGCCGATACCCTAGGGGCGTGACGTTCCCGGTAGTCGGCATGGTCGGCGGGGGCCAGCTCGCGCGTATGACGCACGAGGCAGGCATCCCGCTGGGCATCAGGTTCAAGCTCCTCAGTGACACCCCTCAGGATTCCGCGGCGCAGGTCGTCGGCGATGTCGTCGTGGGCGACTATCGCGACCTCGACACGCTCCGCGCCTTCGCGCAGGGCTGCGACGTGATCACCTTCGATCACGAACACGTACCCACCGAGCACCTCCGGGCCCTTGAGGCGGACGGCATCCCCGTGCGCCCCGGCCCCGACGCGCTGGTGCACGCCCAGGACAAGGGCGTGATGCGCGCACGGCTGGACGCGCTCGGCATCCCCTGCCCCCGGCACCGGATCGTGAGCGATCCGGCCGACGTGGCCGCGTTCGCGGCGGAGGGCGACGGATTCCCGGTCGTGCTCAAGACCGTCCGCGGCGGCTACGACGGCAAAGGCGTGTGGGTCGTGGACAGCGCGGAGGAGGCCGAGGACCCCTTCCGCGCCGGCGTCCCGGTCCTCGCCGAGGAGAAGGTCGACTACGTCCGCGAACTCGCCGCGAACGTCGTCCGCTCCCCGCACGGCCAGGCAGTCGCCTACCCCGTCGTGGAGTCCCAGCAGGTCAACGGCGTGTGCGACACGGTCATCGCCCCGGCCCCCGACCTCGACGAGACCCTGGCCCTGCGGGCCGAGGAGATGGCGCTGACCATCGCCAAGGAGCTGGGCGTCGTCGGCCACCTCGCCGTCGAGCTGTTCCAGACCCGCGACGGCCGCATCCTCGTCAACGAACTGGCCATGCGCCCCCACAACTCGGGCCACTGGTCCCAGGACGGCGCGATCACCTCCCAGTTCGCCAACCACGTCCGCGCCGTCCTCGACCTCCCCCTCGGCGACCCGCGCCCCCGAGCGAAGTGGACGGTCATGGTCAACGTCCTCGGCGGCGACTACCCGGACATGTACTCCGCGTACCTGCACTGCATGGCCCGCGACCCCCAGCTGAAGATCCACATGTACGGCAAGGACGTGAAGCCCGGCCGCAAGGTGGGCCACGTCAACACCTACGGCGACGACCTGGACGACGTCCTCGAACGCGCACGTCACGCAGCCGGTTACCTGAGAGGCACGATCACCGAATGAGCCCCGTTGTAGGCATTGTCATGGGGTCGGACAGCGACTGGCCCGTCATGGAGGCCGCCGCCAAGGCACTCGACGAGTTCGAGATCGAGTACGAGGTCGACGTCGTCTCCGCGCACCGGATGCCGCGCGAGATGGTCACCTACGGCGAGCAGGCGGCCGAGCGGGGGCTGAAGGTGATCATCGCGGGTGCCGGCGGCGCCGCCCATCTGCCGGGCATGCTCGCCTCCGTCACCCCGCTCCCGGTGATCGGCGTCCCCGTGCCGCTGAAGTACCTGGACGGCGTGGACTCCCTGCTCTCCATCGTGCAGATGCCGGCCGGTGTCCCGGTGGCCACGGTGTCCGTCGCCGGGGCCCGCAACGCCGGTCTGCTGGCGGCCCGGATCCTCGCCGCGCACGACGAGGACCTGCTGCAGCGGATGCGGGACTTCCAGCAGGATCTCAACGACCAGGCCACCGAGAAGGGCAAGCGGCTGCGCGCCAAGGTCGAGGGCAACGGCGGCGGCTTCGGGTTCGGGAAGTGACGTCCGTGAGCTTCCTGGACGAGGCCCGGGAACTCCTGCGCGAGTTCCCGGTCGTCGACGGCCACAACGACCTGCCCTACGCGCTGCGCGAGCAGGTCCGCTACGACCTCGCCGCCCGCGACATCGCCGTACCCCAGAACGCGTACCTGCACACGGACCTCCCGCGGCTGCGCGAGGGCGGGGTCGGGGCGCAGTACTGGTCGGTGTACGTGCGCTCGGACCTGCCGGACGCGGTGCCCGCGACGCTGGAGCAGATCGACTGCGTACGGCAACTGCTGGCGCGGTATCCGGCGGATCTGGCACCCGCGCTGACGGCCGCGGACATGGAGGCGGCGCGGGCCGAGGGCCGTATCGCCTCCCTGATGGGCGCGGAGGGCGGGCACTCGATCGCCAACTCGCTCGGCACCCTGCGGGGGCTGTACGCGCTGGGCGTCCGCTACATGACGCTCACCCACAACGACAACAACGACTGGGCGGACTCGGCGACGGACGAGCCCAGGGCCGGCGGCCTGACCGCCTTCGGCCGTGCGGTCGTGCGGGAGATGAACCGGCTCGGCATGCTCGTCGACCTCTCGCACGTGGCGGCGACGACCATGCGGGACGCGCTGGACGCCACCAGCGCGCCGGTGATCTTCTCGCACTCCTCCTCCCGGGCCGTCTGCGACCACCCCCGCAACATCCCGGACGACGTCCTCGAACGCCTCCCGGGCAACGGCGGCGTCGCGATGGTGACGTTCGTGCCGAAGTTCGTGCTGCAGGCGGCCGTGGACTGGACGGCCGCGGCCGACGAGAACCTGCGCTCCCACGGCTTCCACCACCTGGACACCGGCGAGGAGGCGATGAAGCTGCACCGCGCCTTCGAGGAGCGCAACCCGCGCCCGGTCGCCACCGTGGCGACCGTCGCCGACCATCTCGACCACATGCGCGAGGTCGCCGGCATCGACCACCTCGGCATCGGCGGCGACTACGACGGCACGGCCTTCACCCCCGACGGCCTGAACGACGTCTCCGGCTACCCCAACCTCATCGCGGAACTGCTCGAGCGAGGATGGTCGTCCTCGGATCTCGCCAAGCTGACCTGGCAGAACGCGGTACGGGTGCTGGGCGCCGCGGAGGACGTGGCCCGCGGTCTGCAGGCGACCCGGGGGCCGTCGAACGCCACGATCGAGGAACTGGACGGCTGACATTCGGTACCAAAGGGTGGTCGTCATGACCATCAGCGCCAGTGAGGCACGTCGGGATCTGTCCCCCTGATCAAACGGGTCAACGACGATCACGACCCCGTGCGCATCAGCTCGCAGCAGAATCGGGCGGGTGCCGGGTGAGGAGGGTGCATAGCGACCCCGACGGCTGGGAGGACTTGCCTCAGATCCAGCGGGAGCCCTTCGCCGGTATCGGAAAACCCGAGCCTCTCAAGGACGACCTGTCCGGCTACTGGTCCCGTCGGATCGACGACGAGCACCGGCTGGCGTACCGGGCGGACGAGAAGGAAGTGAAGCTCCTCAAGGCCCGCTACCACTACGACTGAGCGCGGGCTCGTCTTCGAGCGGCCGGTGTACTCCGAACGCTCCGCCCACCAGGAACGCCCCCGGATGCCGTGCGACGGTGACCGTACTGCTGATCTCGCCGCCGATCACGACGTACGGAGCCCGCCATGGCAGACCTCCAGGACGAACTGCACGCCGCCGCCGAGGTCGGCACGCTCGACGGGCTGCCGGACCCCTTCGCGGCCGAGCCCTACACGCCCGTCTCCGACCCCGACGACGCGCCGCTGGAGCGCGCCCACGCCATCCTCGCCGCCCATCCCGTCGCCGACGGCTACAGCGGGCTGCCCTGGGCCCTCAGGCACCTGCCCTGGTACGACCTGGAGCTCGGTGAGAGCTCCGTCGACACGGACGTGCCCCGGATGCGGGAGGGACACGTCGGCGCCCTGTTCTGGTCGCTGCACCTGCCGGAGGGCCTCGCCGGGGACCGGGCCGTGGGGGCGACCCTGGAGCAGCTGGACCTGGTGAAGACCGTGGCGCGCGCCCACCCCGAGGGCCTGCGCCTGGCGTACGCCGCCGGGCAGGTCGCCGACGCCCGCAACTGCGGCCGCGTCGCGGTCCTGCTGGGCCCCGCCGGGGCGGCGGCCCTGGGCGACTCCCTCGGCATCCTGCGCTCCCTGCACGCCCTCGGCCTGCGCGCGCTCACCCTGTCCGGCGCCAGCTGGGCGAGCGGGGCCGGACTGACCCGGTTCGGCGAGGAGGTCGTGCGGGAGATGAACCGGCTCGGCGTCCTCGCCGACCTCTCCGGCGCCTCCGCCGACACCATCCGCCGTGTCTTCGCGGTCTCCAAGGCGCCGGTCGTCTTCACCCGCTCCGCCGCCCGCGCCCTGCGCCCCCACCCCGCGAACCTCCCCGACGACCTGCTCGCCGAGCTGGGCGCCGTCAAGGGCCTGTGCATGGTGCCGCTGACGGCCGAGCAGACCGGCCCGTTCGTCCGTGACGTCGCCGACCATCTCGACCACGTCCGCGAGGTCGCGGGCCCGGAGTGCGTCGCCCTGTCCGGCACCTACGACGCCGGCACCGCGCACCCGCAGGACCTCGGAGACGCCTCCTGCTACCCGCACCTTGTCGCCGAGCTCCTGCACCGCGGCTGGTCCGAGCCCGATCTGGCCCTGCTGACCTGGGGCAACGCCCAGCGTGTCCTGCGTACCGCCGACTTCACGGCCCGCGCCGCCCAGCAGCGCCGCGAGCCGTCGACGGCGAAGATCGCCGACCTGGACGGATAGCCGTCCCCGCGGACCTACGGGTGCTCGATCCGGCAGAGGCAGAAGGGATGCCCCGCCGGGTCGGCGTACACCTGGAAGTCCTTCTTCTCCCGGTCCTCCAGGTCCAGCGGCCGCGCCCCCAGCGCCAGCACCTTCTCGTGCGCCGCGTCGATCTCCTCCCACGTCGACCCGGCGTCGAAGTCGAGGTGGAACTGCTGAGAGTTGCGGTCCGCGCGCGGCCACTCGGGCGGGGTGAACCCCTCCGCCCGCTGGAAGGCGAGCCGCGGCCCGTCCGGGACCTGGAGCACGACCCACTCGTCGTCCTCCGCCTGGGGGGTGCCGCCGACGACCTGGGCATAGAAGTCGGCGAGCGCGCGCGGGTCGGGGCAGTCGAGCACTACGGAACGCAAGCGGGCCACGGTCACGACGGTTCCTCCTGGTTCGGCACAGAGTTCAGCAGCCGGGGTTCAGCAGGCACAGAGGCAGAACGGGTGCCCGGCCGGGTCGGCGTAAACCCGGAAGCTGCTGCCGCCCTCCTGGGCCAAGGGCTTCGCACCCAGCGCCAGCACCCCCTGCTCGGCGGTGTCGAGGTCGTCGACGACCAGGTCCAGATGGAACTGCTGCGACTTTTCGGGCGAGGGCCACTGGGGCGGTACGAATCCCTCGGCGGCCTGGAAGGCCAGCGACTGACCGCCGGGCACCTTCAGGTCCACCCACTCTCCTTCTCCCTCGACCGTGCCGCCCAGGATCTCGGCGTAGAACCCGGCGAGCGCGCCAGGATCGGGACAGTCCAGGACGACGGCGCCCAGCTTGGCGAGAGCCATGACTTCCTCCTGTTACCTGTAGAAGGATTCATCCAGTAACGGTTACTGCATGCTGCCGCATTGGCGGTAACGTCGCAAGGGTGAGTGGCAGATCGGCCGCACCGGGAGCCCTGGCCCTGGTGGAGGCCCTGGTGAACACGCTGGACATCGAGTCGGGGGCGGACGCGCTCGACACGGTGGACGGCCGCGCGCCGTTCGGCCTGACCCCGGACGAGGTCCCCGCCGCGCGCGAACTGCGCGAGTCCCTGCGCGCCACGCTGCTCGCCCACGCCGGTCACCCGCCGCACGCGCCGGTCACACCCCTGGACGACCTGCTCGCGTCCGCGCCGCTGCGGGTGAGGATCGACCCGGCGGACGGCTCGGCCGCCCTCGCCCCCGCCGACGCCGGCCCGCTCCGCTCCCGGGTCGCCGCCGCCGTCGCCCAGTCCCTCGTCGACGGCACCTGGACCCGCCTGAAGGCCTGCGAGAGCGAGACCTGCCACTGGGCGTACTACGACCGCAGCCCGGCCGGGCGCGGCCGCTGGTGCTCGATGCAGGTGTGCGGGGCGCGGGCGAAGATGCGGAGGTACCGCGCCAAGTAGTCCCGCGCCCATTCCCCGGCCGCCGCACAGGCCGGTGGTGCAGAATGCAACAAGACGCCGGTTCGGCTGACTGAGCCTCGGCCGAACCGGCGTCGCCTTCTGATCGTTCGTTCGCCCCCGGGCGCTTTCAGCCGTGCCCCTGCGCGACTCTCACGCCGTGGGGCGTCCCATCGCCCGATACGTCCAGCCGGCCTTCCGCCACAGTGCCGGGTCCAGGGCGTTGCGGCCGTCCAGCACGACCCGCGCCGCCACGACCTCGCCGAGCGCCGCCGGGTCCAGTTCGCGGAACTCCCGCCACTCCGTCAGATGCAGCACGACGTCGGCGCCGCGCACCGCGTCCAGCGCCGTGTCCGCATAGCCGAGGGTCGGGAAGACCCGACGGGCGTTGTCCATGCCCTTCGGGTCGTACACCGTGACCTGGCCGCCCTGCAGATGGATCTGGCCGGCCACGTTCAGCGCGGGGGAGTCGCGCACGTCGTCCGAGTCGGGCTTGAAGGTCGCGCCGAGCACCGCGACCCGCTTGCCCAGGAACGGGCCGCCGCCCAGCACCTGCCGGGCCAGCTCCACCATCTGCCCACGCTGCCGCATGTTGATCGAGTCGATCTCGCGCAGGAAGGTCAGCGCCTGGTCGGCGCCCAGCTCACCCGCCCGCGCCATGAACGCCCGGATGTCCTTGGGCAGACAGCCGCCGCCGAAGCCGATGCCGGCCCGCAGGAACTTCCGGCCGATCCGGTCGTCGTACCCGATCGCCTCGGCGAGCTTGGCGACGTCGCCGCCGGAGGCCTCGCACATCTCGGCCATCGCGTTGATGAAGGAGATCTTGGTGGCCAGGAAGGAGTTCGCGGAGGTCTTCACCAGCTCCGCCGTCGGATAGTCCGTCACCACGAACGGCGTGCCCTCGGCGAGCGGGGTCGCGTACACCTCCCGCAGCAGTTTCTCGGCCCGCTCGCTGCGCACGCCGACCACGATCCGGTCGGGGTGCAGGGTGTCGTCCACCGCGAAGCCCTCGCGGAGGAACTCCGGGTTCCAGGCGAGCTCGGCGTTCTCGCCGGCGGGGGCGTTCTCGGCGAGGAAGCGGGCGAGCCGTTCGGCCGACCCGACGGGCACGGTCGACTTGCCGACGACCAGGGCGGGCCGGGTCAGATGCGGGGCGAGGGAGGCGAAGGCGGACTCGACGTACGACATGTCCGCCGCGTACTCGCCGTGCCGCTGCGGGGTGTTGATGCACAGGAAGTGCACGTCGCCGAAGGCCCCCACCTCGGCCCAGTCCATCGTGAAGCGCAGCCGCCCCGTCGATCCCTCGATTCCGGCGACATGGCGGCGCAGCAGCTCCTCCAGCCCCGGCTCGTACATCGGGGCCTCGCCGCGCTCCAGCTTCTCGATCTTCTCGGGCACGACGTCCAGCCCCAGCACCTCGAACCCCAGCTCGGCCATGGCCGCGGCGTGGGTGGCGCCGAGGTAGCCGGTGCCGATCACGGTGATCTTGAGGCTCATGGGGGCTCCAGGGAGGACGTGGTTCGCTGCGCTGCCCGAGCATATCCGGGGCATGCCACAGGCCTTCAGCGGGCAACTTCCCCGCTGTCGCCAAGCTCACGTATCACTCCCGTGGGCCGCCCCCTAAAATTTGAGTTACTTAACGGTAATTAGCGTCGGCAAGCGCAGTTTCTTTGGAGCGTGAGACACCTTGGCCGGATCGGCTGACTTCGACCTGTACCGCCCGTCCGAGGAGCACGACATGCTCCGCGACGCCGTCCGCTCCCTGGCCGAGGCGAAGATCGCGCCGTACGCCGCCGCGGTGGACGAGGAGGCCCGCTTCCCGCGCGAGGCCCTCGAGGCCCTGGTCGCGAACGACCTGCACGCCGTGCACGTACCCGAGGAGTACGGCGGCGCGGGCGCGGACGCGCTGGCCACGGTCATCGTGATCGAGGAGGTGGCCCGCGTCTGCGCCTCCTCCTCCCTGATCCCGGCCGTGAACAAGCTGGGCTCCCTGCCCGTCATCCTCTCCGGCTCCGAGGAGCTGAAGAAGAAGTACATGACCCCCCTTGCCAAGGGCGACGGCATGTTCTCCTACTGCCTCTCCGAGCCGGACGCGGGCTCCGACGCGGCCGGCATGAAGACGAAGGCCGTGCGCGACGGCGACCACTATGTGCTCAACGGCGTCAAGCGCTGGATCACCAACGCCGGCGAGTCCGAGTACTACACGGTGATGGCCGTGACGGACCCCGAGAAGCGCTCCAAGGGCATCTCGGCCTTCGTCGTCGAGAAGTCCGACGAGGGCGTCTCCTTCGGCGCCCCGGAGAAGAAGCTCGGCATCAAGGGCTCCCCGACCCGCGAGGTCTACCTGGACAACGTCCGCATCCCGGCGGACCGCATGATCGGCGACGAGGGCACCGGCTTCGCCACGGCGATGAAGACGCTGGACCACACCCGTATCACCATCGCCGCCCAGGCCCTCGGCATCGCCCAGGGCGCCCTCGACTACGCCAAGGGCTACGTCCAGGAGCGCAAGCAGTTCGGCAAGCCGATCGCCGACTTCCAGGGCATCCAGTTCATGCTCGCCGACATGGCCATGAAGATCTCGGCGGCCCGCGCCCTCACCTACCAGGCCGCGGCCGCCTCGCAGCGCGTCGACCGCGACCTGACCTTCCAGGGCGCCGCCGCGAAGTGCTTCGCCTCGGACGTGGCGATGGAGGTCACCACGGACGCGGTGCAGCTGCTCGGCGGGTACGGCTACACCCGCGACTACCCGGTCGAGCGCATGATGCGCGACGCGAAGATCACGCAGATCTACGAGGGCACGAACCAGGTCCAGCGGATCGTCATGGCCCGCAACCTGCCGTAACACCCACACCCGACGGCCCCCGGCGTCCAGCCGGGGGCCGTCGTGCGTCCGGGCTCAGTCGTCCAGGCCCTCCGCGGCCCGCTTCTCCCGCAGCTCCATGATCTCCCGGCGTCTGGCCAGGCGGTGGGTGCGGCGGATCTGGGCCTCCTGGTAGCGGCGCCTGTCCTTCTCGGTCTCCGGGAGCACCGGCGGCACCCGGCGGGGCCTGCCGTCGGCGTCGACCGCGGCGAAGACGAGGTAGGCGGAGCCGACCTGGGTGGGCGGCGTCGACTCGTTCCAGCGCTCGGCGAGGACCCGGACCCCGACCTCCATGGAGGTCCGCCCGGTCCAGTTGACCTGCGCCTTCACATGCACCAGGTCACCCACCCGGACCGGCTCCAGGAACGCCATCTCGTCCATGGACGCGGTGACGGCGGGCCCCCCGCTGTGCCGGCCGGCCACGGCCCCGGCGGCGTCGTCCACCAACTTCATGATCACCCCACCGTGCACGGTGCCCAGCAGGTTGGTGTCGTTGTGCGTCATGATGTGGCTGAGCGTGGTCCGCGACGCCGAGGTGGGCTTGCCCGGGATATCCGCGCTGTCCGTTTCCACAACGCCGGCCTGGTCTGTCATGGCCTCCACCTTATGCCGACGTGACATCTGCGGACTTTGTGTTGGGTTCGCAACAGGCGTGCCCTGATTTTCCTACGACCCTTGTAAAGGACCTGGCCAGCACCGGCACACTAAGCCCCATGAATGATTGGCCCGAGGCATGGTCCGACGACAACCGCGGCAACCGCTACGGACGCGGCAGCGCGAGCGCACAGCCCGACCCTGCCCGCGTGATGCGGCAGGTCCGCCGGCCCGCCTCGGACGCGTACGGGGGCTCCGGCCCGTCCGCGCCTCCGTACGGCGGCGGCGTGCCCCAGCAGCCCTCGTACCAGGGCGGCCAGGGATACGGCGACGACGCCGGTTATGACGGGTACGACAGCGGCTACAACACCGGCCACGTCTACGGGTCGCCGGGCGGCGGCGGACCGGGCGGTCCCGGAGGCCCCGGCGCGGTCCGGCCGCGGCCGAACTGGCGGCGCCGTATCAAGTGGACGGCGATCACCCTGGTCACCGTGCTGGTCGTCACGTCCGTCGCCACCTACTTCTGGGCCGACTCCAAGCTGCACCGGGACGTCGACCTGTCCAAGGTCATCGACCGGCCCGCGTCGGGCAGCGGCACCAACTACCTGATCGTCGGCTCCGACAGCCGCGCCGGGCTCTCCTCCGAACAGAAGAAGAAGCTGCACACGGGGTCGGCCGAGGGCAAGCGCACGGACTCGATGATGATCCTGCACGTCGGCGACAGCGGCGACACGCTGATCTCCCTGCCCCGCGACTCGAACGTGACGATCCCCTCGTACAAGGGGTCGACGTCCGGCAAGCTCTACCCGGCCACCGGCCGGCAGACCAAGCTGAACGCCGCCTACGCGGAGGACGGCCCGACGCTGCTCGTCCGCACGGTCGAGGCCAACATGGGCCTGCACATCGACCACTACGTGGAGATCGGCTTCGCCGGCTTCGCGAACATCGTGGACGCGGTCGGCGGCGTGACCATCGACATCGACAAGGGCTTCAAGGACAAGTACTCGGGCGCCGACTTCAAGGCGGGCAAGCAGACGCTGAACGGCGAGCAGGCGCTGGCCTTCGTCCGCACCCGGCACGCCTTCGCCGCGAGCGACCTGCAGCGCACGAAGAACCAGCAGAAGTTCCTCTCCGCGCTGGCCCACCAGGTGGCCACCCCTTCGACGGTCCTGAACCCCTTCAAGCTGTACCCGACGATGGGTGCGGGCCTGGACTCCCTCACCGTCGACAAGGGCATGAGCCTGTGGGACCTGGCGTCCATGTTCTGGGCGATGAAGGGCGTCAGCGGCGGCGACGGCACGTCGATGAACATGCCGATCTCCGGCTCGGCCGGCGGCAACCTCGTCTGGGACAAGGCGAAGGTGAAGACCCTGGTGGACGAGCTCAACAACGACCAGAAGGTCACGGTCTCGAGTGACTGACAACAACAACGCCAGACCGCCCTTCGGGGCGGTTCTGTGCGACGTGGACAACGTGGTCCGCACCTTCGACTCAGGGCGTCTGGAGACGCTGGAGCGAGCCGCGGGCATAGCCGAGGGCACGACGAAGAAGATCGCGTTCGCCCCCGGCATGGACCTGCCGATGCTGCTGGGCGAGATCACCTCCCAGGAGTGGGCGGAGGCGGTGGCGGACGGCCTCGCCGGCCTGGTCCCCGAGCCGCAGACGGCGTACGAGCTGGCCCGGGCGCTCCTGGAGTCCCCCTTCCACGCGGACGACGAGGTCGTCGCCCTGCTGCGCCGGGCCCGCATCCGCGTCCCTCTGGTCCTCGTCTCCAACGCGGCCCTGGAACTGGAGTCCGACCTCGCCTCCCTCGGCCTGGCCGATCTCGCCGACCACGTCGTCAACAGCGCCCGCGTAGGCCTCGCCAAGCCGGACCCGCGCATCTACCACTTGGCCGCCGACCTCGCCGGCACCAGCCCCGACCGCTGTCTCTTCATCGACGACAGCGAGGAGAACGTGGCAGCGGCCGAGGCCCTGGGCATGCACACGGTCCACTTCCACGAGCCGGCAGACCTGGAACGGGCCCTGCAGCCCCTGTTCACCTGATCCACATCCGCCCCCGCAGCCGCCGACGCACGGGAGTGGGGCGTGGCGGTGCGGCGCAGCTCGCCGCTTACGCGTCCTGTACACGTCGCACCTGACGACCGGCAGGCGCCCCGTCGGCGGCGGGCTCGCCGTACCGCCACGCCCCCGACCCACCCACCGATGGGCCGCGTCGGGCACCCCTGGCGCGGGATGCCCGACGCAACGACGTCGGTCACATGCTGGCGCCGGCCATCGCGCGGCACATCTCGGCGCAGCGGCGACACGCCTCGGCACATCGCATCATCTGCGGATCGTCGGGCATGGCCATACACGCCTCGGCGCACATGTCACAGGCCCTGGCGCACATCGCGCACATCTCGGCCGCCATGGGGGAGCGGCGCATCATCATGTCCGCGCACATACGGGTCATCTCGGAGCAGTCGATCAGCGCACGCATGACCTGCATCTGCGCCTGGCCGCCCATCTGCATGCAGGAGCTCATGGTCTCCTCGCACATGCTGTGGCAGGCCATGCACGCCTCGACGCAGTCCTGCATCTCCTTGCTCATGGCGCTCATGGGTCGGGTCTGGGTCATGGCTCCTCCTGGGAGGGAGAGGGGCCCGGGGCGGGCCCCGTGTGCCTCCCGTCCTACGCCCTCCCCGACCCGTGCGCCATCGGGCGGACGCGCCCAATCCGCATTCTTCGCCGCAGACGGAACGGTCGAACACATTCCGTCACGCCTCCATTGGAGTTACGACCACAGTTACGACCTCACCCCACGGCCCTAGGGGCACACCACCTGATCCCCGGTCACCGCCTCGAGCCGCCCCTGCGCCGCATCCTGCGCCCGCACCTTCCGCACCGTCGTGAAGTCCGCCCCCGCGATCACCTTCAGGGTCGGCCCGAGCCCCTTGACCGCGCGCAGCTCGCTGCCCGGCAGCGCGGCCGCCAGGGACCGGGCGGAGCGGTCCCAGCGGGGGTCGTACGCGACGACCGTCCGCTTCTGCGTGCGGTCGGCCGCGTTCACGGGCGTACGGGTCGTGGTGAAGCCGGCGCCCGCCAGCGCGGCGTCCACCCGTTTGCCGAGCCCGGCCGTGGCGGTGCCGTTCTCGACCTGGACACGGATCCGCTGCGGGGCCACCTCCACCTCGACCACCTTGGCGGCGGCCGGCCGGTGCACGGTGAGGGGCTTGTCGTCGCGGAGATCGCGGAAGAGGGTCGCGGCCCGCGCGGTGTCCCACTTCACGGTCGAGCCGACGCCCTTGACGACATATCCCATCTGGCCGACGGGGACGGTCGTGAACTCCGAGGAGGACGGGGAGAAGTTGCGCATCGCCCGGCCCAGGTCGAGGAGTTCGTCCGTGCCGAAGCCCTTGTCGGCGCGGACCGAGCCCAGCACCGCGGTCGTGACGTCGCGGAACCGCATCGGGTTCAGCAGGGTCCCGGAGGACGTGGCGCGTTCGATCAGCGCGGCCAGGAAGCGCTGTTGGCGCTTCATCCGGCCGAGGTCGGAGGCGCCGTCGACATGGCGGGCCCGGACGTACTGCAGCGCCTGGCCGCCCAGGAGGGTGTGGGTGCCGGCGGGCAGGTTCAGACCGGTGTAGGAGTCCTTCAGGGGCGCGGGGGTGCAGATCCGCACTCCGCCGAGCACGTCGACGGTCCTCATGAAGCTGATGAAGTCGACCTCCAGATAGTGGTCGATCTTCACATGGGTCATGTTCTCGACGGTCCGCACGGTCATGTTCGGACCGCCCTCGGCGTAGGCCGCGTTGAGCTTGACGGGATGCGTGCCGTGTCCGCCGGAGTCCGGCACCTCGGCGTAGGAGTCGCGGGGCAGGCTCACCACGCTGGCCCGCTCCCGGTCCTCCGAGATGTGCACGATCATGATCGTGTCGGTGCAGTGGCAGGGCGCCCCGCCCAGGTGGTACCGGTGCCGCTCGCGCTCGGTGATCCGGTCCCGGCCGTCCGTGCCGACCAGCAGGACGTTCATGCCGTTGCCGGCGCGCGGGCGGTTCTTCATGTCCTTGAAGGGGTCGACCCGGGCGATGTCCGCGTCGAGGCTGGTGACCACCGCGTGCCCGATCCCGGCCGAGGCGAGGACGACGACGGAGAGCGTCGTCACCGCGCGCATGGCCCAGCGCGGCTTCCTGCGTGGCACGGGGGGCCGGGGCCCGCCGCCGCGCTGCTGCGGGGTGCGGGGTGGCCGGGTGGGGCGCTGCGGGCGGGCGGGGGCGGCGGACCGGGGCTGCGTGGGCAAGGGGGAACACCTCCGGGCGACGGCCGTACGTGGGATCGTGAGCACCGTAGGCCGATACGATCTGTGGCCCGGTCCGCCGCCCCGACGGGGCGCGGAGCTGTCCCCCGTTCGCGGTAACGTGAGCACCGATGAACGCCAATTCCGACGTGCGGCTCCCCGCCGTTTCTGTGATCATGCCCGTCCTGAACGAGGAGCGGCATCTGCGCGGGGCCGTCGAAGCGATCCTCGCGCAGGAGTACGCCGGCGAGATGGAGGTCGTGATCGCCCTCGGTCCGTCCACGGACCGCACGGACGAGATCGCGGCCCAGCTCGTCGCCGAGACCGCGGCCGACGCGAACAAGCGCGTCCACACCGTGCCGAACCCGACGGGCCGTACACCCGCCGCCCTGAACGCCGCGATCAAGGCCTCCCGGCACCCGATCGTCGTCCGCGTCGACGGCCACGGCATGCTCTCCCCGAACTACATCGCCACCGCCGTACGGCTCCTGGAGGAGACCGGCGCGCAGAACGTCGGCGGCATCATGCACGCCGAGGGCGAGAACGCCTGGGAGCAGGCGGTGGCCGCCGCGATGACCTCGAAGATCGGCGTCGGCAACGCCGCCTTCCACACCGGCGGCGAGGCGGCGCCGGCCGAGACGGTCTACCTCGGTGTGTTCCGGCGCGAGGCGCTGGAGCGGCAGGGCGGCTACAACGAGGAGTTCATCCGCGCGCAGGACTGGGAGCTGAACTTCCGGATCCGCGAGGCGGGCGGGCTGATCTGGTTCTCGCCGGAGCTGAGGGTGTCGTACCGGCCGCGGCCGAGCGTGCGCGCGCTGGCCAAGCAGTACAAGGACTACGGCCGTTGGCGCCATGTCGTGGCCCGCTACCACGAGGGCTCCATCAACCTGCGCTACCTCGCCCCGCCGACGGCGCTGCTCGCCATCGCGGCGGGCCTCGTGGTGGGCGCGCTGGTCACCCCCTGGGCTCTGCTGATTCCCGGCGGCTACCTCGCGGCGATCGTCCTCGGCTCCGTCCCGGCCGGCCGGGGCCTGCCGCTGAGGGCCCGGCTGCAGATTCCCGTCGCCCTCGCGACCATGCACATGTCCTGGGGCTGGGGCTTTCTGACCAGCCCCAAGTCCCTCGCGAGGAAGGTCATCGCGTCCCGGCGCCCCGCGGTGCTCACCTCCAACTGAGCTCGGCAGGGCCCGAATTCGACCCGGACTACCAGGTGTAGTCCGGGTCGACGTGCATGCAGGCCGTGGTGTCCGCGCCGTTGAGGGCGCTCGCCGAACTCGGCGTGCTGTCGTCGTCCGCGGCCGTGTACGTGGTACCCGACCGCCAGTCCGCGCCGACGACCACGGTGACCCCGTCGACGTCCGTGGACTTCTTCACCTGGGCGGTGGGGACACCGAGGGCCGCCGCGACCCGCTGGGCGTCGCCCTTCAGGTCGGCGCTCGGGTAGCGGACGACGGTGGTGTCCTCGCTCAGCGGCGCCGAGGAGTCCGCCACGGCCTCGTCGAAGCCCTTGCCGGCGAGCAGTTCGGCGACCGTCCGCGCCCGGCCGGTGACGGCGGCGGCCTCGGTGGCGCCGCGGGTGCCGTTGCGCACCTGTACGGCGATCTTGTCGTCCGCGTGGGCCGGCCGGGCGGTGGCAGCCGGCTTCGTGGTCTTCTTCTTGTCCTTGCCGTCCAGCGCGATGTCCTCGCGGACCAGCCGGAACAGCTTCGCCGCGTCGGACGGCCGGGGCAGCACCCGGTTGCCGTCCGAGGTGTACACCCAGGGCATGGTCGTCATGGTGATGCGCCGGGTGGGGACCTTACTGAGCTCCTTGCTGAGGTCGTAGAGCTTGGTCACCGTGCCGAGTCCGTCGTCCACCGTCAGCGCCCTGGTCGCCGTCTCGGCCAGCTTCAGGAGCTTGTCGGGGTTGCTGAGCGTGGCGTTGGCCCGCAACTGGCGGACCATCGAGTTCATGTACATGTGCTGGGCCTTGGTGCGCGCTATGTCGCTGCCGTCCTCGAAGCCGTAGCGCGTACGCAGCCACTGCAGGGCCTGCTTGCCCTTGACGGAGGTGGTGCCCTTCTTCAGCTTCAGGCCCGAGCCGTGGCCGGAGGAGGTGTGCGAGTAGATGTTGTCGTCCACGCACACGGGCACCCCGCCGATCGCGTCGGCCATGGACACCACGCCGGAGAAGTCGACCATCATGAAGTGGTCGATGTGGATGCCGGTCAGCTTCTCCCACATGGCGACCGTGCAGCCGGGGCCGCCGCGCTCCAGCGAGGCGTTGGCCATGGTGGAGGTGCTCGCCGCGTACACCGTGCCGGTGTCCGGGTCGGTGCACTTGGGGATGGAGACCAGGGTGTCGCGCGGCATGCTGACCACCGACATGTCGGTGCGGTCGGCGGAGACGTGCACGAGCATCTGGACGTCCGCGCGCGGGGCGGTGTTGTACGTGCTCCTCGCGCCGCCCAGCTTCTGGTTCTCGGCGGAGTCGCGGGCGTCCGAGCCGATCAGCAGGATGTTCAGCGGGGTCTGCCCGGCCGCGTTCGCCTGGGACTCGGCCGCGCGGCCCTTGGCGTCGGCGTTGTTGAGGCTGTCCTTCTTGATGTTGGCGTTGAGGTGCCGGTAGTAGAGCCAGCCGGCCCCCGCCGTGCCCACCACGACGACCGCCAGCACCGCCGCCGACCAGCGCAGTACCCGGCGGCTGCGGCGTCCGCGGTCACCCTCGTTCGACCGACGTTCGCCGGGACCCGTCCCGGTCACCCTCGTTCGACCGACGTCCGCCGGGACCCGCTTCAGTGCCCTGGGGGGTGAGGGACATCGTGTCCTCGACCGCGGGCACACCGCTTCGCGCCAACTCCCTGTCCTTTCACCCTGTGCGCTCCGGGCTCCGGGACGTGAGCGCGCCTCATCATTCAGCAGACGGTTGGGACCCAGCTGTGGTCACCATGTGAAAGCGGGATTCACCTGCATACAGGCCGCGTCGTCGGCCCCGTTGAGGGCCTCGGCGGACTTCGGTGTCCGGTCGTCCGCCCGGGGCGCCCGGTAGGCCGTGTCCTGACGCCAGTCGGCGCCCACGACGAGGGTGACGCCGGAGACGTCCGTCGACCGCTGCACGGAACTCGGCGGGATCCCCAGCGCCTTCGCGACGCGCTGGGCGTCTCCCTCCAGGTCGGCACTCGGATAGCGCACCACGGTCGTCGGCTGGGCCGTCGGCGCGCTCGGGTCGGCCACGGCCTGGGTGAAGCCCCGGCCCACCAGCAGCGCGGCCACCGCTTCCGCCCGACCGCGGGCCGCGGCGAGCGTGCCGGTACCGCTGCCGTTGCGCACCTGGACGCCGATCTCGCCGTCGGCCGACGAGGCGGGCACGGTCTCCCCGGCCGGCTGCTGCTTCTTCCCGCCCCTGCCGTCCAGCGCGATGTCCTCGCGCACGAGCCGGAACAGCCGCCGGGCCTCCTCGGTGGGCTCCACGCGGGCACCGACGTACCGGTTGGGCATGGTGGTCATGGTGATGCGCTCGGGCTTGACCCGCCGCAGCTCGTCGGCGAGGTCGTAGAGCTTCTTCACGGTGTCCAGGCCCGGGTCGACGGTGAGCGACTCGGTGGCCCGCTCGGCGAGCGTGCGGAGCTTGCCCGGGTTGCCCAGGGTGGCCTTGGCGCGCAGCTCGCGGATCATCGAGTTGAGGTACATGTGCTGCGCCTTGGCCCGGGCGAGATCGCTGCCGTCCTCGAAGCCGTAGCGCGTGCGCAGCCACTGCAGGGCCTGCTTGCCCTTGACGGAGGTGGTGCCCTTCTTCAGCTTCAGGCCCGAGCCGTGGCCGGAGGAGGTGTGCGAGTAGATGTTGTCGTCCACGCACACGGGCACCCCGCCGATCGCGTCCGCCATGGACACCACGCCGGAGAAGTCGACCATCATGAAGTGGTCGATGTGGATGCCGGTGAGCTTCTCCCAGGTGGCGACCGTGCATCCCGGACCCCCGTGCCCGAGGCTCTGGTTGGTCATCACCCGCCCCTCGCTCGCCGGATGGACCTTCCCGCTGCCGGGATCGGTGCACTTCGGAATCCGTACGAGGGTGTCGCGGGGCATGCTGACGACCGACAGGTTGGTCCGGTCGGCGGAGAGGTGCACCAGCATCTGGACATCGGCCAGCGGGGTGCCGCCGAAGGTCTCGCGTGCCCCGCCGAGCTTCTGGTTCTCCTTGGTGTCACGGGCGTCGGAGCCGATGAGCAACAGGTTCAGCGGGGTCTGGCCGGCGGTGTTCGGCGTCGGCGCGGGCGCCTTGTCGTCACCGAGGTTGAGGTCGGCCTGCTGGATGTTGGCGTTGAGGTGCCGGTAGTAGAGCCAGCCGGCGCAGGCCGTGCCCAGCAGCAGGGCGGCGAGGGTGGCCGCGGACCACGTAAGCACGCGTCGCCGCACGCTGTTCTGCCCCAATTTCCCGTACTCCCCACGCGTTTGGGCGCCCATGGCGGGCCCGCCGTACGTCCAGGAGACCTACGACGGACCCGTTGGGTTGCCCTGCTACCAGCGATAGGGCGCGTACACGTCCATGCACTGGCCCTTGTCCGAGCCGTTGATGGCGTCCGAGCCCGCCGGCAGGTCGCCCGCCTTGGGAGCGGAGGCCTTCGGATACGTCGTACCGTCGCGCCAGTCGGCGCCCACGACGAGCGTGACCCCGGAGACGTCGGTGGACTGCTTCACCGAACTCAGCGGAATCCCGAGGGACTTGGCGATCCGCTGGGCGTCTCCCTGGAGTTCGGCGCTCGGGTAGCGCACCACGGTCCGCTGCGCGGTCAGGCCGCCCGTCACGTCCTTCGACGCCTTGGTGAAGCCTTTCTGCACCAGCGCCTGCGCGATCGTGCCGGCGCGTCCGGACACCGGGCCGAGCGTGGACGTGGCGGTGGCGTTCTGGACGGTGACGCCGATCTGGTCGTCCGGCGCCGAGGGGGCCTTGGTGGCCTCGGCAGTGGTCTTCTTCGCGGCCGACGCCTTGCCGTGCTTGTCGAAGGGCACGTCGTCGCGGAGCATCTGCCACATCTTGTCGGCGTTGGCGCCGTCGGGCACGAGGTGGTCCTTGTTCTGCGGGTCCTGGACGTTCGGCATCGTCAGGCTCGTGATGCGGTCCGTCGGCACCGACTTCAGCTGCATGCCCAGGTCGTAGAGCTTCTTGGCGGTGCCGATCTCCTCGGAGACCGTCAGGGACTTCGTGGCCGCCTCGGCCAGGTCCATCAGGCGCCCTGTGTCGGTGAAGACGTTCTGGCCCTTCAGCGTGCGGATCATCGAGTTCAGGTACATGTGCTGGGCCTTGGCCCGCAGCGGGTCGCTGCCCCAGGCGTGCCGGGTGCGCAGCCACTGCAGCGCCTGCTTGCCCTTGACCTTGTGCGTGCCGGCCGTCAGCTTCAGCCCGGAGCCGCCGGGCACCGCCGCCGTCGGCCGGTCCCACACGCTCTGCCGCACACAGACGTCGACGCCGCCGATGGCGTCCGCCATCTGCACCACGCCAGAGAAGTCGATCGTGATCCAGTGGTCGATGTAGACCCCGGTGAGGTTCTCCCAGGTGGCCAGCGTGCAGCCGGCGCCGCCGCGGGCCAGCGACTCGTTGATGATGGTGTTGGTCGCCGGGTAGACCTTGCCGGTCTTGGGGTCGGTGCACTTGGGGATGTCGACCCGGGTGTCGCGCGGGATGCTCACCATCGCGGCGCTCTTGCGGTCCGCGGACAGGTGGATCAGCATCTGTACGTCGCCGAGGGGCGGGCTGCCCCGGTCGTACTTGGCCCCGCCGAGTTTCACGTTCTCGTCGGAGTTACGGCTGTCGGAGCCGATCAGCAGGATGTTCAGCGGCGTCTGGCCGGCCGCGTTGGCCCTGCTCTTCTGCGCCTTGGCGTCACCGCTGCTGCGCTCGCCCTTGTGGATGTTGCCGTTGAGGTGCTCGTAGTACAGGTATCCGGCGCCGGCCGTCCCGAGTATCAGGACCGCCAGCGTGGTCGCCGACCATCTCAGCACCCGGCGCCCGCGCCGCCGCGGCTCCCGCCGCCGGTGCCCCGATCCTGGCCCGTCCCCCGATCTGCCGGAGCCGTCCTCCCGCGCGACCGCGTGATCCTGCGCACCGCGCCGGACGCCCCCTCGCGTCCCCTCCGCGCGCACACTGCTCTGCGTCATTCCCCGTCCTCCCCACCCTTGCGCCATGAAACGGGCCTGTCGTGCGTCCTGTTAGACGCACGACAGGCCCCTCAGGTCACTTGGCGCACTCGACCTTGTCGGCCGTGGACTTCTGGACCCCCGCCGGTGCCGTCCCCGAGGAGGCGTTCAGCTTCACCCCGGCCCCTTTGAAGTCCTTGCCCAGGGTCAGTGTGATCGTCGGCAGTCCCTGGTCGTTGAGCACGCTCTTGCCCGGCTTCATCGCCGCGCCCGACAGGCCCATGATGTCGGCCAGGCGGCGCGCCTGGTCGGCCTGGTCCGGACCGTACTCCAGTGTCGTCTTCGCCAGCACGGCGTCCGCGTTGCCGTCGTTCGACGACTTCAGCACACCGGCCTCGTTCTGCAGGTAGTTCAGCTCCGCCTGGGCGCTGCCGGCGTCGGCACCGCCGTTGAGGATCCGTACCCGGACCGCGGAGGCGGCCGACTTGGGACCCTTCAGGCGGGCGGCCACCGCGGCGGCCTCCTTCTTCTGCTGCGCCTTGACCGCGGTGAACGACACGTCGTTCTTGATCATCTGGAAGACCTGCTGGGCCGGCGCCTGGTTGAGGACGACGGTCGCCTTCACCTTCTCCGCCGGGTTGTCGACGACCGGCACGGTGGTGAACGTCAGGTTCTTCGGGTTGAGCTTGCCGAGCTCCAGACCGAGGTCCTTCAGCTTGCCGATGCTCTTGAGGTTGTCGTCGACGGTCAGCGCCTTGGTGCCCGCCTCGGCGACCTTGATCATCTTCGCCGGGTTGGTGAGCGTGTCGTTCGACTTCAGCTTGCGCATCAGGGCGCTGAGGAACTGCTGCTGCAGCGTGATCCGGCTCAGGTCGCCGCCGAAGCCGACCGCGTGCCGGGTGCGCACGAACGCGAGCGCGGTCTCGCCCTCGATGTGCCGCACGCCCTTCTTCAGGTTCAGGTGCGACTTGGGGTCGTCGATGTCCTTGCCCAGGCACACGTCGACGCCGCCGACCGCCGTGGTGAGCGTCTTGACCGCGTTGAAGTCGGCGACCATGAAGTTGTCGGGCGTGATGCCCGTCAGCTCCGTGACGGTGCGCGCGACACAGCTCGGCGTACGGTCGTCCTGGCCGAGGCTGGTGTTGAAACGGACGTCGCTGGTGCCGCCGATGACCTTCTGGGTGCCGTCGGCCAGGGTGGTCGGGCAGTCCGGGACGTTGGTGATCAGGTCACGGGGGATGCTGAGCGCGGTCGCGTTCGAGCGGTCCTTGGAGACGTGCAGCAGGATCGTCGTGTCCGCGTGCCCGACGCTGCCCGCGTCGCCGTACTTGTTGTTGCCCTTGCCGGTGCGCTTGTCGGTGCCGATCAGCAGGATGTTGATCGCCTTGCCCTTGCTGAAGCCACCGGTGCTCGCGCCGTCGTCGGAGACGGACGTGATGTTGCCGTTCAGGTGCTCGATGTAGAGATAGGCGGCGCCGGCCGTGCCGACCAGCACGAAGGCCATCGTCCCGCCGGTCCACAGCAGGATCTTCTTGCCCCTGCCCTTCTTCTTCACCGGCCGGCGTCCGCGCCGCCCGGGCAACGGCTCCTCGGGCGCGCCTCGGCGCCGGCGCGGGCCCGGGACCTCACGGCCGGGCAGCCGGTCGGGCGCGACCGTACGGCTGCGCACGGTGGCCCCCGCGTCGCGCGGAGCGGATCTGCGCGGACCGGGTACCACCGACTGCGGTGCGGAAGGGCTCAGTCGCAGTTCGTATTCGCCGGTGGTCGGATTGAGCACCCACTGGTCTGCGGGATCGATGTCGTCCGCCCGCCCACGGCCTGTCGCGTCCACGGTTGTCCGATTCCTCCGTCGGGGCGCGGCGCCTTTCCCCCCTCAAGGCGCTCGGGTCTCGGTCTCACAGTGCACAAGCCCATACGGCCGAGGGCACCGGATCGCTCACACTATCCGCCCTGCTCGGCACCCAATGACGGCGGTGAGAAATTCCACGCCCAGACGGGGGCCAATTCGTCCTTTTTCTCGGACATAAGTGCGATGATTTGGCAATCCCTTTACTTACAGATGTCTTCTGCCGCCGTGTTCCCCCGGAACGTCGGTGTGGGCGAAACCCCGTTCGACGGCTCATCCGCCCCCATTACTCCGGACTTTCCGTCGCCGATTCCGTACGCGCCGTAGCCGTACGACCCTTCGATCGAATCCGAATTGCCGCTCTTTGCGCCGGAATTCCCCGGGGTCGCCCGGGCCACCGTCACCGGCTGGTCCGCGCGCAGCCGGTCGAACAGCTTCCGCGCCTCCGGCTCCACCAGCTGGTCCCGGTTGGCGTCGTACACATACGACTCCCGCGGAACCGTGAGGAATTGCACCCGTTTCGTGGGGATGTCACGCAGCCCCCGCACGAGGTCGTACAGGCCCCGCAGGCTCGCCAGACCCGGGTCGGTGGTCAGCGACGAGGTGGCCGCGTCCAGCACGGGATACAGCTTCACCGGATTCAGCAGTACGTCGTTGCCGCGCACCTTGTTGACGAGCGCGCCCAGGAACCGCTGCTGACGGTCCATCCGGTCCGTGTCGCTCCCGTCCCCCAGCGACTTGCGCGCCCGCACATAGCCCAGGGCCTGCTCCCCGTCGAGCGTCACCCGCCCCGCGGGCAGCCTCAGCTTGGCGTCGCGGTCGTCGATGGGCTCCTTCAGGCAGACCCGCACCCCGTCGACGGCGTCGACCATCTCCTTGAACCCGTGGAAGTCGACGACGACATGATGGTCGATCCGTACGTCTGTCAGCTGCTCCACGGTCCGGATCGTGCACGCCGAACCCCCCGTCTCGAACGCGGAGTTGAACATCGTGAACGCCGGTTCGGAGCGGGTCCCGTCGGGCCGCAGACAGGCCGGGACGCCCACCATCAGATCCCGGGGCAGCGACACGGCGGTGACCGTGTGGCGCCCCGCCGACAGGTGCAGCAGGATCGTCGTGTCCGACCGCTCGGTCCCCGAGTCGCGCCCGTAGCGGGCGTTGCCGTCCCCGGAGCGCGAGTCCGAACCGATCACCAGGATGTTCTGCGCGTCCTTGACGAGCGACGTGGGCCGCTCCTTCTCGAACCGGGCGAGCTCGGCGGCGGCGGCCTCGTCGGCCGTGATGTTCCCGTCCAGCTTCAGATAGACGCCCCACCCCACCCCGACCGCGGCGAGAACGACCACCGCGACACCGAGCCCGCCGGCCCGGACCCACCTGCGCCGGCGCCGCCGCACCAGCCCCTTGCCGGTGGCCGACGACCCGGCACCGGGACCACGGGAGCTGACGCTGTCGTTCACGCGCGGGCCCACCCCTCATGGCGTACGGACGTGTGGCTCCTACGACCATGACCCGCGGGGGGAGACGGGGGCGGGCGTTAGTGCCCCGTTCGGGTGACGGAGACCCGCTCGCTCTCGATCCGCCGGGCCAGTCCCTCGGCGTCCAGCTCCGCCAGGTTCCGGCACAGCACCACGGACCCGCCGACGGCGAGCGGCCCGTACAGCCCGGCGTTGAGGCCCTCCCAGGTGTCGTAGGGCAGCCCGGACAGGATCCGCGACCCCGGCCCGGTCAGCCCCAGCCCCGTCGCCTCCTCCCGCGCCCGCTCCACGACCTCGGCCCCGCTGAACTCACGCCCGGCCACGATCAGCGCGGGCTCCTCGGGATCCACCGGCGCGAACGCCATGAACCGGTCCCCCTGGCTCGGCGCCTCGACGGCGTAGTCGACGAAGCCGTCCGGCACCTGCGGGAACCGCCCGCCCAGCGGCCGCAGCGCGAGTGCGACCCGTTCCCCCTTGCACGCCCGCGCCGCCTGGAGGGAGTCCGGCCCGCTCACCACCACGTCGGCCGCCGCCGCGTTCCCGTCCACGTCCGCCAGCACCCCGACCGACGCACACGCCAGCAGCCACACGGCGGTCTGCCAGTGCGCCGGCAATAGCAGCGCCACCCGGTCGCCGGGTCCGGCGCCGAGGTCGCCCTGAAGGAGGTTCGCGGTCTTGGCCACCCAATTGGCGAAGGTGGCCACGGACAGTTCGACCCGCTCGCCCGTGGCGTCGTCGTAGAAGGTCACCAAGGGGCGTGAGGGATCCGCGGCGAGCGCGGAAGACAGCAGGTCGGCAGGGGTGCGATCACTGGCGTTCACCCGCGCAAGGGTACGCGCGCACCCGCCCGCGCACCCAGCGCAGGCGCCACCGGTTCGGGCGAACGGGAGCCGACGAACCGTCAGTTCCCAAATAGACATGAATGTCTGACTATGTTCAGGATCAGGGGCATGCGTGGATTCCTTGCTTCTACGATCGCCTGCTCGATCGGCGTCAGCTGCGCGGCCGCCCTCGTCCTCCCGCTCGCCCTGCCCGCGACCGCCGCCCCGACGAGCCCGGCGTCGCCGCCCGGCGCGAGATCCGCGCGGCCGGCGGCCCTGCCGAGCGCCCCCGGCGCCGCCGTCCCCGGCAGCACCCAGTCACTCGCCCTCGTCCCCGTCGGCCGCGACCGCGCCCGGGGCCCGGCGGCCGCCGAACAGGGCCTGACCCGCGACGACGTACGGCACTTCGCCCTCGTCGGAGTGGTCTGGGACGACCCCGACACCCCGCTCCACGGCCGGGTCCAGGTCCGCACCCGCTCCACTCGCGACGGCGCCTGGAGCGGCTGGCGGGACCTGGAGACCCACAACGACGACGCTGCCGACCCCGGCGCCGCCGAGCGCGCCTCCGGCCGCGTCCGCGGCTCCACCGCGCCTTTGTGGGTCGGCGACTCCGACGGTGTGGACGTCCGCGTCCGCGCCGAGAGCGGGCACCGTAAGGGCGGGACGGCCCGCGGCCCCCGGGCCGGCGCGGCCGAGGGCCCGCTGCCCTCGGGGCTGCGCCTGGAACTCGTCGATCCCGGCGACCCGCCCCCGGAGCGCGCCCAGGGCCCCGGCGCCACCGAGATCCCGGCCCTGACCAAGGCCGCCACCGAGGACGAACTGCGGACACTCTCCGGCGTCGCGTTGACGCCCCGTCAACGCGCCAACCCCTACATCGGCCCGCGTCCGCGCATCATCACCCGGAGCGGCTGGGGCGCCGACGAGAAGCTGCGCGAGAGGGGGTTCGTCTACACGAAGAAGGTCAAGGCGGCCTTCGTGCACCACACCGCGTCCGGCAACGGATACAAGTGCTCCCAGGCGGCCTCCGTCATCCGCGGTATCTACCGCTACCACGTCCGGAGCATGGGCTGGCGCGACATCGGCTACAACTTCCTCGTCGACAAGTGCGGAACCATCTACGAGGGCAGGGCCGGCGGCGTGGCGAAGCCCGTGCTGGGCGCGCACACCCTCGGTTTCAACACCAACAGCATGGGGATCGCCGTCCTCGGCAGCTTCGGCTCGGCGAAGCCGCCGACGGCGGTCCTCGACGCCATCGCCCGCCTGACGGCCTGGAAACTCGGTCTCTACGGGGCCAATCCGCGGGGGAAGACATATCTCACCTCCGGGGGTGGCAATCTCTACCGAAAAGGGAAGAACGTACGACTGAACGTGATCTCCGGCCACCGTG
This sequence comes from Streptomyces sp. NPDC006476, assembly GCF_040612015.1. Lineage (NCBI taxonomy): Bacteria > Bacillati > Actinomycetota > Actinomycetes > Kitasatosporales > Streptomycetaceae > Streptomyces > Streptomyces sp. NPDC006476. The sequence continues at coordinate 20,326 of NZ_JBEXPK010000023.1, read as the reverse complement.
ACGGTTTCGCCACGGAGTGCCCGGGCCGCCGGCTCTACAGCAAGCTCGGCACGGCCCGCTCGACCGCGGCCCGCTACCAGGGCCGTTGACGCCGGGAGGGGACCCGCGTTCACCGCCGTCGGGGGACATGGGGCGGAACCGACACACGCCACCGGGCCGTCGAAGGCGTCGCGCGACGATCTGCATACACTGGCCGGCCACAGGACATTTCGGCCGGTCCCGGCAGGAAGCAGAGACGACAGGTGACAGAAGCGATCCTCCTGGTCGGCGGCAAGGGCACGCGGCTGCGTCCGCTCACGGTGCACACACCGAAGCCCATGGTCCGGGCGGCCGGGGTCCCCTTCCTCACACATCAGTTGGCGAGAGCGAGAGCGGCGGGCGTCGAACACATCGTCCTCGCCACCTCCTACCTCGCCGAGGTGTTCGAACCGTACTTCGGCGACGGCTCGTCGCTGGGGCTGCACCTCGAGTACGTGACGGAGGAGGAGCCCCTCGGCACGGGCGGCGCCATCCGTAACGTGGCCTCCCGCCTCCACTCGGGCCCCGACGACCCGGTCCTGGTCTTCAACGGCGACATCCTCACCGGCCTGAACATCGGGGCGCTCGTCGACACCCACGAGACGACCGGCGCCGACGTCTCCCTGCACCTCACCAAGGTGACCGACCCCCGCGCCTACGGTCTGGTCCCCACCGACGACACGGGCCGGGTCCTGGCCTTCCTGGAGAAGCCGCAGACCCCCGAGGAGATCGTCACCGACCAGATCAACGCGGGGGCGTACGTCTTCCGCCGCTCGGTCATCGACACGATCCCGCAGGGCCGCCCGGTCTCGGTGGAGCGCGAGACGTTCCCCGAACTGCTGTCGGCGGGGGCCCATCTGCAGGGCATGGTCGACTCCAGCTACTGGCTGGACCTCGGCACCCCGGCGGCCTTCGTCCGCGGCTCGGCGGACCTGGTCCTGGGCCGCGCCCCGTCACCCGCCGTGCCGGGCCGCTGCGGCGACCGTTTGATCCTCCCGACGGCCATGGTCGCCCCGGACGCGAAGCTGACCGGCGGCACGGTGGTCGGCGAGGGCGCGTTCGTCGCCGAGGGCGCCCGGGTCTTCGGTTCGACCATCCTGCCGGGTGCCGTCATCGAACCCGGCGCCGTCATCACCGACTCCCTCATCGGCACCCGCGCCCGCGTCGGCGAACGCTCGGTCCTCACCGGCACGGTCATCGGCGACGGCGCGGTGATCGGCGCCGACAACGAACTGCGGGACGGCATGCGGGTGTGGTGCGACGCGAGAATCCCGGCGGGGGCGGTGAGGTTCTCCTCGGACCAGTAGGGGATGCGGGCCGGATCATCCAGCCCGCCCGCAGTCCGGCGTTAGCCGATCGGTTTTTTCAGCCCGTCCGGCGTTTGAGGACGAGGCCCGGAGGGCCGACGGGGGTCCAGGGGGCCGAGCCCCCCCGGGCGAGGTTGAAGGGGCGGCAGCCCCTGGGACGGGACGGGTAGGGGCGGCGGGGGCGAGAACAAGCCGGAGCGCCCACTGCGCCTCACAACCGTCCGATGTCCACGCGCGGCATCTTCGGCGCCCGCCGAGCCGGCGTACGTCCGCTCAGCAGGATCAACCGGGCCGCCCGATGCCGCTGCCCCGCATACGGCTCCAGCAGCTTCAGCATCACGGAGTCGTCCGCGTCCCGGTCCCCGGCCAGCGCCCACCCCACGATCCCCGGCAGATGCAGATCGCCCACCGTCACCGCGTCCGCCGCCCCATGGCTGCGCTGCACGACCTCCGCCGACGTCCACGGCCCGATCCCCGGCACGACCTCCAGCCGGGCCTGCGCCTTCTCCGGCGACATCCCCACGGCCTCCTCCAGCCGTCCGGCCACCCGGACGGCCCGCAGGATCGTCGACGCCCGCTTGTTGTCGACCCCGGCCCGATGCCACTCCCACGACGGGATCAGCGCCCAGGTCCGGGGCCCCGGCATCACCCACAACCGTCCCCCTGCCGCAGGTCCGGGCGCCGGCTCCCCGAACTTCCGCACCAGCAGCCGCCACGCCCGGTACGCCTCGTCGGTCGTGACCTTCTGCTCCAGCACGGACGGGATCAACGACTCCAGCACCAGCCCGGTCCGCGTCAGACGCAACCCCGGCCGCCGGTGCCACGCCGACGCCACCACCCGGTGCCGCGGCACGAACGCCTCCGGCTCGTCGGCTCCGCCCAGCAGCTCCGGCAACTGCTCCAGCAGCCACTCGGCCCCCGGCCCCCAGGCCTCGCCCCGGACCGCGCCCCCGCTCACGGACACCCGCAGCGTCCCGGGCCCGCCGGGCGTCAGACTCGCCCGCCACACGGACCCGTCGGGCATGGCCCGGAAGGTCGGATCCCCGGGCCCGCGCCGCAACACACCCAGCACCAGCCCCAGTTCCAGCGGTCCGGCGGGCACCACGGTCCGCACCCGCCCGGGCGCCGCGGCCTGCCGAGGTATCCCCGCGGACACACCGACATGCCCGCCCCGCACGGTCGTACGAGTGGGCCGAGGAGAGAAGCGTCCTGCCAAGGCTGGGTTCCTGGATGTCGGGGACGTCCCGAGGGACTGTCGGGGGCGTGCAAGAGCCTAGGGGGTACGGGCTCTAGATCACCGCACCTCGACGAACCCCTCCACATCCCGCTCGCCGCGCGCCCGCGGCTCCTCGGCCGGATGCCCCACGGCCACCGCCCCCATCGGATCCCACTCCCGGGGCAGCCCCAGGACCTCCCGCACCACGTCCCGGCAGAACATGGTCGACGACACCCACGCCGAGCCCAGCCGCTCGCCGGCCAGCCCGACCAGGAAGTTCTGCACGCCGGCGCCCGTCGCGACGACGAACATCTCCCGCTCGGCCCCGTCGCGCCGCGGGTCCCCGTATGTGTGCGATCCGTCCATCACCAGACACGGCACCACCAGGTAGGGCGCGTTGCGCAGCACGTCCCCCCGCCGCACCCGTTTGGCGATCGACTCCTCGCTCTTGCCGTCGCGCCGCAGGTCCGCGATCCACGCGTCCCGCATCGCGTCCAGCAGCCGGGTCCGCGACTCCTGCGACTCCAGCAGCACGAACCGCCACGGCGTGGTGTGATGCGGCGCGGGCGCGGTGACCGCCAGGGCCACGGCCCGCCGCACCGCCCCGGGGTCGACGGGCTCGTCCGTGAAGGCCCGTACGGTACGGCGCTGGGTCACCGCCTCCCGTACCGCCTCGGAGGTCCCCAGCCGGAACATGTCGTCGCGCGCCCCGCGCACCATGGCCCGCGCCCCTTCCCCGTGGTCCTGGGCGACCACGTGCGCCAGCCCGCGCACCACGGCGACGGGACGTCCGGCGGCCTTGCCCTTGACCAGGTCACCGGCGGCGGCGAGCTCGTCCGCGGTGGCCACGACGGTCGCGCTCAGCGGATTGCCGTACGCGTCCGTGCCCCCGCGCAGATCGTCCAGCACGCGCACCCCGGCGGCGCCGATCGCGACGTCCGTGAGCCCCGCGCGCCAGGGCCGGCCGAAGGTGTCGGTCACCACGACCCCCACGTCGACGCCGAGGGCCGCGCGCAGTCCGTCGCGGATCGCGCGCGCGGACGCGTCCGGGTCCTCGGGCAGCAACAGGACGGTGCCCGCTGGGGTGTTGGAGGCGTCGACGCCGGCCGCCGCCATGACCAGGCCCTGCCGGTTCTCGACGATCCGCAGCGCCCCGCGCCGGGCCACGACCCGCACGGTCTCGGCGTCGATCGCGGCCTCCCGGTCCGCGGCGGCGACGATCCGCCCCTCCGCCTTGGACACGATCTTCGAGGTGACGAGCAGGACGTCCCCGTCGGCCAGCCCCGGCTCGGCGGCGGCGATCAGCTTGGCGACGTCGTCCCCGGGCTGCACCTCGGGGAGCCCGGGCACCGCCCAGACCGTGTAGCCGTCGGACGGCGTCCCGCTCACGAGGCCCGCACCTCCTCCGCCAGCTCCAGCGCCTCCCGGGCCATCCGCGCGGTCGCCTCGAGGTCGGTCATCATCAGCGGCACGGCCCGGCACCGGATCCCGGCGGCCTCGACGCGTTCCACGGCGCCCGCGTCCACGGTGTCGACGAGCCAGCCGTCCAGCAGCCCCGAGCCGTAGTGCTCGGCGACCGCCGCGGCCGTCGACTCCACGCCCACCGCCGCGAGCACCTTGTCGGCCATGCCGCGCACGGGCGCGTCCCCGACGATGGGGGACAGGCCCACCACCGGTACCCCGGCCTCCGCGATCGCCTCCCGGATCCCCGGCACCGCGAGGATCGTCCCCACCGACACGACCGGGTTCGACGGCGGGAAGAGGATGACGTCCGCCTCCGCGATCGCCTCCAGCACCCCCGGCGCCGGTTTCGCCTGCTCGGCCCCGACCGGTACGACCGCCTCGGCCGGCACGGAGGCCCGCAACCGCACCCAGTACTCCTGGAAGTGCACGGCCTTGCGTTCGCCGTCGACTTCGACGGCGACATGCGTCTCGACGCGGTCGTCGGTCATGGGGATCAGCCGTACGCCCGGCTGCCACCGGTCGCACAGCGCCTCCGTCACCGCGCTCAGCGGATAGCCGGCGCCCAGCATCTGGGTCCGCACGATGTGCGTGGCGAAGTCCCGGTCGCCGAGCCCGAACCACTCCGGGCCCACACCGTAGGCCGCGAGCTCCTCCTTGAGGTGGAAGGTCTCGTCGGCCCGCCCCCAGCCCTGCTCCTCGTTGATGCCGCCGCCGAGCGTGTACATCACCGTGTCGAGGTCCGGGCAGACCTTCAGCCCGAAGAGGTGGATGTCGTCCCCGGTGTTGCCGATGACCGTGACGTCCGCGTCCGGCACGGCCCGCTTCAGACCGCGCAGGAACCGGGCACCACCGATGCCGCCTGCCAGAACCACAATGCGCATGGGGCCAAGTCTTGCAGGCGGGTACGACAAAGCGTCAGGCAGTCACCGGACGCGCTTCGCAGGCGGCACTCGTGTGCATCGGCATCTCGGTCAGGCCCGGGTAGTAGACATGCAGACTGATCGCGGGCTCCAGGGCGTCGTTGACGACCTCGTGCACGTACCCCGGCGCGAACACCCGCTGCGCCCCGGCCGCCAGCGCGCGCGTGCCACGTCCGGTGCGCTCGGTCAGCGTGCCCTCCAGGACCGTGAGCACCCCGAAGGAGCGCCCGTGGTCGTGCGGCCCGCTGCCCTGGCCCGGAACCCAGGACAGCAGCCACACCTCGTAGCCGGGCCCGGTGCGCAGCCGGTGGTACCAGCGCGTCGTGGCGTCGTACTCGACGAGGTGCTCCCACTGGGCGCGGTCGGCGGCGATGGCGCGGGCCAGGCCCACGAACTCGGCCACGGTGGCCGGGTGCTCGCGCGGCGGCTGCAGCAGGTGGGTGACTTCGAGGATGTCGCCGGCGATCTGGAGGTCGTTGTCGCTGTTCATAAGGGGTGCTGTGGTTCCTCAGTGAAAGAAGGTCAGAGGGAACGGGGTGATGAGAAAACGCCGACCGGGTCGCAGGGGACTCGGTCACAGCCGGAGCTAGACGTGGCTCAACAGCTGGAACAGCAACAACAGCTACAGCGCGCGCGGGCAGCACCGTGGGACCGGGCGGAGCCGGTCGAGGTGAGTGCCAAGTTCGCGAGCATGCCCACAAGGCAATCGGTTCACACCTCGACTGTCAACTCGACGCCCGGTATGTGGGACCGGTTTCACCTCATCCGGTTCATCTGAGAGGTGAAAGGTTTGTGCTGGGGTCCTCGGGGACACATGGCGCACAACCGGGCGCGCAAGCCTCGTTGTGATCCCGTGATCCGACTGTGATCCGGCTTGCTTCGGGATGCGCGTGGAACGAGATCGAACATCCGGGCGTCCTTCCTCGTACAAGGCTCTGTACGGGCCGGAGGCCCTCGGGGTCTCGTCTGCATGTCAAGGTTTATGCCGATTTGAACACTTTCCGCATGGCCTTGGTTCCGCAGAGTGAATAAGGGGCCCAATAGCAGATCTCGGCTTGACTCGCCCGGAGCAGCACACTTGTAATTTCACTCGTGTCGTTCAGCCGGAATCGGTAACGGCTACATCACGGGGACGCGAAAGACAGACGAGGGGCGCACATGACCGAGCTGGTGCAGCAACTGCTGGTCGACGACGCGGACGAGGAACTCGGCTGGCAGGAGCGCGCGCTGTGCGCCCAGACCGACCCCGAGTCCTTCTTCCCCGAGAAGGGCGGCTCGACCCGGGAGGCCAAGAAGGTCTGCCTCGCCTGTGAGGTCCGCTCCGAGTGCCTCGAGTACGCCCTCGCCAACGACGAGCGCTTCGGCATCTGGGGCGGCCTGTCCGAGCGGGAGCGACGCCGCCTGAAGAAGGCGGCCGTCTGATCGGACGGCCCCCACTCCCCACGCAACCGAACGGCCCGTCGCAAGTGGGTTATCCACAGGCGACGGGCCGCCCCTGTGCCCAGCCGATAGTGTGGTCGCTCGTCCGAGACGCCTCGCTGCCCCCACCGGGCACAGACGTCCACCGCAGTCCAGCGAACCGGGGCCCGTACCTCGATGTCCGTGCACAGCCACACGGCAGCCCAACACGACGCTGCCACGCCTGAGTTCCCGCGTCACGTGGTGACCGCGGTGCTCGTCTCCCACGACGGCGCCCGCTGGCTGCCCGACGCGCTCGCCGGGCTGCTCGGCCAGGAGCGGCCCGTCCAGTTCGCCATGGCCGCCGACACCGGCAGCGCCGACGACTCCGCCCAGCTGGTCACCCAGGCCCTCGGCGCCGACCGGGTGCTGCACCTCGCCCGCCGCACCGGCTTCGGCCAGGCCGTCGAGGAGGCGGCCCGGACCGCCCCCGTGCTCACCCCGGACGAACTGCCCTACCTGAAGCGGCCCAGCGGCTGGGACCCCGTCACCCGCACCTGGCGCGACGACGCCTACGACATGCCGGAGCTGCCGCACGGCGAGCCGGTCCAGTGGCTGTGGCTGCTGCACGACGACAGCGCCCCCGACCCCGACGCCCTGGCCCAGCTGCTGCGCGTCGTGGAGAACGAACTGGAGCTCGGCCGCGACGACGTGGCCGTCGTCGGCCCCAAGCTGCGCGGCTGGTACGACAAGCGCCAGCTGCTCGAGGTCGGCGTCTCCATCGCCAACTCCGGCCGCCGCTGGACCGGCCTGGACCGCCGCGAGCAGGACCAGGGCCAGCACGACCACGTCCGGTCCGTGCTGTCGGTGTCCACCGCCGGCATGCTGATCCGGCGCGACGTCTTCGAGCAGCTCGGCGGCTTCGACAAACGGCTGCCGCTGATGCGCGACGACGTCGACCTGTGCTGGCGCGCCACCGCCGCCGGCCACCGCGTCCTCGTCGCCCCGGAGGCGGTCGTACGGCACGCCGAGGCCGCCTCCCGCGAGCGCCGCACCGTCGACTGCGTGGGCCGCAGCGCCGCCTCCCCGCACATGGTCGACAAGGCGGGCGCCGCCTACACCCTCCTCGTCAACGCGCGTACGGCCGCGCTGCCCTGGGTGCTGCTGCGCCTGGTGCTCGGCACGCTCGTGCGTACCGTCGCCTATCTCGTCGGCAAGGTCCCCGGACAGGCCCTCGACGAGATCCGCGGCCTGCTGGGCACACTGCTGCGGCCCGAGCGGATCATCGCCGGCCGGCGCAGGCGCGGGCAGCCGCAGATCGACAAGGGCGAGCTGCGCGCGCTGTTCCCGCCGCCCGGCGCGACCGTGCGGGCCACCGTCGAGCAGGTCGCGGGCGACCTCTTCGGCAGCTCCGACCCCGACGCCACCTCCGGCGCGGGACGGCATGGCGGCGGGATCGAGTCCGGGCCCGGCGGCGACGACGCCGACTTCCTGGAGATCGAGCAGTTCGCACGCCTCAAGCGCATCGCCCGCGCGCCCGGCCCGATGCTCTTCCTGGTCCTGCTGCTCGTCTCCCTGATCGCCTGCCGCGACCTGCTCGCAAGCGGCGCGCTCTCCGGCGGCGCCCTGCTGCCCGCGCCGGGCGACTCCGGTGAGCTGTGGTCGCGCTACCTCGACGCCTGGCACGCGGTGGGCGCCGGGGGCACCCCGTCCGCGCCGCCGTACCTGGCGATCGTGGCGACGCTGTCCTCCGTGCTGTTCGGCTCGACCGGGCTCGCCGTCACGGTCCTGCTGGTCTGCTCGGTGCCGCTGGCCGGCTTCACCGCCTACTTCGCCTCCCGTCCGCTCATCGAGTCGCGGTTGCTGCGCGCGTGGGCGGCCGTCGTCTACGCCTTCCTGCCCGCCGCCACCGGCGCCCTCGCGGGCGGCCGCATCGGCACCGCCGTACTCGCCGTCCTGCTGCCGCTCATCGCCCGCGCGGGCGTGGCGGCGAGCGGCCTGGCGAACACCTCGGGAGCGCGCGGCAGTTGGCGCGCCACCTGGGCGTACGCGCTGCTGCTGACGATCACCACCGCCTTCACGCCGATCGTGTGGCCCATCGCCCTGATCCTGGGCGTCGCGGTCCTGGCCGCGCGCCGCAACGACATCACCGCCCACGGCCTGCGCTTCCTGGCCCAGCTGGGCACGCCCCTGCTGGTCCTCGCCCCCTGGTCGCTGACCCTGCTGCCGTCCGGCTTCTTCAAGCAGGCCGGCCTGGACTACGGCCCCTCGGCCGCCTCCGCCCTCGACCTGCTCGGCGCGAGCCCCGGCGGCCCGGGCACGGTCAGCGGACTGATGCTGATCGGCATCGTGCTGGCCGCACTGGCCGCCCTGCTGCGCTCGGAGCGCCAGTCCGGCATCTGGGCGGCCTGGGTGGTCGCCCTGGTGGGCCTGGTCTTCGCCGTCCTGTCCAACGACTCGACCTGGGCGGGACCCGCGACCCTCGTCTATGGCATCGCCCTGATCGCCGCCGCAGCCCTCGGCGCCGACGGGGCCCGCGCGCGGGTGGCCGAGCAGAGCTTCGGCTGGCGCCAGCCGGTGGCCGCGCTGATCGCCTTCGCCTCGCTCGCCGGCCCGTTGCTGATCGCCGGCGGCTGGATGCTCCGCGGCGCCGACGGCCCGCTCGAACGGCGCGACCCCACCCAGGTGCCCGCGTTCGTCGCCGAGGAGAGCGGCACCCGCGACCAGGCACGCACGCTCGTCCTCGACAGCGACTCCACCGCGCGCGTCGGCTACACCCTGGTCCGCGGCTCCGGCGCCCGCATGGGCGACGCCGAGACGGCCGCGGCCGACGGTGAGAACGCCCAGCTGGACAAGGTCGCCGCCAACCTGGTCGCCGGCTCCGGCGCCGACCAGGCCGACCAGCTCGGCAAGTTCGCCGTGCGCTACGTCCTCGTCCACAAGGGCGCGCCCCGCGAGATCACCCGCGTCCTGGACGCCACGCCGGGTCTGTCCCGGCTGAGCCAGCAGGGCGGCAGCGCCCTGTGGCGGGTCGACCAGGAGGTCGCGCGAGCCACCATCGTCTCCGGCACCGGCGCCCCGCAGCCCGTCGCCGCCGGACCCGTCGACATCCACACCACGGTCCCGGCCGGTCCCGACGGCCGCGTCCTGCGCCTGGCCGACACCGCCGCCGAGGGCTGGACGGCCACCCTCGACGGCAAGCCGCTCACCCGCACCACGGTCGACGGCTGGGCCCAGGGCTTCCAGCTCCCCGCCTCCGGCGGCCGCCTCGACGTCACCTACGACGCCCCGATCACCCACACCGCCTGGCTGTGGGCCCAGGGCGCCCTCGCCGTCGTCCTCGTCGTCCTCGCCCTGCCCGGCAGGCGCCGCGACGTCGACGACGACCTCCCCGAGGAGCCGTCGATCCCCGCCCAGGCCGTCACCGGCGAGGGCCGCCGCGCCCGCCGCCTGCGCGCCCAGGCCGAGACGGAGGCCGAGGCCGAGGAAGCCGACCAGAGCGAGGAGTTCCCGTCTCCTCCGCAGGAGGAGACCCCGGTCGCGGTCCCGCAGCAGCAGGCCTACGACGAATGGGACCCCGCGACCTACGCGGGCGCCCAGTACGGCGACTACGCCGAGCAGCAGCAGTACCAGGGCGCTCAGCAGTACCCGGCGGGCTACGACCAGACCTACCAGGCGGACCCGTACCAGAGCGGCCAGTACGACCCGTACGGCTACGGCGGCCAGACCCAGGGGACGTACGACGAGACCGCCTACGACCCGACGTACCAGCAGGGTTACGACCCCGCGTACGACCCGGCGCAGCAGCACCCGCACGCCCCTGAGCGCCCCGACGGGAGTCAGCAGTGAACCGCACCACCCTGTCCCTGATCGCCGGGACCGCCGCGCTCGCCGCCGTCACGGGCTTCGCGTCGCTGTCCGCGCCGGGCGCCTCCGGCACGGACACCGCCAGGGCGGCCGCCGAGCTGCCCGTGGAGCGCACCTCACTGCTGTGCCCGGCACCCAGCACCTCCGACCTCGCCGAGACCTCGTACACGTCCTTCACGCCCGTCACCAAGGGCACGGGAAGCGACGGCAAGGCCGCGTTCCAGGCCGCCGCCGCGCAATCGGCCGACGGGACGGGCGACACCGGCAAGACGGACGGCAAGAACGGCGGCAAGAACGGCGGCAAGAAGGGCGGCAAGAAGAAGACCGGCGCGCCGACCCTCACCCCCAAGGAGCCCGGCACTCCGGTCACGGCCGACGCCTCCGGTTCGGACACTCCCGGTCTGGTCGGCACGGCCGAGGGGAAGTTCGCGCCCGGCTGGACGGTCCAGGAGACCACCGAGGTCGCCGCGGGCAACGGGCGCGGCCTGCAGGGCGTCAACTGCACCGCTCCCGACACCGAGTTCTGGTTCCCGGGCGCCAGCACCGCCGCCGGCCGCACCGACTACGTGCACCTGACCAACCCCGACGACTCCGCGGCCGTCGCCGACATCGAGCTCTACGGCAAGGACGGCGACCTCAAGTCCACGGTGGGGGAGGGCATCACGGTCCCGCCGCACTCCAGCGAGCCGATCCTGCTCTCCACGCTCACCGACGAGAAGCAGACCGACCTCACCGTCCACGTGAACGTCCGCAGCGGCCGGCTGGGTGCCGCCGTGCAGGCGCTGGACGACAAGGCCGGTGGCGACTGGCTGGCCGCCGCCACCGACCCCGCGGGCAGCCTCGTCCTGCCGGGCATCCCCAAGGACGCCACATCCGTGCGCCTGATCGCCTTCACGCCCGGCGACGCGGACGCCGACCTGAAGGTGCGTCTCGCCTCCCCGAGCGGCTCGATCACCCCGGCGGGCAACGAGACGCTGCACGTGAAGGCGGGCATGACGACCGCCGCCGACCTCGGTGACGTCACCCGCGGCGAGGCGGGCTCCCTGATCCTGACGCCGACCGGCCAGTCCGTGCCGGTCGTCGCCGCGCTGAAGGTCGTACGGGGCAAGGGCGCCAAGCAGGAGACGGCGTTCATCCCGGCCACCGCGCCGGTCGGCACGCGCGCGACGTCCGCCGACAACAGCGGCAAGGGCACCACCCTGTCCATCACCGCGCCCACCCGCACCGCGCAGGTGAAGGTCACCGCGTCGGCGGGCAGCGACGGCGGCACGGCGGTCTCGAAGACGTACACGATCAAGGCCGGCACCACCCAGGACGTCGACGCCCCGGTCCCGAGCGGTCTGAAGGGCACGTACGCGCTGACGGTCGAGCCCGTGTCCGGCGGGCCGGTGTACGCCGCGCGCACCCTGGCGGCGACGGAAGGGGGCGTGCCGGGCTTCACGGTGCAGACGCTGCCCGACAACCGGGGGATGGTCGCCGTACCGGAGACGGACCAGGACCTGTCGGTGCTGCAGAAGTAGGCGGGCGGCGGGGGTCAGTCCTCGCCGTAGCGCGGGTCGACCGTCTCGGGGGTCAGCCCCAGGATCTCGGCGACCTGCTCGACGACGACCTCGTGCACCAGGGCGGCCCGCTCGTCACGCCCCTTCGTGCGGATCTCCACCGGCCGCCGGTAGACCACCACGCGCGCGGGACGGCCCTCGCGCGCGGCGATCGTGCCGCCCAGGGGCACCGCCTCGTCGTTCCAGCTCTGCCCGGGGCCGTCCAGACGCGGCACCTCGAGGACGAGGAAGTCGATGTCGGCGAGCTGGGGCCAGCGCCGCTCCAGGCGCTCCACCGAGTCCTGCACCAGATCCGCGAACGCGTCGGCACGGCTCGCGGCGAGCGGCACCTGGGGCGGTGCGATCGGCCCGCGCATGCCGCGGCCGTGGCGGTCACGACGACGGGGCCCGGGGGCAGCGGCCCGGGGCGGTACGGGGTTGTCCATCACCGGTGAAGCGTAGTCCCCGCGCGGACCGGCCGCCCGACCCCACGCGGCATAGCGGACGGTCCCGGGGGCCCGGTAAGCCCTGTCTCAGGATGACCATTCCAGCCAAGGTTGGGCTCGATTCCGTATCTCTCCGAGACCGTCGATGTCGAGGCAAATGACGGTGTTTGTACGGAGTGTTGATCGTACGAGGGGTCGGTCGATGCCCTGTGAACGGACGTCCCCGCAGGTCAGCGAGGGATGCCGGAAGGGGTGTGTGGGGCGATTCACAGCACGACACGGTGGGGTGACCTGGGGGAGAGTCGTCGCGGCCCGCTCAAGAGTGCGGTACCGTCCAACGTCGTGAGCCCTGTACGTCGCTGTTCGCGAACCGCCTGCGGCCGACCCGCCGTCGCGACGCTGACGTACGTCTACGCCGACTCGACCGCGGTCCTCGGCCCGCTCGCCACCTACGCCGAACCCCACTGCTACGACCTGTGCGCCGAGCACTCCGAGCGCCTCACCGCCCCGCGCGGCTGGGAGGTCGTCCGCCTCCTCGACGGCTCCGCCCCGGCCCGCCCCAGCGGCGACGACCTGGAAGCGCTTGCCAACGCGGTGCGCGAGGCGGCCCGTCCGCAGGAGCGGGCGGCCCAGGCGGGCGGCGGCGGGGCCCGCTCGGCGGACCCCATGGAGGTCGCGCGCCGCGGCCACCTGCGGGTACTGCGCTCCCCGGACAACTGACCGACTCGCGGGGACAGTTCTCGTTCGGGCTCCCCAGGTCCTCCTCCGTTTTCCCCTCCGAGTGTTCGCTGCGCGGGTACTCGCCCGTACTCTGCCCTGACCTGAGGTGACGTCCGAGAGCGCGCTACTCGACGTCCGGTCGGCGCCCGGTCACCCGGTACGGGTAGTTTGTCGGCGACCGATAGGACTTCAGGAGGGTTGGCCGTGGCTGCTGATCTGTCGCAGATCGTGAAGGCGTACGACGTACGCGGAGTGGTCCCGGACCAGTGGGACGAGACACTGGCCGAGCTCTTCGGCGCCGCCTTCGTCCGCGTAACCGGAGCGGACGCGATCGTGACCGGCCATGACATGCGCCCGTCCTCGCCGGGCCTGTCCCGCGCCTTCGCGCGCGGCGCGGCGGCCCAGGGCGCCGACGTCACCGAGATCGGCCTCTGCTCGACAGACCAGCTGTACTACGCCTCGGGCGCGCTCGGCCTGCCGGGCGCCATGTTCACGGCCTCGCACAACCCGGCCCAGTACAACGGCATCAAGATGTGCCGGGCGGGCGCGGCGCCGGTGGGCCAGGACACGGGCCTGTCCGAGATCCGCGAACTGGCGGAGGAGTGGACCGAGTCGGGCGCGCCGGAACCGGCCGCGTCACCGGGAACCATCACACAGCGTGACACGTTGACGGACTACGCGGCCCACCTCCGCTCCCTCGTGGACCTGACCTCCATCCGCCCCCTGAAGGTCGTGGTCGACGCGGGCAACGGCATGGGCGGCCACACCGTGCCCACGGTGTTCGAGGGCCTGCCCCTGACCGTCGTCCCGATGTACTTCGAACTCGACGGCACCTTCCCCAACCACGAGGCCAACCCGCTCGACCCGGCCAACCTCGTCGACCTGCAGCAGCGAGTGCGCGAGGAGTCCGCCGACCTCGGCATCGCCTTCGACGGCGACGCGGACCGCTGCTTCGTGGTCGACGAGCACGGCGACCCGGTCCCCCCGTCCGCGATCACGGCGCTGGTGGCCGCGCGCGAACTGGCGAGGAACGGCGGCAAGGGCGTGATCATCCACAACCTGATCACGTCGTGGTCGGTCCCCGAGGTCGTCAGGGAGCACGGCGGCACCCCGGTCCGCACCCGGGTCGGCCACTCCTTCATCAAGGCCGAGATGGCATCGTCGGGCGCGATCTTCGGCGGCGAACACTCCGCGCACTACTACTTCAAGGACTTCTGGAACGCCGACACGGGCATGCTGGCGGCCCTGCACGTCCTCGCGGCCCTGGGCGGCCAGTCCGGCCCCCTGTCCTCGCTCGTGGCCGCATACGACCGCTACGTGGGCTCCGGCGAGATCAACTCCACGGTGGCCGACCAGAAGTCCCGCCTGGCGGCGATCCGATCGACGTACGGCGCCCGCGAGGACGTCACCCTCGACGAACTCGACGGCCTCACCGTCACCTCCACCGACTGGTGGTTCAACGTCCGCCCCTCCAACACGGAACCGCTGCTGCGGCTGAACACGGAAGCGAGGGACGAGGCGACGATGACCAAGGTGCGGGACGAGGTACTGGCGATCATCAGGGCCTGAGCCGGACTTCTCCGGCTGACCTGAGTGACCCGGCTTGTCCAGTGCTTGTCGTAGGTCGCATCATTCAGCCAGCGCGTCGAGCGCTTGACGCCGGTCCCCATCATCCAGCCCGTCCGGCGTTTGAGGACGAGGCCCGAAGTGCCTATCGGGGTCAGGGGCGGAGCCCCGGCGGGGAACCAGGGGGCGGAGCCCCCGGGAGCGGGGTCGAAGGGGCGGCAGCCCCTGGGGATGGGACGGGTAGGGGCGGCGGGGGCGAGAAACCAGTCCCGCACCCCCACCCACCCGCAACCACCCAACCCCCGCCACCCCGCCCCCACCGGCGGTACCCTGACCAGGCACATCCGCGCACCCCGCACACCCACTCGCACGCGCACGCGTACCCGCCCCGAAGGGACACCCCATGCCGCTCGAAGCCGGCCTCCTGGAGATCCTCGCCTGCCCGGCCTGCCACGCCCCCCTCAAGGAGCAGGACACCGAGCTGATCTGCACCGGCCAGGACTGCGGCCTCGCCTACCCGGTCCGCGACGACATCCCTGTCCTCCTCGTCGACGAGGCCCGCCGCCCCGCGTAAAGCGCGCCGCTTCCAAGCGCCGCAGCCCGCCGCCGCCGCGAGCCCCGACCCCTGTCACAGACGCGAGCGACGATCTCCGCCCCGACGCAAGCGGACAAGACCGCAACCACCGCGGGGATGAGCCCCCGCCGCCGCGAGCGACACAGCCCGCGACCGACGTATCCCGACAGCCCGCACCCGAGTTACCCGACAGCCCGCAGCCGACGTACCCGACGGGCCGCCGACATACTCGACAGCCTCGCTGCCCGCACAACTGACAAACCGCAACAAGCCACAGACAGCCGTAACAAGCCACAGACAGCCGCAAAAAGCCACAGAAACCCACAGACAAGCCCCAGACGAGCCACATCAAGGCGTCCCCCGGCCGACAACCCCAAGGACGCCGCCCGCCCACACGCCCGCCCGCCAAGCCGCCGCCGGCAACCGTCGCCGGCGATCGGAGGCCGCCGCCCCATGCTCGACGAATCGCTGCTCGACACCCCCGAGGCCCTGTCGGAAGCCGACCGCCGCGGCCTGCTGCGCGGCGCCGCCGAGGCCGGCGCCCGCGTCCGTACCGCCGCCCGGCACGCCGCCGAGGCCGGTGTCAACGACCTCAAGCCCGACGGCCGCCCCCGCGCCGTCCTCATCGCGGG
Organism: Streptomyces sp. NPDC006476; assembly: GCF_040612015.1. Classification (NCBI taxonomy): domain Bacteria; kingdom Bacillati; phylum Actinomycetota; class Actinomycetes; order Kitasatosporales; family Streptomycetaceae; genus Streptomyces; species Streptomyces sp. NPDC006476. The sequence continues at coordinate 4,660 of NZ_JBEXPK010000023.1, read as the reverse complement.
CCCCGGCGCCGCCGCCACCCACGCCGCCGACCTCCTCGGCACCCTCGCCGGCCCCGGCAGCCCCGTCATCCGCCTCGCCCCGACCGGCGTCGCCCCCGCGGCCGGCGCCCTGCGCTGGGAACTCCCTGGCTGGGCCGGCTCGGTCGACCTGCTCCTGATCGCCACCCCGGACGGCACGGAACCGGGCCTGTCCCTCCTCGCCGACGCGGCCTACCGCCGGGGCTGCACGGTCGTCGCCGTCGCCCCCGCCCGCACGCCCCTCACGGAGGCGGTGGAGGGCGCCCACGGCTTCTTCGTCCCGATGGCGACGGCCCCGTACGACCAGGACGAGCCCCTCGCGGCCTCGGCCCCCGGCGTCCTGTGGGCGCTGCTGACACCCCTGCTCGCGCTTCTGGACCGCACGGGTCTGCTCAGCGCCCCGGCGGACGCGATCGAGAAGGTCGCCGACCGCCTCGACCAGGTCGCCGAGCGCTGCGGCCCCGCCATCGCGACCTACAGCAACCCCGCGAAGACCCTCGCCGCCGAACTCGCCGACGCACTGCCGGTCGTGTGGACCGAGGGCACCTCCGCGGGCCCGGCCGGGCGTCGGTTCGCCGCCGCGCTCGCGGAGCTCTCCGGTACCCCCGCCGTCGTCGCCGAGCTCCCCGAGGCGCTCGCAGCGCACAGCGCCCTCCTGGCCGGCCCGCTCGCCGCCAGCGCCGACCCGGACGACTTCTTCCGCGACCGTGTGGAGGAGCCGCCCGCGCTGCACGCGCGCGTGGTTCTCCTGCGCGACCGTCCCATCGGCGGCCTCACCGCCGCCCCGGCCGCCCGTGACCTGGCCCTCAGCCACGACACGCCGATCAGCGAGCTGGAGCCGCAGGAGGGCGGCGAACTGGAGACGCTCGCCGAACTGATCGCCATCACCGATTTCGCCGCCGTTTACCTGGCGCTCGCCTCGGGGGCCTGATCTTGACGCCTGCGCCCTGAAACAGCCGTACACGCACGCGCGTACCGATCGACCGGCAGAGAGAACCGCATGGACCGCCTGGACAACACCATCCGCCCCTACGCCTGGGGTTCCACCACCGCCATCCCCGCCCTCCTCGGCGTCGAACCGAGCGGTGAACCCCAGGCGGAGATGTGGATGGGCGCCCACCCCGGTGCCCCCTCGCGCACCGCACGCGGCACCCTGGTGGAGGTGATCGACGCGGCCCCGGAGAAGGAGCTGGGCCCGGGAGCCGTCGCCAAGTTCGGCCCCCGCCTGCCGTTCCTGCTCAAGATCCTCGCCGCCGGCGCCCCCCTCTCCCTCCAGGTGCATCCCGACCTCGCGCAGGCGAAGGAGGGCTACGAGGACGAGGAGCGCCGCCAGATCCCGGTCGACGCCCCGTACCGCAACTACAAGGACGCCAACCACAAGCCCGAACTGATCTGCGCGCTCACCGAGTTCGACGGCCTGTGCGGCTTCCGCGACCCGCTCCGGGCCGCCGACCTGCTGGACGGCCTCGGCGTCGACTCCCTCAAGCCGTACGTCGACCTGCTGCACGCCCACCCCGAGGACGCCGCCCTGCGCGAGGTCCTCACGGCGATCCTCAGCGCCGACCCGGAGGAGATGCGCCACACGGTCACCGAGGCCGCGGCCGCCTGCGCCCGCCTGGGCGGCCAGCACGCCCCCTACGCCGAGATCGCCCACCACTACCCGGGCGACCCCGGCGTCATCGCGGCGATGCTGCTCAACCACGTCCGTCTGCAGCCGGGCGAGGCCCTCTTCCTGGGCGCCGGCATTCCGCACGCCTACCTCAACGGCCTCGGCGTCGAGATCATGGCCAACTCCGACAACGTGCTGCGCTGCGGACTGACCCCCAAGCACGTCGACGTCCCCGAACTCCTGCGGATCGTCCGCTTCGAGGCGAGCGACCCGGGCGTGCTGCGGCCCGAGGCCTCCCCGGACGGCGAGGAGGTCTACGAGACCCCCATCGACGAGTTCCGGCTGTCGCGGTACGTCCTCCCCGAGGGCGGCACCACCCACGACCTCACCCGCGCCACCCCGCAGATCCTGCTGTGCACGGCCGGCTCGGTACGGGCCGGCGAGCACGAACTGAACCCCGGCCAGTCGGTGTTCGTCCCGGCGGGCGAGCAGGCCCAGGTGACGGGCGCGGGCACGATTTTCCGCGCCACTGTGATCGTATGACCGGGGTTGTGGATACCTGAGACGTCAGTGCCGGCCGGGACTGCAAGAATGACCCACCGGCAAAGGACGGGCAAAGGCCGACACCGGCCGGACGGACGAGGGCGAAGGGACAACGCGGACACATGAGCGCGTCAGGCGGCACCAGGGCGATCGTGGCGGCACTCGGCGCCAACCTCGCGATCGCGGCATCGAAGTTCGTCGCGTTCGCCTTCAGCGGCTCCTCCTCGATGCTCGCCGAGGGTGTCCACTCGCTCGCCGACTCCGGCAACCAGTTCCTGCTGCTGATCGGCGGCAAGAAGGCCGAGCGCGAGGCGACCCCGCAACACCCCTTCGGCTACGGCCGCGAGCGGTACATCTACGCCTTCCTCGTCTCGATCGTGCTCTTCTCGGTCGGCGGCATGTTCGCCATCTACGAGGGCTACGAGAAGATCCGCCACCCGCACGAGGTGGAGCACTGGTACTGGCCGGTGGGCGTTCTCGTCTTCGCGATACTCGCCGAGGGCTTCTCCTTCAAGACGGCGATCAAGGAGTCGAACGAACTGCGGGGCAAGCTCTCCTGGTCGCAGTTCATCCGCCGCGCCAAGGCACCCGAGCTGCCCGTCGTCCTCCTGGAGGACTTCGGCGCGCTCATCGGTCTGGTGCTCGCCCTCGGCGGCGTCGGCCTGGCCCTGCTCACCGGCGACGGCGTCTGGGACGGCATCGGCACGGTCTGCATCGGTCTGCTGCTCGTCTCCATCGCGCTCGTCCTCGCCGCCGAGACCAAGTCCCTCCTGCTCGGCGAGGCCGCGGGCCTGGAGGAGGTCAAGAAGATCGAGGCCGCCATCGTCGACGGCGAGACCGTCACGGGCATCATCCACATGCGCACCCTCCACCTCGGCCCGGAGGAACTGCTGGTCGCCGCCAAGATCGCCGTCCAGCACGACGACACGGCCGCCGAGGTCGCCTCCGCCATCAACGCGGCCGAGGCCCGCATCCGCGCCGCGGTCCCCATCGCACGCGTGATCTACCTGGAACCGGACATCTACAGCGAGGCCGAGGCCGCCAAGGGCCCGGACCGCGAAGCGACACCGGGCGGCCCGGCCCCCCACCCCGCCGGCCACTGAACGGCCGTCCGCCACCCGCGACACACCGTGATCGGCCTGATGTGTTCGATGGTGGACTGGGGACCGCCGGGGCGACCGGTGTAGCTTGGAACCGAGCCAGACGTCGCTGCTGATGGCGGTCGGGCGGTCCCACCGCGGACCGACCGAGGGAGAGAGGGCCTCCGACGGACTGCGCTGCGCGTACGCGGGCATGCCTGTGTCCTCTTTCGGGCACCCCTGTGTCCGCCGCCGCGCAGACCAGCCGTACCCAACCTCGCCCCAACCCCGAGGAGCAGCTCGCAATGACGACTGTCGAAAACCGACAGGACTTCAAGGTCGCCGACCTCTCCCTGGCCGAGTTCGGCCGCAAGGAGATCACCCTCGCCGAGCACGAGATGCCCGGCCTGATGTCCATCCGCAAGGAATACGCCGACGCGCAGCCCCTGGCCGGCGCCCGCATCACCGGCTCCCTGCACATGACGGTGCAGACCGCCGTCCTCATCGAGACCCTCGCCGCCCTGGGCGCGCAGGTCCGCTGGGCCTCCTGCAACATCTTCTCCACCCAGGACCACGCGGCCGCCGCCATCGCCGTCGGCCCGAACGGCACGCCGGACAACCCCCAGGGCATCCCCGTCTTCGCCTGGAAAGGCGAGACGCTGGAGGAGTACTGGTGGTGCACCGAGCAGGCGCTGACCTGGCCGGACAGCCCCACCGGCGGCCCGAACATGATCCTCGACGACGGCGGTGACGCGACCCTCCTCGTCCACAAGGGCGTCGAGTACGAGAAGGACGGCAAGGTCCCCTCCGTCGACACGGCCGAGTCCGACGAGCACCGCGTCATCCTCGAACTCCTGCACCGCACCATCACCGACGGCTCGCAGAAGTGGACCCAGCTGGCCTCCGAGATCCGTGGTGTGACGGAGGAGACCACGACGGGTGTGCACCGTCTGTACGAGATGCAGCGTGACGGCGTCCTGCTGTTCCCGGCCATCAACGTCAACGACGCGGTGACGAAGTCGAAGTTCGACAACAAGTACGGCTGCCGCCACTCCCTGATCGACGGCATCAACCGGGCCACCGACGTCCTGATCGGCGGCAAGACGGCCGTCGTGTGCGGCTACGGCGACGTGGGCAAGGGCTGCGCGGAGTCGCTGCGCGGGCAGGGCGCCCGGGTCATCGTCACCGAGATCGACCCGATCTGCGCGCTGCAGGCGGCGATGGACGGCTACCAGGTCACCACCCTGGACGAGGTCGTCGACCAGGCCGACATCTTCATCACCACCACCGGCAACAAGGACATCATCATGGCCTCGGACATGGCCAGGATGAAGCACCAGGCCATCGTGGGGAACATCGGCCACTTCGACAACGAGATCGACATGGCCGGCCTGGCGAAGGTGCCCGGCAT
>NZ_JBEXPK010000022.1:0-164383 GCF_040612015.1 Streptomyces sp. NPDC006476 | reverse complement strand
ATCCGCCGCTACATCATCTGGCGGAACAAGCACGCCACCGACGAACGCCTACGCGAGGTCGTGCACAGGGCGAACGTTGCCTGATGCGGCACTAGCTGAAGGCTCTCAGGTGTTACCGCTGCGGCCGCCGGGATCCAGCCGGACCACCAACTAGGCCGCCAGGGTGGCAGTTTTCACTTCGGCCGAGCAATGGCCGAGCTAACGATCTTGGTGCTAGCAAGAAGGCCCCCGACTCGGCGGGGGCCTTCTTGTTAGTGCAGGTGGGAACGGTTCTGCCCGCGTAGTCAGTGGTGGGGCGGGTGGGACTCGAACCCACGGCCGACGGATTATGAGTCCTTTGAGGATCTTGGCAGGCCTTGCCAATCCATGCCCATCCTTGGCATTTTCCCAGGTCAGAGACGTTGATCGATGTCGGCCCTGAACGGTCCTTGCCGATCCGTGCCTGTCCTTGTGGCCCCTCGATGGCCCCTGGCGGTCCTTGAGAGAGACGCTTACGGCCGCGGCAGCCGCGTCCGCCCAGCTCGGCAAAACGGGTAGAACGATCGCGCGGCGGTCTGCTTTCCAGCGCGCAGATGCGCCGCCTCGGTCTCTGAGGTGGAGCCTTTGTGGTCGCCGCAGGCTGGACGTCTGCGACGCAGGCCATGAGCAGCGGCGGTGGCACCTTGGCGGTCAAGTGGTACGGCGCACGCACGGCGCCGCGCCTCATGCGCGTTTCCGGGTGCGGTTCCCCCGCCGACTCAGCTTTCGGCCCTGAACTTGCCCGGCGTGGTGCCCAGCCTTTGTTGGAAGACGCGTGTCATGTGGCTCTGGTCGGAGAAGCCGCAAAGGGTGGCGATTTCCCGCAGTGGGTTGCTGGTCCGCTGGAGCATGAGCTGGGCCCGGGAGACACGCTGTTTGATGACGAATTCGTGTGGAGTCGTACCCGTGGTCTGCCGGAACCGCCGCGCGAAGTGATAGCGGCTCAGGCCGACGCAGTCAGCGAGGTCGTCGAGGGAGATGTTCTCGCGCATGTGCGAGCGAATGAATTCCTGAACGGCACCGATCTGTCGGGTGGTGAGCGTGTCGTTGGGGCTGTGCTCCTTGAACTGAACCTGGGCGTGGCGCCGCAGGATGTGCACGGACAGTTGACAGGACAGGGACTCGATCAGCAGCGGACTGCCCACGTCACTGTGCGCGGCCTCGGCCGCGATGTGCATGGCCGTGCGGTGGATCGCCGGGTCGCTGGCCTTGAGGACGTCGTGGAGTTCTATGTCGGCGATATCGCGTTCGTACATCTGACGGCAGGTCGCGGCGAGTTCGTCCTTGGTGAGGTAGACGTGCACGACCTCGATCCCCTCCGGCCAGACCCAGTGGGACTCGGCGGCGCGGGTGAGCAGTGAGACGTCCCCGGGGCCAAGGTGCTCGGTTGACCAATGGCCGTCGAGGCGACGTCGCATGGCCGTGGTTCCGCGGCGATAGGCGACGATCATGTAGTCCCGTATCGGGGGGACTGCGACATCGGAGCCGGCGTAGCGGTATCCGCGGACCGACATGCCGTCCCAGCCCTGTTCGGGACTGTGCACGGTGAGGCGCCCCGGCACCCAGGTCGGAAGCTCCTCCGGCCTGATCAGGTGTTGCGCCATCGCACTGCCCTCCACGTCCACGCTGACGCTCGGCGACGGGCCGCGCCGCGCGGGCGGCGATTCGTCGCCTTTCGACGCTAGCGCCTGAGAGCGGTATGCGACAGATCAGGGGGCTTGCGGTGCCCGCATGTTCAATCCGGGCGGCAGATTGTTCAACGCGTCGAGACGCGCCGCGCCTCTATGACCTGCTGCTTCTTCCGTCTCGTTGCCGACCGTGCGTGTTCCTTCAATGCCCGGGCGTTCCTGTTCAAGCCTTTTCGGCGGGTTCCGGTGCACCGTTCTCGGCCATCAGGTGTGCGCTCGTACGGCGCTGAGCCGTCAGGCGGGCTCGTACGGCGCCGCAGCTTCCGTTGGATCGGAGATGCACCCGTGACAGTTGAAGATCAATCACCCGGTACAGACGAGAGCAACTGGGTCGCCCTGGATGCGGGCGGCACGATGACCGACGCGGTCATCGTCAGCGAGGACGGCCGTTTCCTCGTCGGCAAATATCTGACCAACAAACAGGACGAGTCGGTCAGTTTCATCGGGTCGATCGCCGATGCCGCGAAGACCGACGGCCGACAGCTGTCCGAGGTGATGCCGCACAGTGAGGTCATCGTCTACGCCGGCACGATCATGCTGAACACGCTGCTCAGCAAGACCGGGTCGACGGTGGGGCTGCTGCTGACGCAGGGCTTCGAGGACTACCTGCTGATGGAGAAAGCCGAGGGCGGCTGGCTGGGCTATCCCTACGCCGACCGGCTGCACACCGTGACCCATCACCACGACGATCCGGTGATCCCGCGGCAGCGGGTGCATGGCGCCCAGGAACGCATCGATCTGTTCGGCCAGGTGACCGTCCCCCTGCGGGAGGAAGACGTACGGATCGCCGCGCGGGAGCTGGCGGCCGCCGGGGTCGAGTCGATCGGTGTGATGTTCCTGTTCTCGCACATGAACCCCGCGCACGAGCAGCGTGCGGCCGAGATCATCGCCGAGGAGGCACCCGGCGTCTCGGTGGTGCTGTCCTCCGCGATCGCGCCGACCCACAAGGAGTACACGCGGCTGGCCAGTGTCGTCGCGCAGTCCTACGCCGGGGAGCGAGCGCGCATTCACTTCAAGTCCGTGGAGAGCAAGGCGCGTTCGGACGGTTTCCAGCGGGAGGTCTCCACGCTGCTGGCACATGGCGGCACCGTGCCGGTGGACACCCCCCGGCTGTACGAGTCGTACGTGTCCGGTCCGGTCGGCGGTGTGCTGGGCGGGCACTACGTCGGGGAGATCCTCGGTTCGGACAACGTAGTCTGCTGCGACATCGGCGGCACCAGCTTCGACGTCGGCATCGTCCGCGACGGCACCATCCCGATCACCCGGGAACCCACCCTGTTGAGTTTCCGCACCAACATCCCAATGATCCACACCGAGTCGATCGGCGCCGGGATGGGCTCGGAACTGGGGATCCATCCGCTGACCGGGAAGCTCACCATCGGACCGCGGAGCGCGGGGTCCGATGTCGGTGCCTGCCTGAACTGGCCGAACCCGACGATCACCGACTGCCACCTGCTGCTGGGCTATCTGGATCCGAACAACTTCCTCGGCGGTGACGTGCCGCTGGACAAGGACGCGGCGCAGGCGGCGCTGGAGCCCATGGCCAAGCATTTCAAGGTCGGCGTCATGGAGTTCTGCGAGCGGGCGCACCAGCTGGTCACCGAGTCGATGCGGGAGTTCCTGTCAAACATGCTCCGTGGCCGCGGGTACACCACCGAGGAGTACTCGATGCTGATGTACGGCGGTGGTGGCCCGCTGGGACTGTCGGGGGTGGTCGACGGGCTGGACTTCAAGGAGATCATCACCTTCCCGTTCGCCGCCGTCTTCTCGGCGTTCGGCGTGCTCTGCGCGCCGCGGCGCTACCGCTACCACCAGGCGACCATCGCGGCCTGCCCGCCTGGGGACGACGCTCCCGCCCGCGCGGTCAAGGGCGCGGCGATCGAGGCGATCAACGCGGCCTGGGCATCGCTGGAGGAACGCGCGCGTCAGGACTTCGCCGTCCACGGCTGGGACTTCGGCGCGGCCAAGCTGAACCGCTCGGCCTATGTGCGCTTCACCAACCAGCTGTCGGACTTCGAGGTCCCCTGGGACGATGAGCGGCTCGAATCGATCGACGACCTGCACGAGCTGATGCGCGGCTACGAGCATGTCTACACCAGCATCTACCCCAAGCAGGCGCTGTACTCCGAAGTCGGCTACCAGATCCTGGAGCTGGCCCTCTCCGCGGACCTCGACACACCCAAGCCTGCCGTCCCGGTGCTCGACCTGCACGGCAGGACGCCGCCCTCTTCGGCCCTCAAGGGAACCCGACCGGGCCACTGGAGAGGCCAGGACATCACCTTCCAGATCTACGAGATGGACGAGCTGCAGGCCGGCAACGTCGTGGGCGGCCCGGCGGTGATCGAGCACCCGGCGACCACGCTACTCATCCCGCCCACCCATCACGTCGAGTTCGACAGCCGCCGCCTCATCCACTACCGCGCCGGTCAGGCCTGACCGCCGTCCCGCTTCCCGCCGAGGAGACACACACCATGGCCATCGAGAAGCCGACGCTGCTCCAGCAACTGCAACGCAGCGAACAACTCTTCGAGGAAACCGGTCACTACCAGGGACTGACCGAGCTGACCAACCTCGAAGCCGACCCCCTGCAGTTCGAGTCGTTCCACTCCCGGCTGCTGTCGACCATCATCTCGACGCGCGAGACGATGAAGTACATCGCTTCCTCGCCCGCGGTCCGGGACTTCGAGGAGTTCGTGATCGGGCTCTACACCCCGGAAGGCGACGCCATCGCCCTGTCCAGCGGAATCATGGTGCACGTCCACACCCTGTCCGAGTTCATCAAGTTCATGATCAAGAACGGGTACGAGGACAACCCGAAGATCCGGCCCGGGGACATCTTCGAGAACAACGAGGTGTGGGCCGGCGGTGTGCACACGCCGGACGTCATGACGGTCATCCCGGTCTTCCACGGCGACGAGCTCATCGCCTGGGTCGGCGCGGTCGCCCACGAACTGGAGGCGGGCACCTACGAAGGACCCGGCATGTCGGTCCTCACCCCGGACCGCTACGGCGAGGGTCTGCACATCAGCGCGGAGAAGGTCGGCGAGGACGACCACTTCCGCCACGATTACCTGCTGCGGCTGCGCATGGGCCTCAGGAACGCCAACTGGTGGATCCTGGACGACAAGGCCAAGCTGTCGGGTTGCCTGATGGTCCGTGACGCGCTCACCGGAATCATCGACGATTTCGGCCTGGACTACTACCGGCAGGCCACGAAGGAACTGATCGAGGAAGGCCGCCGGGAGTTCCTCAAGCGGGTCCGTACGACCATGGTGCCGGGCACCTACCGCGGGCTGACCATGCCGGTGCACAAGCGCAGCCACGTGCCGTTCGTGCACCCGCTCGCGAAGAACGACTTCATCGACCTCGTACGCCAGGAGATGACGGTCACCGGCGAGGGCCGTATAGAACTCGACTACGAGGGTTCGACCGGCTGGAGTTTCCACCCGTTCAACTGCGCCCCCGGGCCGATGAACGGCGGCTTCTGGATCACCCTGACCCAACTCCTCAACTACGACGGACGGGTCAACGACGGCGCGTATCTGGCGGTCAAGCAGTACCTGCCCGAGGGATCGATCGTCAACGCCAACTATCAGGGCGTGGCGACCTCACTGGCCTGGTGGACCCTCATCCCGATCTTCGCCAACGTCTGGCGGCTGATGGGAATCAGCTGGTACGCCAGGGGATTCACCGAGGAGATCCTGATGTCGACCCCGACCTGCATGGTGGGGGTCACCGGTTTCGACCAGTTCGGCGGGCCGACCGGCTACAACAACTTCGAGATGGCCGGGGAGAGCTTCGGCGCCCGCGGGGTCGCCGACGGCATGGACTGCGGCAGTCCGATCTGGAACTCGGAAGGCATCCAGGGCGACGCCGAGGTCTGGGAGCTGACCGGCCCCAACGTCTACCTCGGCCGCAGTTTCATCCCCGACCACCAGGGCTACGGCCGTTTCCGCGGCGGGTCCGGCTGGCAGTCGCTGTGGATGGTGAAGGGCTCCGACGTGGTCAACGTGACCCTCTCGGGATCCGGGTGCATGAACGGCGGTGTGTTCCACAAGGGGCTCTTCGGCGGCTACCCGCCGGCGGGCTGGAAGTGCCTGTGGGCCACCGGAACCAGCATCGGCGACCTCATCGCCCGCGGCGAGAAGCTGCCGTCCAGCCTCGAAGAGGCCGAGCAGATGCTGCTGGACGGCACGATCACCGCCGAGGACTGGTACTGCGGTCCGGACAACCAGTGGTCACCGAACCTGCGGGAAGGCGACCTGTTCGGCGTGCTGTACTACGGCGGCGCGGGCTACGGCGACCCGCTGGATCGCGAGATTCCCTCCATCGAGAAGGACCTTGCCAACGGACTGATGACCACTCAGGGTGCGAGTGCGGCCTACGGTTACGCCGGCTCGGACACGGGCACCGAAGCCGAACGCGAACGACGGCGGCAGGCCCGGCTGGCCGCGTCCGTACCCGCCTCCCAGTGGTGGGAGGGCGAACGCGACCGCGCCGCCGCGGGCGAGGTCTCCGACATGGTGCACCACGCCTTCGCCCGGTCGGCGAAACTGTCCGACGCCCTCGTCACCCAGTACAAGGCGTTCTGGCAGCTCGACGAATTCCCCTACACCGAGACCGGCGAGCCGAACTTCTCCGCCCCGGCACCCGTCGGTTTCTACTACCCGAGCTCGTCCAGCCGCCCGCGGCCCGACGCGACCGCCTCCTGACACCTCCGGAAAGAGGGCAGCACCATGACCACCGCCGACGACCGCTCCCCTGTCTCCAGCCAGGAGACGACGACCGCCCTGGTGCAGCGCAAGCTGTCGTGGGAGGAACTGCTCGGGCTCATGCGGGCCCCGAAGGAGGAGTCCCGCTTCGCCGAAACCCTCGTCGCGCTGCAGGAACTCGTCGACTGGGAGGAGCAGATCCTGCTCCCCCTCGGCGAGAACCTGTTCATCGTCGCCAAGGACGGCAAGGCCATCGTCAAGACGAAGGCCGGCGCAGAACTCGGCCCCTGGAACGGGAACTGGAAGATGCACTGCCGGGTGATCGTCCGACGCACCCGCGAGGACTTCCTGGAGATCTACCCCGAGGAACACCTCACCATCGATCCCGAACTCGTCGAGATCCGCGAGTTCCTGTGCCCGGTCAGCGGCACACTCCTCGACGTCGACTGCGTGCCGCCGACCTTTCCGGTGGAGGTCGACTTCACACCCGACCTGCCGACGTTCTACAACGAGTGGCTGGGCCGCGACCTGCCCGTGACGCTGTAGGACCCGGGCCGGCGGGGCGCCCCCACGCTCCCGCCGGCCGTGGCCCCTCCCCCCTCGCGCCCGATGCACGTGCCGGCCTCACGGAGTTGGAAAGGCGACGATGAAGACACCCGACACCGACCTGCTGTGGAGCCCGGATCCCGAAACCGCCGCCCGCTCCAACATCTCCGGCTTCATCCGATGGCTCGGGGACACGCGCGGCCTGTCGTTCGCCGACTACGCCGACCTGTGGCGATGGAGCACGATGGACCTGCCCGCCTTCTGGTCCGCCGTCTGGCAGTTCTACGGCCTCGACGAGGTCACCACCTACGACGAGGTACTGGCCACCCCGGTCATGCCCGGAGCCCAGTGGTTCACCGGAGCCCGGATCAACTTCGCCGAGCGATGCCTCGCGCATCCCGCGGCGTCCCGCCCGGCTCTGGTCAGCCTCACCGAGGGCGGCATTCCGGCCGAGACCTCGTGGGCGGACCTGCGCCAACAGGTCGCCGCGGTCAGTACCACCCTGCGCGATCTCGGCGTCGGGCCCGGCGACTGCGTCGCGGGATACCTGCCCAACATCCCCGAGGCCGTTGTCGCCCTGCTCGCCACCGCGGCGGTGGGCGCCGTCTGGACCGTGTGTTCCCCCGATTTCGGCACCCCCAGCGTGCTGGCCCGGCTCGGGCAGGCGCGGCCGACGGTTCTGGTCGCCGCGGATGGATATCGGCACGGGGGGAAGGAGCGCGACCGCCGTGGACAGGTCGCCGACATCGTGGACGATCTGCCCACGGTCCGCCACCTCGTCACCGTCAACCGACTGCTTCCGGCAGTTTCGGGCACGTGGTCGCGACGGAGTGATGTGATGCAGCACGAGTGGACCGCATGGGCCGCCGCCGATGCTCTCCCGGAGTTCACCGACGTGCCGTTCGACCACCCGCTGTGGATCCTGTGGTCGTCGGGGACGACCGGCATCCCGAAAGGCATCGTGCACAGCCACGGCGGGATCGTCGTGGAGCTCCTCAAGGCCCTCGGTCTCAGTGCCGACCTGCGTCCCGACGACCGGTTCCTCTTCATCACCTCCACCAGTTGGATGGTCTGGAACTTCCTCGTCGCAGGGCTCCTCCACGGGGCCACGATCGTGCTCTACGACGGCAGCCCCACCTTCCCCGACGTCGACGGCGCGTGGCGGGTCGCCGAGCGCACCGGCGCGACGTTGGTCGGCGTCGGCGCGGGATATCTGGTCGCGGGCGAGAAGGCCGGCGCCCGCCCCGGCGCCGGCCTGGACCTCGGCGCGATCCGGTCGATCCTGCAGACCGGCTCCTCCTTGCCACCGTCCACCTGGCGCTGGGTCTACGACCATCTCGCGCCCGACGTCTGGCTGCAGTCGGTGTGCGGCGGCACGGACGTGTGCTCCGCGCTGGCCGGCGGATCCCTCCTCCTCCCCGTACGGACCGGCCGCATCCAGTGCCCGGCCCTCGGCGTGGCACTGGCCGCATGGAACCCTGGCGGAGACCCCGTGATCGACGAACAGGGCGAACTGGTCGTCACCGCGCCGATGCCGTCGATGCCGCTGCACTTCGTCGCCGACGCCGACGGCTCCCGCTATCGAGCGAGCTACTTCGACACCTACCCCGGAGTCTGGCGGCACGGGGACTGGGTGACCGTCTCCGCGGAACACACCGTCGTCGTATCCGGCCGATCGGACGCCACCCTCAACCGCATGGGTGTTCGCATGGGCTCCGCCGACATCTACGCCGTCGTGGATCAACTCCCCGAGATCACCGACAGCCTCGTCATCGGGGCCGAACTCGAGGACGGCGGCTACATCATGCCCCTCTTCGTCGTCCCGGCTCCCGGCGTCGTACTGGACGACGTCCTCCGCGGCCGGATCAGGGACGCGGTCCGGCACGCGTTGTCCCCGCGCCACGTACCGGACACGATCGTCGCCGTCCCGGCCGTCCCGCGGACTCTCACCGGAAAGAAGCTGGAGGTTCCCGTCAAACGGATCCTCCAGGGCGCAGACCCGGTCGAGGTTGTTGCGACAGGCGCTGTCACCCACCAGGAGATGCTGATCTGGTTCGCGGAGTACGCCGCTGAGTTCATCACCGGATCATCCAGGGCCGACAGCCGCCCTGCCTGAGCGCCGCCGAGGCGGCGTGCGAGGTCCGGCCGACTGCGTGGCACTCACTGAGCTGCCGGCGCATCAAGCGAAAGCCATATATCAGACAGCTGCTGGCCCCTGACTTGGCCCCTGGGACAGCAGAGGCCCCTCAAATGTCGCTGCGCAACCGTCGAACCCACGTGCCAGAGCAGCAAGAACCGCAGGTCAGATCGATTCTCCCCGCGTAGCGAGTGGTGGGGCGGGTGGGACTCGAACCCACGGCCGACGGATTATGAGTCCGCTGCTCTAACCGGCTGAGCTACCGCCCCGTACGGCGTGTCGCGTACATGTGTGCGCGCCGTCTGCCGCAGCATAGCCGCTCATACGATCTCCTGCTTCGCAGGGGCGACTTCGCATGCCCTTGAGGACTCCGCCGTGACCTGCGCGGTTCCCGGGGCAGGGGTGAGGACATGAAAAAGGACCCCTTCGGGGGCCCTCGTTCAGCATGCTCCCCCGACTGGACTCGAACCAGTAACCTGCCGGTTAACAGCCGGCTGCTCTGCCAATTGAGCTACGGAGGACCGAGCTCCCCCGACTGGACTCGAACCAGTAACCTGCCGGTTAACAGCCGGCTGCTCTGCCAATTGAGCTACGGAGGAATGCCTCGTTGCATCGAACGTACCTACCTGGGTATTCGCCAGGGGGCGGGCGCTCGCTGCGACACATACATTAGCGCAAGCAGGGGGGTGCTCCGCCAATCGGTTCCCCCGGCGCCGACCTACACGAGGGAAGGGTGGCCTCCATGCGCTACAAGCTCACGTTCGTCGTCGGCCTGGCTCTGGGTTACGTGCTCGGCACACGCGCAGGGCGCGAACGCTACGAGCAGCTGAAGAAATCCGCACGCCAGGTCGCCCAGAACCCGGCCGTCCGCAACACCGCCGAGACGGCGGCCCAGCAGGGCCGCCAGTTCGCCGGCAAGGCTTACCACACGGTCAGCGACAAGGTCGTCGACCGTGTGCCGGAGTCGGTGGCCGGGCGGGTGCGGTCCCTGAGGGACCGCAACACCAACGGGACGGGGCAGGACGACTGGGGTACCAGCAATACATAGGTTCCCGACAGCCGACGGCACACAGCCACGCGGCACAGAGCCACGTGGCACACAGCCACGCGGCAGAGACCCCCGCGGCCGACACCCCCATGGCGGACGGCCCATAGAATTTCCGCCATGGGGATAGTCGCCGGGCTGGACAGTTCGCCCGATTTCACTCGCATCGTCGTCTGCGACACGGACACAGGCGCCGTGCTCAGGCAGGGGTACGCCCCGCATCCGGTGGACGGCGACCGCCCCGCGGACGTCGATCCGCAGGCCTGGCTGCTGTCCCTCGGCGAGGCGGCCGGCGGCGGTCTGCTGGAGGGCGTGCAGGCCATCGGCGTGTCCGCGCAGCAGAACGCCGTGGTCCCGCTGGACGCGCAGGGCAACACCGTGCGCCCGGCGATGGTCGGCGCAGACAGGCGGAACCAGGTCGCGGCGGCCGATCTCATCGACGCGCTCGGCGGGCGGGAGGCGTGGGCGCAGGCCGTGGGGTGCGTGCCGCAGGCGGCGCAGCCCGTCACCAAACTGCGCTGGCTCGCCAAGAACGAGCCCGACGCCGCCCTGCGCACCGCGATCCTCATGCAGGCCCATGACTGGCTGGTCTGGCAGTTGCTGGGGCGGCCTGTGAGGAGAACCACGGACCGGGGCGGCGCCTCCGGGACCGGGTACTGGTCCGCGGCCACCGGCGGCTACCGCACCGACCTCGTCGAGCTGGCGCTCGGTCACCAGGCCATGCTGCCCGAGGTGATCGGCCCGGCCGAGGCGGCCGGTACGACCCCGGAGGGGCTGCTGATCTCCGCCGGGACCGGCGAGACCATGGCCGCCGCCTTCGGGCTCGGCATCGGGCTGGGGGACGCGGTCGTGTCGCTGGGCGCGTCGGGGTCCGTCATGGCCGTGCATCCCGAGGCCCTGGTCGACGGCACCGGGATGATCACCGCCCTCGCCGACGCGACCGGCATGCACCTGCCCGTCGTCACCACCCTGAACGCCGTACGCACCCTGCGCGGGACCGCCGAACTGCTCGGGCTGCCGGATCTGGAGAGCCTGTCCGACCTGGCCATGAAGTCGACGCCGGGCGCCCACGGCCTCGTACTCCTGCCCTATCTGGAAGGTGAGCGGACGCCGAATCTGCCGCACACCGCGGGGACGCTGTCGGGGCTGCGGCGGGAGTCGATGAAGGCCGAGCATCTGGCGCGGGCCGCGTTCGAGGGCATGCTGTGCGGGCTCGCGGACGCGCTGGACGTGCTGCGCGGGCGGGGCGTGGAGGTGCGGCGGATCTTCCTGCTGGGGGCGGCCGCCGAGCTGACGGCCGTGCAGGCGGCGGCACCGGCGCTGTTCGGCGCGCAGGTCGTCGTACCGCAGCCCGCCGACTACGCGGCGATCGGGGCCGCCCGGCAGGCCGCGTGGGCGCTCGGCGTCTCGCAGGGCACGCTCGATCCGCGCACGCCCCCGGCCTGGCAGGGTGCGGCGGCGCAGGTGCTGGAGCCCGGTGAGGAGCTGGCGGTGGGGCAGGCGGTGCGGCAGCAGTACGTTTCGGTCAGGGAGCAGACACACCCTGGCGCGTTCCGTCCGTAGGACGACAAAGAGGACTGCTGTCGGCTTAATCGGTTGAGGTAACGCGGGTGGAGTGTCCGACGATAGGGGCCACGGGCAACGAACCCGCCCCATCGCCGACTCCGAGAGACGTAGCGTGCTCATACGACTACTGCGGACCTATCTGAGGCCGTACAAGAAACCCATCGCTGTGCTGGTGCTGCTGCAGTTCCTGCAGACCTGCGCCACCCTCTACCTGCCCACGCTGAACGCTCACATCATCGACAACGGTGTCATCAAGGGCGACACCGGCTACATCCTCTCCTTCGGTGCCCTGATGATCGGCATCTCGCTGGCGCAGGTCGTGTGCAACATCGGGGCCGTGTACTACGGCGCCCGGACCGCGTCGGCGCTCGGCCGGGACGTGCGGGCCGCCGTGTTCGACCGGGTGCAGTCCTTCTCGGCGCGTGAGGTCGGCCACTTCGGCGCGCCCTCGCTGATCACCCGTACGACCAATGACGTGCAGCAGGTCCAGATGCTGGCCCTGATGACGTTCACCCTGATGGTGTCGGCGCCCATCATGTGCGTGGGCGGCATCGTGCTGGCGCTCGGCCTGGACGTGCCGCTGTCCGGGGTACTGGTCGCCGTGGTGCCGACGCTGGGCATCTGCGTGACGTTGATCGTACGGCGGCTGCGGCCGCTGTTCCGGGCCATGCAGGTCCGTCTGGACACCGTCAACCGGGTGCTGCGCGAGCAGATCACCGGCAACCGGGTGATCCGGGCCTTCGTGCGGGACGAGTACGAGAAGGACCGGTTCCGGAAGGCGAACACCGACCTCACCGAGATGCAGCTGAAGACGGGCAACCTGCTCGCGCTGATGTTCCCGGTGGTCATGACGACCGTCAACCTGTCGTCGATCGCGGTCGTGTGGTTCGGCGCGCACCGCATCGACAGCGGCGGGATGCAGATCGGTGACCTGACCGCGTTCCTCGCCTATCTGATGCAGATCGTGATGTCCGTGATGATGGCCACCTTCATGTTCATGATGGTGCCGCGCGCGGAGGTCTGCGCCGAGCGCATCGAGGAGGTGCTGGACACCGAATCCAGCGTCGTGCCGCCGAGCGCGCCGGTCGTCGAGCTGCGTCGGCACGGGCATCTGGAGATCCGGGGCGCGGGCTTCCGCTATCCGGGTGCCGAGGAGCCCGTGCTGAAGTCGATCGACCTGGTCGCCCGGCCCGGTGAGGTGACCGCCGTCATCGGCTCTACCGGCAGCGGCAAGTCGACGCTGCTCGGCCTGGTCCCCCGGCTGTTCGACGCGACCGACGGCGAGGTCCTGGTCGACGGCACGGAGGTGTCCACCCTCGACCCGAAGCTGCTGGCCAAGACGGTCGGGCTCGTCCCGCAGAAGCCGTACCTGTTCGCGGGGACGGTCGCGACCAACCTGCGCTACGGCAATCCGGACGCCACGGACGAGGAGCTGTGGCACGCGCTGGAGGTGGCGCAGGCCAAGGAGTTCGTCAGCAGGCTCGAGGGCGGGCTCAACGGACCGATCGCGCAGGGCGGCACCAATGTCTCCGGTGGTCAGCGCCAGCGGCTCGCGATCGCGCGCACGCTCGTCCAGCGGCCGGAGATCTACCTCTTCGACGACTCCTTCTCCGCCCTCGACTACGCCACCGACGCGGCACTTCGGGCGGCGCTCGCCCGGGAGACCGCCGAGGCGACCGTGGTGATCGTCGCCCAGCGGGTGGCGACCATCCGCGACGCCGACCGGATCGTCGTCCTCGACGAGGGACGGGTCGTCGGCACCGGCCGCCATCACGAGCTGATGGCCGGCAACGAGACCTACCGGGAGATCGTGCTCTCCCAGCTGACGGAAGCGGAGGCTGCCTGATGGCCGGGCCGATGGCGCGGATGATGGGCCAGGGCGGCGGCCCCGACAGCCGTTCGATGGACTTCAAGGTGTCGGGCAAACGCCTGCTCGCACAGTTCAAGCCGGAACGGCTCACCATCTACGCCCTGTTGCTGTGCGTGGTCGTGAGCGTGGGCCTGAACGTGATCGGGCCGAAGATCCTGGGCAAGGCGACCGACCTGGTCTTCTCCGGGATCATCGGTCGCCAGATGCCGGCCGGGGCGACCAAGGAGCAGGTGCTCGCCTCGATGCGGGAGCGGGGCCAGGGGCAGATCGCCGACATGCTCCGCAGCACCGACTTCACCCCCGGCAAGGGCATCGACTTCGACGCGGTGGGCCGGGTCCTGCTGCTGGCGCTGTGCACGTTCCTGGTCGCCGGTCTGCTGATGGCGTTCGCGACGAGGCTGGTGAACCGCAGCGTCAACCGCACGATGTTCCGGCTGCGCGAGGACGTGCAGGCGAAGCTGTCGCGGCTGCCGCTGTCGTACTTCGACCAGCGGCAGCGCGGTGAGGTGCTCTCCCGCGCCACCAACGACATCGACAACATCGGGCAGACGCTCCAGCAGTCGATGGGCCAGCTGATCAACTCGGTGCTCACCATCATCGGTGTGCTCGCGGTGATGTTCTGGGTGTCCTGGCTGCTGGCGCTGGTCGCGCTGGTGACCGTGCCGCTGTCGTTCGTGGTGGCCACCCGGATCGGCAAGCGGTCGCAGCCGCACTTCGTGCAGCAGTGGCGCACCACCGGCAAGCTCAACGCCCACATCGAGGAGATGTACACCGGGCACACCCTGGTGAAGGTGTTCGGGCGGCAGGAGGAGTCGGCGCAGCAGTTCGCCGAGCAGAACGAGGCGCTGTACGAGGCGGGGTTCAAGGCGCAGTTCAACAGCGGGATCATGCAGCCGCTGATGATGTTCGTCTCCAACCTCAACTACGTGCTGGTGGCGGTCGTGGGTGGTCTCAGGGTCGCCTCGGGCGCGCTGTCCATCGGTGACGTGCAGGCCTTCATCCAGTACTCGCGGCAGTTCTCGATGCCGCTGACGCAGGTCGCGTCGATGGCGAACCTGGTGCAGTCGGGCGTCGCCTCGGCCGAGCGGATCTTCGAACTCCTGGACGCGGAGGAGCAGGAGGCGGATCCGCTGCCGGGCGCGCTGCCCGAGGAGCTGCGCGGGCGGGTGGCGCTGGAGCACGTGTCGTTCCGGTACGACCCGGAGAAGCCGCTCATCGAGGACCTCTCGCTCAAGGTGGAGCCCGGGCACACGGTCGCCATCGTCGGCCCGACCGGCGCCGGCAAGACGACCCTGGTCAACCTGCTCATGCGGTTCTACGACGTCTCCGGCGGGCGCATCACCCTCGACGGCGTCGACATAGCCACCATGTCCCGGGACGAACTGCGCGCCCAGATCGGCATGGTGCTGCAGGACACCTGGCTGTTCGGCGGCACGATCGCGGAGAACATCGCGTACGGCGCCTCGCGCGAGGTCACCCGCGGCGAGATCGAGGAGGCGGCGCGGGCGGCCCACGCGGACCGGTTCGTGCGGACGCTGCCCGACGGGTACGACACCGTGATCGACGACGAGGGCACGGGCGTGAGCGCCGGTGAGAAGCAGCTCATCACCATCGCCCGGGCGTTCCTGTCCGACCCGACGATCCTGGTGCTCGACGAGGCGACGTCCTCGGTCGACACCCGTACCGAGGTGCTGATCCAGAAGGCGATGGCCAAACTCGCCCACGGGCGCACGTCGTTCGTGATCGCGCACCGGCTGTCGACCATCCGGGACGCGGACACGATCCTCGTCATGGAGAACGGCTCGATCGTCGAACAGGGCGCGCACGCGGAGCTGTTGGCGGCGGACGGGGCGTATGCGCGGCTCTACAAGGCCCAGTTCGCGCAGGCGGTGGCCGAGGTCGACTAATGGGTTGCCACGATGGGTCGTCGGTCGTCGGTCGTCCGACGGCCCGTCGTGGCTTGTCGCGCTCACGCGGCGGAGCCGCACATTGATGCAGCCCCGCGCCCCTGGTCGGCTTCAGTCGAGGTATCCCCGCAACTGATCGGCGAATGCGTGATCCCTCAGCTTGTTCAAGGTCTTCGACTCGATCTGCCGTATCCGCTCCCGGGTCACCCCGAAGATCCGGCCTATCTCCTCCAGCGTCCGGGGACGCCCGTCGGCCAGCCCGTACCGCAGCTGGACGACCTTGCGTTCACGTTCGCCGAGAGTGGAGAGCACCGCCTCCAGATGCTCCCGCAGGAGCAGGAACGCCGCCGACTCCACGGGTGACGCCGCGTCGCCGTCCTCGATCAGGTCGCCGAGGGCCACGTCGTCCTCCTCGCCCACCGGGGCGTGCAGGGACACCGGTTCCTGGGCCAGACGCAGGACCTCGCTGACGCGCTCGGGCGGGAGTTCGAGGTGGGCGGCGACCTCTTCCGGGGTCGGTTCGTAGCCCCGCTCCTGCAGCATGCGGCGCTGGACCCGGACGACCCGGTTGATCAGCTCGACGACATGCACCGGGACCCGGATGGTGCGGGCCTGGTCGGCGAGGGCCCGCGACATGGCCTGGCGGATCCACCAGGTGGCGTACGTCGAGAACTTGTAGCCGCGGGCGTAGTCGAACTTCTCGACCGCCCTGATCAGGCCGAGGTTGCCCTCCTGGACGAGGTCGAGCATGGTCAGCCCGCGGCCGACGTACCGCTTCGCCACCGACACGACCAGCCGCAGGTTCGCCTCGATGAGCCGGCGCTTGGCCATCCGGCCCATGACCACCAGACGGTCCAGGTCGAGGGCCAACTGGCTGTCCAGGTCGGGGGTGTTGCTCAGTTTCTCCTCGGCGAACAGACCGGCCTCGACCCGGCGGGCGAGCTCGACCTCCTCGGCGGCGGTGAGCAGCGGGATTCGGCCGATCTCGCGCAGGTACTGGCGGAACAGGTCCGAGGACGGGCCGCCGGTGTCGGCGCGGGCGCGCTCCGCGGCGGTGGTCTCCGCCGGTTCGGGGGCCTCGGCGGCCTCCAGCGCCTCGGCGGGCGGTTCGGCCGGCTCTGGCGGCCCTTCGGGTTCCACGGGATCCGCCTCGGGGTGGTGCACGACACGGGTCTGCGGGGGGACCGCGACGAGGACGTCGGTCTCCGCGTCCGGTTCCGTGCCGTCCGTACTGATGTCGGTCTGTGTGAGGGTCTGGGTCTGCACGGGGGCGACCTCCAGGATGATCGCTGCCAGGGGGTACGGCAGCGGTACTTCGGGGGCGGAGTCGGCGGCCACGCCGCTGTCCGTCCCGTACGCGATGAGCGGAACCGCGGGGGTGTGGGACCCGTGTGGGACGGATCGGCCGCGCTCCGAGGACTCAGGCACCGCACCCCAGTGTGGAGTACGACACATCGCCGCCACGAGGGGCGTGCGGTGACTTTTTGCAATCGGCCCGTGACCCGGCGGTTACCGTGGCGTACGGGTGCGGTCAGAGAGCCGCGGCGCCGTGTTCCCTGAGGGCCTGGTCGTACTGCTGGAGGACCCACAACTCGTTCTGTACGGCGGCCAGTTGGGCCGGATCGCCGCCGGCGGAGAGGCGGGTCATCTGGGACTGGACGTCGCGGATGCGGCGCTCCACCGCCCGCCTGCGGACCTGGACCAGCACCGTTCCCGCGTACACGTCGTCGACGGTGCGGCGCATGATCGGCTCGACGGCGAGTTCGGTGACCATCGCGCGGACGGTGTCGTCGGGGGCCGCCTCGCGGACGCGGACCAGGTACTCCTGGCCGTCCTGCACGCCGTACTCGGCGCCGCCCGCGTCCATGACCGCCTGGCGCACCGCGGCGTACGGGGCGGCGGTGAACTCGTCGACGCCGTACGCGTCGAAGGCCGGGGAGACCAACTCGGGCCGCTGGAGGGCGAGTTTGAGCAGCTCGCGCTCGGTGGCGTAGACGGGGTTGCGGAGGGTGAGGGCGGGGCCGGAGATCGCCGGGCGGGGCGCGGCCTCGTACGACTGCGGGCCTCGGGACGTCGGCGCCGGGGCGCCCTTGCCGCCGCGGTCGCGGGCCCAACGGGCCAGCTGGGCGACGCGCTTGACGACGAACTGGGTGTCGAGGATGCCGAGCATGCCGGCGAGCTGGACGGCGACCTCGTGCTGGGCGCCGGTGTTCTTGATGCGGGCGACGATGGGGGCCGCCTCGTCCAGGGCCGCGGCCCGGCCGGCGGGGGTGTCGAGGTCGTAGCGGACGACGATCTGGCGCAGGGCGAACTCGAACAGCGGGGTGCGGGGCTCGACGAGGTCGGCGACCGCCTCGTCGCCCTTGGCGAGCCGGAGTTCGCAGGGGTCCATGCCGTCGGGGGCGATCGCGATGTACGTCTCGGCGGCGAACTTCTGGTCGTCCTCGAAGGCGCGCAGGGCCGCCTTCTGGCCGGCCGAGTCGCCGTCGAAGGTGAAGATGACCCGTGCGCTGCCGTTGTCCATGAGCAGGCGGCGCAGGATCTTGATGTGCTCGCCGCCGAAGGCCGTGCCGCAGGTGGCGATCGCGGTGGTGACGCCGGCGAGATGGCAGGCCATGACGTCCGTGTAGCCCTCGACGACGACCGCGCGGGAGGCCTTCGCGATGTCCTTCTTCGCCAGGTCGATGCCGTACAGGACCTGGGACTTCTTGTAGATCGCCGTGTCGGGGGTGTTGAGGTACTTGGGGCCGTTGTCCGCCTCGTACAGCTTGCGGGCGCCGAAGCCGACGACGTCCCCGCCGATGTCGCGGATGGGCCACATCAGACGGCCCCGGAAGCGGTCGATGGGGCCGCGGCGGCCCTCCTGGGCGAGGCCGGAGAGGAGGAGTTCCTTGTCGGTGAAGCCCTTGCCGCGCAGATAGCGGGTGAGGTGGTCCCAGCCCTGGGGGCTGTAGCCGACGGAGAAGTGCGCGGCGGCGTTCTGGTCGAAGCCGCGCTCGGCGAGGAAGACCCGGCCGGTCTCGGCCTCGGGGCTGGTGGCGAGCTGTTCCACGTACCAGTCGGCGGCGATCTTGTGGGCCTCGACCAGGCGGATGCGTTCGCCGCGCTGGTGGGAGGGGTTGTAGCCGCCCTCCTCGTAGCGCAGGGTGATGCCGGCCTGGGCGGCAAGGCGCTCGACCGCCTCGGAGAAGGTGAGGTGGTCGACCTTCATCACGAACGTGATGGTGTCGCCGCCCTCCTGGCAGCCGAAGCAGTGGAAGAGCCCCTTGCTCGGGCTGACCTGGAAGGACGGCGACTTCTCGTCGTGGAACGGGCAGAGCCCCTTGAGGTTGCCCCCGCCCGCGTTGCGCAGCTGGAGGTACTCGGACACGACGGCGTCGATGGGAACCGCGTCCCGTACCGCCTTCACGTCCTCGTCGTTGATCCGTCCAGCCACGGAGTGATTCTACGGGTCAGAACTGACACTCCTGGGGCGAGACGGCCTCCGGTCGGGGGTCCGGGGGTTGCCCCCCCCGGGAATTGCAGCACGGTGGTGGTCCGACACTCACGGGACGAGGCTTTCGAGCGGAACGTGCGGGTCCGCCAGGGACTCCGTGTTCACCTGTGCCTTCGACCTGATCAGCTTCTGGATGGGTTCTGTGACGTCCCACACGTTGACGTTCATCCCGGCCAGCACCCGGTCGTCCTTGACCCAGAAGGCGATGAACTCACGCTTCCCCGCGTCCCCGCGGATCACGACCTCGTCGTACGACCCCGGCGGCGCCCATCCGCTGTACTCCATCCCCAGGTCGTACTGGTCGGAGAAGAAGTAGGGCACGCGGTCGTAGGTCAGGTCCTGGCCGAGCATCGCGCGGGCCGCAGCGGGGCCGCCGTTGAGGGCGTTGGCCCAGTGCTCGACGCGCAGCCGGGTGGTGAACAGGGCGTGGTGGAAGGAGGCGACGTCGCCGGCCGCGTAGATGTCGGGGTCGGAGGTGCGCAGCCGGTCGTCGACCACGACCCCTCCCCCGTGCGCCCGGTCGGCGATCTCCAGTCCCGCCGCCTCAGCGAGGCCGATGCGCGGGGCCGCGCCGATCGCGGCGAGGACGTCGTGCGCCGGGTGCTCCTCGCCGTCGTCGGTGCGCGCCGCCAGCACCATGCCGTCCTGGCCGACGATCTCCGTCAGCTTCGCGCCGAAGTGGAAGCGCACCCCGTGCTCGCGGTGCAGCTCGGCGAAGAGGGTGCCGAGCTCGGGTCCGAGGACGCCGTGCAGCGGGGTCTGCGCGGGCTCGACGACGGTGACCTCGGCGCCGTACTCCCGGGCCGCCGCCGCGACCTCCAGACCGATCCAGCCGGCGCCCGCGATGACGATGTGGCCGTTGTCCCGGCCGAGCGCCGCCAGTACGCCCTTGAGCCGCTCGGCGTGGGCGAGGCGGCGCAGATGGTGGACGCCCGCGAGATCGGTCCCCGGGATGTCGAGGCGCCGCGGTTCCGCGCCCGTCGCCAGAAGCAGCTTGTCGTAGTGGACGAGCGTGCCGTCCTCACCGAAGCGGACGGTCTTCGCCGCGCGGTCGATGGCGTCCACGGTCTCGCCGAGGTGCAGCTCGATGTCGTTCTGCGCGTACCAGGCGGGTTCGTGGACGAAGACGCTGTCGCGCTCCTCCTTGCCCAGCAGATACCCCTTGGACAGCGGAGGGCGCTCGTAGGGGTGGTCGCGCTCGTCGCAGATCAGTATCACGCGGCCGCTGAAGCCCTCCGCTCGGAGCGTCTCGGCCGCCTTCGCACCGGCGAGACCGCCTCCGACGATGACGAATGTCTGATCCGCGTCGACCACTTGATGCCTCCTACGGGGTGTCCGAGGGGTGTCCCCCCGGAGAACACGGCGGGTGCCGCCACATGCGAGCGTCCCGCACGGAGTGTGATGGGGGAAGAGGGAGTGGCCCGATCAGGCCACGGAGGGTCACGTTCGGGCGCAATCGGGTCACTCGTGTCGCGTCAGTCTCTCGCCTTCCCCGTCAGACGAGCGTGAAGCGACCGGGCGGACGCGTCCGTGAGCGAGGCGATGTGGTCCACGATCACCCGCTTGCGCGTCCGGTCGTCCCCGGCCTGGTCGAACAGCGCGCGGAACTGCGGGTCGAGGCCGTCGGGTGCACGCACGGTGAGCGCCTGCGCCAGTTCGGCCACCACGATCCGCTGGTCGGCCCGCAGCCGCTCCTGCTCGGCGCGCTGCATGACGTACCGGTCGGCGACGGCCTTGAGCACCGCGCACTCCAGCCGCGTCTCGTGCGGTACGACCAGCTCGGCGCCGTACCGGGTGAGGCGGCCCGTGCCGTACGCGGCGCGCGTGGCCGACTCGGCGGCCAGGCAGAAGCGGCCGATGAGCTGGCTGGTGGCGTCCTTGAGGCGGGCCTGCGCGACCGCCGAGCCGTCGTAGCCGTGCGGCCACCAGTCCTGGTCCTGGAGGCGGTCCAGGGCGGCGGACAGCTCCGCCGGGTCGGTGCCGGCGGGGACGTACCGGCCGACGGCGACCTCGAAGACCGCCTGGCGTTCCGGTTCCGCGTGCAGGCAGCCCGGGTCGATGTGGCCGGCGTGCAGGCCGTCCTCGACGTCGTGCACCGAGTACGCCACGTCGTCCGACCAGTCCATCACCTGGGCCTCGAAGGTGGTGCGGGTGGCGGGGGCGTCCTTGCGGATCCAGTCGAAGACGGGTCTGTCGTCCTCGTACACGCCGAACTTGGGGGAGGCCGGGTCGGTCGGGTGGGCGCCTCTGGGCCAGGGGTACTTGGTGGCGGCGTCGAGGGTGGCGCGGGTGAGGTTGAGGCCGACGGAGCCCTCCGGGGTGAACCGCTTGGGTTCGATGCGGGTGAGGAGCCGGAGGGACTGGGCGTTGCCCTCGAAGCCGCCGCAGTCCTCGGCGAACTCGTTCAGCGCGTGTTCGCCGTTGTGACCGAAGGGAGGGTGGCCGAGGTCGTGGGAGAGGCAGGCGGCTTCCACGAGGTCGGGGTCGCAGCCGAGGGCCGCGCCCAGCTCGCGGCCGACCTGGGCGCACTCCAGGGAGTGGGTGAGGCGGGTGCGGGGGCTGGCGTCCCAGACCTGGCTGCTGGTTCCTGGGGTGACGACCTGGGTTTTACCGGCGAGCCTTCTGAGGGCGGCTGAATGGAGTACGCGGGCGCGGTCGCGTTGGAAGGCGGTGCGGCCGGGGCGTTTGTCGGGTTCTGGGGCCCAACGCTCGGTTGAGGACAGGTCGTACGGCATGTCTCGACAGTACGGGCATGGACTGACAATGCGCGTACGCGGATCGACACGCCCCCCGCGCTCCTTCAGGCAGCTGTCCTCGCCGGCGTGGCGAGTGCTTGGTCGTAACGGTGGAGGATCAGTTCTGCCATTGCCGGGTGGGTGCCCAAGGGGGCCGAGGCGATCCACGGGGCCGCTTCCGCGCACTCCGTGGCGAAGCGGCCCGGGGCTGTGAAGTAGGACGCCACGGCCACTCGGTGTCGGCCACTCGCCGTCAGGGACCGGATCGCGTCCGGGATCGTCGGGGCCGCGGTCGTGGAGTAGGCCGGGACCACGGGTACGCCCAGGCGTTCGGCGAGCAGCTGGGCCGTGCGGTTGGTGTCGACCTTGGACTCGAGGTCTCGGGAGCCCGCCGCGGCGAGGACGACCGCGCTGGTGCGGCGCGTCTCCTCCTTCATGCGAGTGCGCCAGCCCGCCTCGACCAGGCGGGCGTACAGGGCGTCCACGAGGAGGGGGTGGGGGCCCAGCGCGTCGGCCACCCGTGCGCGTACCTCGGAGGAGGCCGCCATCTCGGGGATGTCCCGCTTGACGTGGTAGCCGCGGCTGAGCAGCAGGGGCACGAGGGCGGCCTCCGCCGTGCCGAGGCCGGCCAGGGTGTCGGGAAGCAGCGGGGCGTTCAGTTCGATGTGGCCCAGGTGCACGGGCAGACCGGGGCGTTGGTCGCGGACCCGGTCCAGGAGCGCGCGGACCGTGCTCAGGGCGCGCGGGTTGCGGCTGCCGTGGGCCACGACGACGAGCGCGGGCGGGCCGGGACGCCGCCTGCCGTCGAGAGAGACGAGGCTGAGCTGGCTGGCGAGCCGCCTGCTGATCTGGCTCATGAGGTCCGCCGTACTGTCCGTCATGGGCCGATCCTCGCGGTGGCACGTTGCCGTCCCGTTGCGCTGGAATCACGGGGTTTTTCCGTCGCTTCACCGTGGGGTGCAGGGGAGCTGTGAGGCGAGGTGACCTGCGGTTTCCTCGGCCGGAGTGAACCTGGTCACGTATCATCCGCCGAACCGGACGGCCCGACAGGACGTCTCTGACTGTCGAAAACAGGCCGAAGAGGGGGACCGTCCGATGCGCCGACCCAAGCTGCGCAGACCGCGTCTGCCCCGCACGCGCGGGGGACAGCGGCGGCTCGTGCAGGCTGTGATGGCGGTGTGCGTGCTCGCCCTGCTGCCGGCCACCTGGATGTACGTCACGACGGGCGACCGGCTGCGGACGACCGCGGACGTGCCGCGCACCCAGGTCGCCGTCGTCTTCGGCGCGGGCCTGTGGGACGGGGAGCCCTCCCCCTATCTCGCCCACCGTCTCGACGCGGCGGCCGAGTTGTACCGGGAGGGCCGTGTCGAGGTCGTCCTCGTCACCGGTGACAACAGCCGCAAGGACTATGACGAGCCCGACGCCATGCGCACCTATCTGACCAAGCACGGTGTCCCCGCCTCGCGGATCGTCAGCGACTACGCCGGTTTCGACACCTGGGACTCCTGCGTCCGCGCGAAGAAGGTCTTCGGTGTCGACCGGGCGGTGCTGATCAGCCAGGGCTTCCACATCCGGCGCGCGGTCGCGCTGTGCCGGGCGGCGGGGGTGACGTCGTACGGCGTCGGGGTCCAGGACAAGCACGACGTTACCTGGTACTACGGCGGCACCCGGGAGATCTTCGCGGCCGGCAAGGCGGCGCTGGACGCGGTGTTCCATCCCGACCCCCAGTTCCTCGGGCACAAGGAGACGGGGGTCGCGAAGGCGCTGGCGAGCGCCCGGTGACCGGGGGCTCACGCCGGTCGGCCCGGCGCGGGGAGGTCACCGTCCCGCCCGTGTAACAAGGGGCCTCGCCGCACGTAACACGGCCGAAGCACGCTGGCCGGTATGCAGAACTCCGTGACACCCACCCATTGCCCCTACTGCGCCCTGCAGTGCGGGATGAACCTGACGCCCACACCGGACGGCACGGTCGAGGTGGGCGAGCGCACGGACTTCCCGGTGAACCGGGGCGCGCTGTGCGGCAAGGGCCGTACCGCGCCGGCCGTGCTGGCGGCGAACGTCCGCCTGACCTCCCCGTTGGTGCGCTCCGAGGGCACGCTGGTGCCCGCCACCTGGGACGAGGCACTGGACCGGATCGCCGAGGGACTGCGCCGCACGCGTACGGAGCACGGGCCGGACGCGGTCGGGGTGTTCGGCGGGGGCGGGCTGACCAACGAAAAGGCGTACACGCTCGGCAAGTTCGCGCGGGTCGTGCTCGGCACCTCGCAGATCGACTACAACGGGCGCTTCTGCATGTCCTCGGCCGCGGCGGCCGGGACCAAGGCGTTCGGTCTGGACCGGGGGCTGCCCTTTCCGCTGGAGGACATCCCGAAGACCGGTTGCGTGATCCTGGTCGGGTCGAACCTCGCCGAGACCATGCCGCCGTCGCTGCGGTTCTTCACCGAACTGAAGGAGAACGGCGGCACGTTGATCGTCGTCGACCCGCGGCGGACCAGGACGGCCGAGCAGGCCGATCTGCATCTGGCGCCGCGGCCCGGCACCGATCTCGCCCTGGCGCTGGGGCTGTTGCACCTCGTCGTCGCCGAGGGGCGGGTGGACGAGGAGTACGTCGAGCGGCGGACCGTCGGCTGGGAGGACGCGCGGGCCGCGGCGATGGCGCACTGGCCGGAGTACGTGGAGCGGATCACGGGCGTGCCCGTGCCTCAA
The DNA here is from genome assembly GCF_040612015.1 of Streptomyces sp. NPDC006476. NCBI lineage: Bacteria > Bacillati > Actinomycetota > Actinomycetes > Kitasatosporales > Streptomycetaceae > Streptomyces > Streptomyces sp. NPDC006476. The sequence continues at coordinate 139,957 of NZ_JBEXPK010000022.1, read as the reverse complement.
CTCCGGGAAGCCGTGCGGATGTTCTGCGAGCCGGAGGCCGCGATGGTGCTCACCGCGCGCGGGCCCGAGCAGCAGTCCAAGGGCACGGACACGGTGGGCGCGTGGATCAACCTGTGCCTGGCGACCGGGCGGGCGGGGCGGCCGCTCAGCGGTTACGGCTGTCTGACCGGGCAGGGCAACGGGCAGGGCGGACGTGAACACGGCCAGAAGGCGGACCAGTTGCCCGGGTACCGCAAGCTGGACGACCCGGCGGCGCGGCGGCATGTGGCCGAGGTGTGGGGCGTGGACCCGGACTCCCTTCCGGGGCCGGGGCGCAGCGCCTACGAGTTGCTGGACGCGCTCGGCACGGATGTCCGGGCGTTGCTGTTGATGGGGTCGAACCCGGTGGTGTCGGCGCCGCGGGCGGGGCATGTGGAGGAGCGGCTGAGGTCGCTGGACCTGTTGGTGGTATGTGACATAGTACTGTCCGAAACCGCAGCTCAGGCCGATGTCGTCCTCCCCGTGACGCAGTGGGCCGAGGAGACCGGCACGACCACCAGCCTGGAGGGCCGGGTGCTGCTGCGCCGACGCGCGATCACCCCTCCCGACGGCATCCGCAGCGACCTCGAGGTGCTGCACGAACTGGCCCACCGGCTCGGCGTGGAGAAGGGGTTTCCGACCGATCCCGAAGAGGTCTTCGAGGAGTTGCGGCGGGCGAGCGCGGGCGGACTCGCGGACTACTCCGGCATCACCTACCGCCGACTCGCCGAGGAGAACGGGGTGTTCTGGCCCTGCCCGGCGGACGGGGAGGTGCGGGACGCGCCGGTGGCGGACGGGGAGCTGCAGGACGCGCCGCTCAGCGGCGGGGAGCCGCAGGACGTGCCGCTCAGCGACGGGGAGCCGCAGGACGCGCCGTTCACGGACGGGGAGCCACAAGGCACGCCGCCCAGGGACGGGGAGCCACAAGGCACGCCGCTCACAGGCGCGGAGCCACAGAACGCGCCGCTCAGGGGCGGGGAGTCGCAGGGCGCGAAGCCGGTGACGGACGGAGCGCCGCAGGACGCGCCGGTGGCGGACGGGGCCGTCCATCCCGGCACGCCCCGCCTCTTTCTGGACCGTTTCGCCACGCCGGACGGGCGGGCGAGGTTCGTGGCCGTCTCGCACCGGGCGTCCGCGGAGGAGCCGGACGCCGAGTACCCGGTCCTGCTGACGACCGGGCGGGTGGTCGCCCAGTACCAGTCCGGCGCCCAGACCCGACGCGTCGAGGAGCTGAACGCGGCGGCGCCGGGCCCCTTCGTGGAGCTGCACCCGCGGCTGGCGGCGCGGCTCGGGGCGGCGGAGGGCGATCCGGTGGCCGTGGTCTCACGGCGCGGGCGGGCGGTGGCGCCGGCCCGTATCACCACCGCCATCCGGCCCGACACCGTCTTCATGCCCTTCCACTGGCCGGGCGAGGGCCGCGCCAACACGCTCACCAACCCGGCGCTGGACCCCACTTCGCGGATGCCCGAGTTCAAGACGTGCGCGGTGCGGCTGGAGGCCGTCAGGTCCTGACCCGCCAGTCGCCGCTCTCGATGAGCTCGCCCCGGGCGCGGAGGCGGGCGGCCACGGCGGGGGCGGCGAGGTACACCCAGGCCCGCACGGACCTTCCGTCGGTCTCGCGGGTCACCTCGCGCTCGAGCCGCTCGTAGAGGCTGGCGGGATCGCCCGGCGCGTACTCCTCCAGCCGGTCGAGGGCGACGAGCAGCTCCTCGTACCGCTCCGGCAGCGCGGTCACCAGTTCCCCGTACACCGTGCCGCCGGGTTCCTCCACGGCGTACGGATAGCCGGGGCCGTCGTACAGCACCGAGCCGTTCAGCCGTGCCGGGGCCTCGTGCCGGGTGCGGCCGCGCAGGAAGAGGTCGTGGTTGACCTCGCCGGGGCGGAGGGTGCCGTAGACGAAGAAGGGGAGGTGGAGGCTCACAAAAACGATTCTCTCTCCACACACACCTCCTCGTTCGCACTCTTTACCTCTGGCTGTCATGGCCCCTTAAATCTTGGTCAACGCCCGCGCTTCCCCCCACGCATTCGCATGCGCCTCCCCGAGGAGACCGATGAGCCGGATACGGCCGCACGTCCGAGGTTCCCGTCGTCTCGCCGCCGCCGGCGTGGCCGCCACCGCCGCCACTCTGCTGGCGTCCGCACTCTCCCCCGCCGCCGTCGCGGCCGACCGGCCGAGCAGGGCCGGCGCCATCGAGAACGCGGCGTCCGCCCTGCTGGCGCACGCCGCGAGTCTCGGTCTGACCTCCGCCGAGGGCACGTCGGTGCGGGACGTGATCGTCGACAAGGACGGTGCGCAGCACGTCCGTTACGACCGGACGTACCGTCAGCTCCCGGTGCTGGGCGGCGACTTCGTTGTCCACCTGGCGCCCGACGGCGCGTACCGGGGCGCGAACCGGGCGACGAGGAAGCAGATATCCCTGGCCTCGATCACCCCCTCCATATCGGCCCCGAAGGCCGCCGACATCGCGGCGAACGCGCTGCGCGCCGTGAACCTGGGCGAGACGCTGAAGAAGCTGACGGCGAGCCCGCAGTTGGTGGTCGACGCCCTGCACGGCGCGCCGAAGCTGGCGTGGCGCACGAACGTCACGGCCAAGGACACCCTCGGCAACCCGGTCGCCCGCACCGTGATCACGGACGCCGTCTCCGGGCGGCAGATCGACGCCTGGGACGACATCGAGACGGCGACCGGGGACGGCAAGTCCCTTTACAGCGGCACGGTTCCGCTGGAGACGACGGTCTCGGGGTCGACGTACCAGCTGAAGGATCCGACGCGTGGGAACACGTACACCGGTGACGCGGCGAACAAGACCGACCTGTGCTTCCTGACCAGCATCTGCGTCAGCCGGGCCCCCTCGACGGTGTTCACGGACGCCGACAACCACTGGGGCACGGGGGCGACGGCCGACCGGGCCTCCGCCGCCGTCGACGCGCAGTACGGCACGGACGTCACCTGGGACTTCTACAAGAACACCTTCGGCCGCAACGGCATCGAGGGCGACGGGAAGGGGTCGTACAACCGGGTGCACTACGGCAACGCGTACAACAACGCGTTCTGGGACGACAGTTGCTTCTGCATGACGTACGGCGACGGTGACGGTACGACCTTCGGGCCGCTGGTGTCGCTGGACGTGGCCGGACACGAGATGACCCACGGCGTCACGTCGAAGACGGCTGCGCTGACGTACTCGGGCGAGTCCGGCGGGCTGAACGAGGCGACGTCCGACATCCTGGGCACCCTCGTCGAGTGGTACGCCGACAACCCGTCCGATCCCGGGGATTACCTGATCGGTGAGAAGGTCGTCCGGTCCGGGTTCGGCCGTGCGGCCCTGCGCTACATGGACAAGCCGTCGCGGGACGGCGCCTCCGCCGACTACTGGAGTTCCTCGGTCGGGAACCTCGACGTCCACTACTCCTCGGGCGTCGCGAACCACTTCGCCTACCTGCTGGCCGAGGGCAGCGGCCCGAAGACCATCAACGGCGTCAGCTACAACTCCCCCACGTACAACGGCTCTCCGGTCACCGGCATCGGCCGCGCCAAGCTGGGCGCGATCTGGTACCGGGCCCTGACGGTCTACATGACGTCGTCGACGAACTACGCGGGCGCCCGGACGGCCACCCTGAACGCGGCGAAGGACCTGTACGGAGCGGGCAGCACGGAGTACGACGCGGTGGCGGCGGCGTGGAGCGCCGTCAATGTGAACTGACGCGGTCACCAGCAAGGGGACGCCGGCCTGGCCGGATGCTCGTGACGGCGAACACCGGATCGACAGGCGGCACCAGCGCCCCGGTCGCCACGGCCTCCAGACGGGCCGGAGCGTCCCCTTGCCGCAAACCGGTCACGTACGCGAGCACCTCCGTCGGCATGAGCATCGGCAGTCGCACCCGCAAGATGCGCATGCCAGGGAATTCCGCGGGCGGGTCACCCGTTCACACGCTCCGTCTGCGCCCTTCGGGTTCTCTTCTCCCGCGGCCTGCCGTAAGCCTGTGACCTGCTCAAACGCGAGTGGGTCGAGTGTGGCCGGGTGACGGCCGACACCCGTTCGCGCCATTTCTGACGCTCCCTCAGGAAGCGCCCCCGGCGTCGTGGCTCTTTCCTCGGAAGGGCAGGGGACATCGAAGACGCCCGGAGGAGCATCGATGCGACGTACCGCCCGTCTGCTGACCGGTACCGCCCTCGCCGTCGTCGCCGCGGGGTTCGTCGCGGCGCCCGCGTACGGCGACGACGGCGGCGGCAGTCTGGAGGTGTACCCGTCGTCCGTCGTGCCGGGCGCGGAGGTCAGTGTGAACACCTCGGCCTGCGGGAGCGAGGGCACGGCGGCCGGGGACGCCAGCGCGGTGGGCGCCGGCGCCTTCACGCTGGCGCCGAGCGCCCACGAGGGCGAGGCGATCGGGCAGTTCCGGGTGCCTGAGAGCGCGCAGCAGGGGACGTACGAGATCGTCGCGGAGTGCGCCGAGGGCGGACGGCAGGTCTCGGGCGACCTGGTGGTGACGCTGAACGCGCCGCGCGGCCAGGTGCAGCCCCACGGAAGTGTGAAGACGGGGGTCGGCGGCGTGATGGGCCCCGACCCCGTGCAGACCGCGGCCGGCGTGGCGGCCCTCGCCGTCGCCGCCGCGGGCGGTACCTGGCTCCTGCATCGCCGGGCGAGAGGCGACGGGATCTGACGGACACCCTCCGCTGTCCGTCCGCCGGTACCGCATGTCCCTCCCCCTCCGGGTCCGACGCCCCTCGCGGCCCGGAGGGGGACCGGGTCCCTCCAGGAGGCTCGAATGCGCAGGTTGGGCAACACCGCGATAGCAGCCGTGACGGTGGCCGCGTTCTGCTCCGGGGCGTGGCTGCTGAGCGGCGGCGCCGGGACGCACGCCCCCCCGCAGCCCACGGCGGCCGAGGCGCACTCGGGCCACGGCGGCGCACGGTCGGCGCCCGCGCTGCCGCCCTCCCCGCCTGACCGCATCCGCATCCCCTCGATCCGCGTGAACGCCCCCTTGACGGGCCTCGGCCTCACCCGCTCCGGCAGCCTCGACGTCCCGCCGGCCGCGCGGAAGAACCTCGCCGGCTGGTACGAGGCCGGCACCACCCCCGGGGAGACCGGTACGGCGATCGTCGCCGGGCATGTGGACAACTCCGACGGACCCGCCGTCTTCTACGACCTCGGCGCCCTGCGGAAGGGCGCCTCGGTGGAGGTCGACCGGCGCGACGGCAGTGTCGCCGTGTTCACCGTCGACGCGATCGCCGTCTACAAGGCGACCGCCTTCCCCGACGAGAAGGTGTACGGCGCCGCCGACCGGCCCGAGTTGCGGATCATCACCTGCGGCGGAGGGTATTCGCGGTCGACCGGTTACCAGGGGAACGTGGTCGTGTTCGCGCACCTCACGGGCAGCCGGAGCCGGTGACGGTGGCCGGCGTGACCGCTTGAGCGATGGTTCGGGCGCACACCAGTGACTCCGTGTGGGTGGTGTCCACCTCCACGTCGTAGTGGACGTCCCGATGGACCAGGTCCGCCTGCTGCTCCGCCATCCCGGGGGGCCGGTCGCCGCGCGCGATCTCGCGGCCCGCGGCGACGGCGGGGGCGCAGCGGACTCCGGCCCAGAGGACGTCCAGGCCGGTCAGCGCCTTGCGCCAGCGGCTCTGGGAGTCCGCGCCGCCGAGGAAGACGTCGTCGACGATGACGTGGGCGCCCGCGCGTGCCGTGGCCCCGACGCCCTCCATCCAGGCCTGTTCGAGTCTGGAGAACTCCGGCCCGACGCTGACCGTGCCGTCCGGGGCGAACTCGATCCCGGCGAGCGACGCCCGCAGGGACGCGGGCAGCGAGTCGACGAACGTGTCGATCGCGAAGGCCAGCCACGGCTCGGGCAGGACCGCCTGCAGACACCGCACGATGCCGGACTTGCCGCTGCTGGAGCCGCCGTTGAGCACGATCACCTGAGTCGCCACCCGGTCACCGTAGCGTCGGGGCGGCGTGAGCTCCTGCTGTTTTCCAGGGGCACGGGATCGCCAGCACAGATGCCACCCCGGCCGGCCTCACACCACGCCCCCGGCGCGTACGCGGAACCCTCACACCCCGGCCGCGCCCCGGAAGAGGGCAGCGTTCCTCACGGGAAACAGACGTGATGCGGTCGGGTAACACCGGCATCGCACGCTCCTGGACATGACCTCGAATACGCGTGTGGTGGTGATCGGCGCCGGCCTCGCGGGCGTCCGTCTCGCCCGGCGGCTCGGTGAGCTCGGCACGCCCGTGACCCTGGTCGGCGAGGAGGAGCACCGCCCGTACAACCGGGTGCTGCTCGCCGAGGTGCTGGCCGGGCGGTACGGCCCCGACGTCATCGCGCTGCCCACGCCCGCGGAGCTGGTCCGCGGCCGGGTCACGGGCATCGACCGCGAGGTGCGAGCCGTACACCTCGCGGACGGCTCGAAGATCGCATACGACACGCTGGTCCTGGCCACCGGCTCCAACCCGGTGCTGCCGCCGCTGCGCGGCCTGTTCACCGAGAACCACGAACTGCCCGTCGGCGTCCACGCGTTCCGCACGATGGACGACTGCCTGGGCCTGTCCGAGGCGGTACGGCCGGGCGTGCGCGCGGTCGTCATCGGCGGCGGGCTGCTCGGGGTGTCCGCGGCCCGGGCGCTCGCCCGGCGCGGCGCACAGGTCGTGCTCGCCCAGCAGGCCGAGCGTCTGATGGAGCATCAGCTCGACCCGACCGCCTCGAAGCTGGTCCGGCGGCACCTGCAGGACCTCGGCGTGGAGATCCACACCGAGTGCCGGGTGCGGGACGTGCGCTGCGTCGGCGGGGTGGTCCGCTCGGTCGAGATGGCCGACGGGTACGCCCTCGACGCCGACCTCGTGGTCGTCGCGTGCGGGGTGCACCCGCGCGTCGGTCTGGCCCAGGACGCGGGCCTCGCCGTGCACAGGGGCGTCCTCGTCGATGACGAACTGCGCACCTCCGACCCGCACATCCGGGCGATCGGCGACTGCGTCCAGCACGCGGGCACGGTGTACGGGCTGGCCGCCCCCGCGCTCGAACAGGCCGAGGTCCTGGCCGAGTCGCTGGCGGGTGACGCGAACGCCCGCTACACCGGCACCCGTTCGCTCACCCGGCTCACCCTGGCCGGTGAGGACTTCTTCGACCTCGCCGCGTTCGGCGAGACGGAGCCGCGTCCCGGGGACGACGTCGTCCAACTCGCGGACGCCACCCGCGGCACCTACCGCAAGGTCGTCGTCCGCGACGACCGCCTGGTCGGCGGGGTCCTCGTCGGCGAACTCGGCACCGTCGGCGCGCTCGCCCGTGCCTGGGAGGGAGCGGAGCCGCTCCCCGACGACGGCCCCCTGCTCCACCTGCTCACCAACGATGGAGGCTCCTGATGACCAACGGCACCCCCACGATCGTGCTCGTCGGCCATGGCATGGTCGGCCAGCGCTTCCTCGAAGCGCTCGCCGGGCGCGGCCTGACCGCCACGCACCGCGTGGTCGTGCTGTGCGAGGAGCCGCGTCCCGCGTACGACCGCGTCGCCCTCACCTCGTACTTCTCGGGCCGGACGCCCGAGGAACTGTCCATGACGGACATGGAGTTCATCGACACGCACGGCATCGAGCTGTACGTCGGCGACCCCGCCGAGACCATCGACCGCGAGGCGCGGAAGGTCACCGCGCGCTCCGGGCAGGTCTTCGAGTACGACACCCTCGTCCTCGCCACCGGCTCCTACCCGTTCGTGCCGCCGGTCCCGAACAAGGACGCCGAGGGCTGCTTCGTCTACCGGACGATCGAGGACCTGCTCGCGATCGAGGAGTACGCGAAGTCGAGGGCGACGGTCGGCGCGGTGGTCGGCGGCGGTCTGCTCGGACTGGAGGCGGCGGGCGCGCTCAAGGGCCTCGGACTGACCTCCCACATCGTGGAGTTCGCGCCCCGGCTGATGCCCGTCCAGGTCGACGAGGGCGGCGGCGCGGCCCTGCTGCGGACCATCGAGGAGATGGGCCTGAGCGTCCACACGGGCGTCGGCACGCAGGAGATCGTGGTCGGCGAGGACGGCGCGGTCACCGGCATGAAGCTGTCCGACGGCTCCGAACTCGCCACCGACATGGTGGTGTTCAGCGCCGGCGTCCGGCCGCGCGACCAACTGGCCCGCGACTGCGGCCTGACCGTCGGCGAGCGCGGCGGCATCGCGGTCGATGACCACTGCCGTACCGTCTCCGACCCGCATGTCTTCGCGATCGGCGAGTGCGCGCTGGCCTCCGACGGCCGGGTGTACGGCCTGGTCGCCCCCGGTTACGAGCAGGCGGAGACCGCGGCCGCGACCATCGCCGAGGACGAGGCGTCCTTCACCGGCGCCGACCTCTCGACGAAGCTGAAGCTCCTCGGCGTCGACGTCGCCTCCTTCGGCGACGCGCACGGCACCACGGACGACTGCCTGGACGTCGTGTACTCCGACTCCCGCGCCGGCCTGTACAAGAAGCTGGTCATCGGCCGGGACGGCACCCTGCTCGGCGGCATCCTGGTCGGCGACGCGGAGGCGTACGGCACGCTGAAGGCGTTCACCGGTTCCGTGCCGCCGGTCAAGCCGGAGTCGCTGGTGCTGCCCGCCGGCGCCGGCGAGTCTGTGCAGCTCGGCCCGACGGCGCTGCCGGACGACGCGATCATCTGCTCCTGCAACAACGTCACCAAGGGCACGATCCGCGGCGCGGTCACCGACCACCGGTGCACCACGGTGCCCGAGGTGAAGAAGTGCACCAAGGCCGGTACGACGTGCGGCAGTTGCGTCAAGGTGCTCGGCCAGCTGGTCGACGCCGAGCTGGAGGCGTCCGGCGTCGAGGTCGACAAGGGCCTGTGCGGCTGCTTCGCCCAGACCCGCGAGGAGCTGTACGAGATCGTCCTCGCCCTGCGCATCAACAGCTACCAGGACCTGCTGGACCGCTACGGCCGCGACGGCGCCCGGGGCGGCGACGGCTGCGAGATCTGCAAGCCGGCCGTCGGCTCGATCATCGCCTCCCTCGCCCCGACGATCGGCGCGAGCGGCTATGTCCTGGACGGCGAGCAGGCGGCCCTGCAGGACTCCAACGACCACTTCCTTGCCAACCTGCAGAAGAACGGCTCGTACTCGGTCGTGCCGCGCATCCCCGGCGGTGAGATCACCCCCGAGGGCCTCATCGTGATCGGTGAGATCGCCCGCGACTTCGGCCTCTACACGAAGATCACCGGCGGCCAGCGGATCGACATGTTCGGCGCCCGCGTCGAGCAACTGCCGCTGATCTGGGCCCGGTTGGTGGACGCCGGCTTCGAGTCCGGGCACGCGTACGGCAAGGCGCTGCGGACGGTGAAGTCCTGCGTGGGGCAGACCTGGTGCCGGTACGGCGTCCAGGACTCGGTCCGCATGGCGATCGAACTGGAGCTGCGCTACCGGGGCCTGCGCTCCCCGCACAAGCTGAAGTCGGCGGTCTCCGGGTGCGCCCGCGAGTGCGCCGAGGCCCAGTCGAAGGACTTCGGCGTCATCGCCACCGCCAACGGCTGGAACCTGTACGTCGCCGGCAACGGCGGCGCCACCCCGCGCCACGCGGACCTGCTCGCGCAGGACCTCTCGGACGCCGAACTGGTGCGTCTGATCGACCGGTTCCTGATGTTCTACATCCGCACGGCCGACCGTCTGGAGCGCACCTCGACCTGGCTGGAGCGGATCCCCGGCGGCCTGGACCACGTCCGCGAGGTGGTGGTGGAGGACTCCCTCGGCATCTGTGAGGAGCTGGAGTCCCTGATGGCCGCCCATGTCGCCCACTACCGCGACGAGTGGGCCGAGACCATCAACGACCCCGAGAAGCTCGCCCGGTTCGTGTCCTTCGTCAACGCCCCCGACACCCCCGACCCGGTCGTCGGCTTCGTCCCGGAGCGCGACCAGATCAAGCCCGACCTGCCGCTGCTCACCATCGGCCACCGTCCCTTGGAAGGAAGCGCCCAGCGATGACCCTGGCACCCGAGACGACCGACCTCAAGGTCCAACTCCAGCTCGAGGACGACTGGTTCACGGTCTGCGACCTCACCCGGCTGGTCCCCGGACGCGGCGTCGCCGCGCTCTTGCCGGACGGCCGCCAGGCCGCCCTCTTCCGGGACCGCAACGGCAATCTGTACGCCATCGACAACCGCGACCCCTTCTGCGGCGCGGCCGTCCTCTCCCGCGGCCTGACCGGCACCCACCAGGGCCGCCCCTTCGTCGCCTCCCCCCTGCTCAAGCAGCGGTTCGACCTGGAGTCGGGCCAGTGCCTGGACGACGAGACGGTACGGGTGGCGACGTACGAGGTCCGCGCCTACTGACAGCGCCCCAGTTGCACACCACAGCGCCTCGCCCCGTCACCCGGGGCGGGGCGCTTTTCGTCATCCGCACCGGCCTCAATTCGGAGGTCACTCCGACGCCGCGGCTCTGCGCCGATGGGCCGCGACGCGTTCGCGGGTGGCGCAGCGGCGCGAGCAGTAGCGGCGTTCGGGGCCGGCGCCCTGGGTGATGAAGACCTGACGGCAGTTGTGAGCGGCGCAGAGGCGGCCGGGCGGCCGCTGGGTGTCCCAGACGAGCACGGTCAGCGCCAGGGCGGAGGAGGCCAGCAACCACTCTCCCCACGGGCCGTCGTCGTCGCGGTCGAGGTGGGGGTGCCAGGGGGTGGCGCCACCGTGGGAGGTCAGGCGGAGGGGGCCGGCGTGCTCGCGGAGGAGGCGGTTGAGGAGCGCGGCGGCGGTGTCGAGGTCGTCGGCGGTGAAGACCTCGCGCAGCAGGACGGCGGCCGCGCGCATCCCGGCGAGGTCGTCCGGGGTGAGATCGAGGGGATCCTGCTCGCCGTACTCACGCAGGACGGCGACGACCTCCTCCGGGTCCGGGCGCTCGCGGGTGAGGGCGCTGACCAGGGCAGCGGCGCGTCGGGCCGTCGTCAGTACGGAGTGTCGGTCGGACAGATCGCCGGTGGGAGGTGGAGCCACGGAGCGAATGTAACGCATATTGACTAGTTTTAGGGTTACTCACGTAACGTGTTCCTGATACGAAGGCGTTACACGACGGCCTCCTACTTCGTCGGCGCGGTGTCCGCCCGCACCGGCGACGAGATGTCCGGACCGGCGATGATGCTGGCGGGCTTCGCCCTGACCGGCTCGACGGCGACCGCCTCGTCGCTGCTGGCGGGGCTCAACGTCGCCGCGGCGGTCGGCGGACCGCTGCTCGGCGCGTTCCTGGACCGGGCGTCACGCCCGGGCCGCCTGCTGGCCTGCGCGCTGGCCGCGTACGGCGCCGGAGTGGCCGCCATCCTGCTGGGACTCGGACGCCTGCCCCTCCCCGTGACCGTTCTGATCGCCGTGTGCACGGGCCTGCTCGGCCCGGCCCTCTCCGGCGGCTGGACGGCCCAGCTCCCCCGGGTGGTGGCGGGCGACGCGCTGCCCCGGGCCAACGCCCTGGACGCGATGACCTTCACCACCGCGAGCCTCGCCGGACCGGCCCTGGCGGGGACGGCGGCGGAGACGCTGGGCGCGCCGACGGCGGTGGCGGCGGCAGTGACCCTGATCGGCCTCGCGACGCCGGCGGCCTGGCGCCTGCCGGGGGCGACCCACCGAGGGGCCCCCGGACCGGCGCCGAACAGGGACCGGGATACCGACGCGCCGCCCCCACGGAGAAGCGAGCAGAATCTCGCCGCAACGCGCTCGCACAAGGGGGGCCTCGGGGCGGAGTCCCGGACCCGGTCGGGTGGAAGTGCCGACACCGCGCGACGCACCCCTCTCACCGCCGGGCTCCGGTTCATCGTCCGGCGGCCCGCCCTGGCCCGAGCGACCCTCACCTCGGTCCTCTGCTGTACGGCCGAGGGCATGTTCACCGCCTGCGTCCCCCTCCTCGGGCAGCACGCCCTGGGCGGGTCCGGGCGCGGTGCGCTCCTGCTGTCCTGTACGGCCGTCGCCTCGCTGGCGGCCAACTCCGTACTGGCGCGACGCCCCCGCCTGATCGCCCCGGACACGGCGATCTGGGTCGGCGCCCTCGTGCAGGCGACCGCGCTGGCCCTGGCGGCGACCGCGCATCCGGCCGTCCTCGTCGCCGCCGCCCTGCTCACCGGCATCGGCGCCGGACCTCAGCTCACCGCCCTGTTCGCGATACGGCATCGGGAGGCCCCCGACCGTCTGCGGGGCCAGATCTTCACCACGGGCGCAAGTCTGAAGATCACCGGGTTCGCCCTGGGCGCGGCGGCCGCGGGCACGATTGCGGGCCGCTCCCTGCCCGGCGCCCTGACGCTGGCGTCCGCCACGGCGGCACTGGCGGCGCTGGCTTACTTCACGGTCCGGCGGAGCCAGCCGACATGACGTGACGTCAGCCCTTCAGCGCCTCGTACGTCACTCCCGTGAGCCGTTCCGAGGCGGCCCAAAGCCTCTCCCCCGCCGCGTCGTTGAGCGTCCAGGGCGCCCGCCACGACGGACCCGGCGCCCCGCGCCACATCATGAACGACGGTCCGGTGAAGGAGTCGGGCCGTACGCCAGGGGCAGTCGCGGCGTACAGCAGTGGCAGCGCACCGGCCTCCGCCGACTGCGCGAAGACGCGGTTGCCGATATCCATCATCCGCCCCATCAGCCGCCGCCCCTCCATCTGCGGCGCGGCGCCCTGCAGATTGGTCTCCGCGTAGCCCGGATGCGCGGCGGCGGCCACCACGTCCGCGCCCTGCGCCGCGAGCCTGCGGGCCAACTCGTGGGTGAAGAGCAGGTTGGCGGTCTTGGACCGGGCGTAGGCGACCCAACGCCGGTACCGACGCTCGCTGTTGAGGTCGTCGATGTCGATGTTGGCCAGGGCGTGCATCCCACTGGAGACGTTGACGACCCGCCCGCCCGGTGTGGCGAGCAACATCGGCGCCAGCAGCCCGGTGAGTGCGAAGTGCCCGAGATGATTGACCCCGAACTGCGTCTCGAACCCGTCCACCGTGGTCCCGTAGGGCAGGGCCATGACGCCGGCGTTGTTGACCAGCAGGTCGAGCCGCTCGGACGGGAAGCTCTCGGCGAACTCCCGTACCGATGCGAGGTCCCCGAGATCGATCCGCCCGAACTCGACCTCCGCGCCCGGCACTTCACCGACCACCCGCTCGACCGCCGCCCTCCCCCGCACCTCGCTCCGGCACGCGAGCACCACCCGCGCACCCTTCCGCGCCAGCTCCCGCGCGACGACGTACCCGAGCCCGCTGTTGGCCCCGGTGACGACGGCGACACGGCCAGTCTGTTCCGGGACGGCCTTCTCGTTCCAGCCGGGCATGGTCGGCTCCTCCTGCTGACGATGATCCCCAGCCTACGACCGTGCACCCACTTCGCCGCCGAGGTCAGTACACCTCCGCCACGGCCACCGTGCACCCTTCCGCGCCAGCTCCCGCCCGACGACGTACCCGAGCCCGCTGTTGGCCCCGGTGACGACGGCGACTGCGTCCGGCCCCAGCCGCAGGCAGATGTCCACACAGCCGCCCACAGGAGCGGTGTCGGCCGAGACCCGTTCCAGGAAGTAGCCTTCCAGCCCGCTCAGAATGCGTGCGGCCCGGAGACACGTACCCTCGAAATCCTCGCCACCAGCGGCCAACGAGCTCTCCTCACCTACGGGGCTGACGGGGGGCTACTGGACGAGGGAGCCGATAGCCTCCCTCACCTCCGCCTCGCGATAGCCGCTCCGCAGGTACAACTCCTCGGGACCCAGCGACGCGCACACGGCTTCCAGCATGCGACACCACTTCACCCTGTCGTCCCGAGCGGCGACGACCTCGACCACCGCCCGGTCGGCGAGAACTCGTTCCTCACCGCTTCGGGACACCGGCCGGAACCGAACGCGCGTCGCGCCCTCCCTGATTGCCGCACGGACCAGCCGGAAGATGCCGAGCAACTCGTCCGCATCGCCGCGCGTGCATCCCTGGGACTCCACCACCTGATCCGAAACGTTCGGCAGTTCCTTGGCCACTTGGAAGACCACTCCGAACCGCTCCGGAACCATCTCCATCGTCTCTCCGGGATCACCTGTGGCAGGGTTCGTCGCGTCACTCGAGTTCATCGAAGTACTGCTTTCCGTTCTTGGGTGTGAAGACGGTACCGCCACTAGTGCCGGGATCTTCGATGACGACGGCGCCCTTGTCCGGATCCCAGTAACCCACGCGCCCTCTCTTCAGATACCTGATCTGCAGATTGGGCACCTCCTGTGTGATCACCCCATCCACGTACTCGGCCATGGCCTGCGGGGCGACACCCCGCACGTAGTGTGTTCCGTCCCCTGCCGCCGTTCGCTGCGCTGCGTGATTGGCGATGTTCACCGCTTCCGGTTCGCACGGCGTCGAGTTGTGCACCAGGACCGGCGTTGAATCCGCCAGCACGTAGTAACTGCGGCAACCAACGCCAGCAAACGCCATTTTCCCTGGTCAGCGCCTTAGCTTGACAGTCGCAGCAGACCATGCAGAAGAGGGCGGCACCCCCGCACAGGGTGCCGCCCTCCTGGTGATCCGGGACCGCCGTCCATCGGTGTTGAGGGTCGGGGACGGGCGGCGGTTCCGGGGTTTCGGTGGCCCTGGGGCCCGGCCGGGGTCGTACGGGCTAGCGGTGGTCGCTGCCCTGCGAGTTCGTCGCCGCGCGGCCCGCCTCCAGGCGGGCGACCGGGATGCGGAACGGGGAGCAGGAGACGTAGTCCAGGCCCACCTCGTGGAAGAAGTGGACGGACTCCGGGTCGCCGCCGTGCTCGCCGCAGACGCCGAGCTTGAGGTCGGGGCGGGTCTCGCGGCCCGCCGTCGCCGCCGCCTTCACCAGGGAGCCGACGCCGTCCTTGTCGATCGTCTCGAAGGGGGAGACGCCGAAGATGCCCTTCTCCAGGTAGGCCGTGAAGAAGGAGGCCTCGACGTCGTCGCGGCTGAAGCCCCACACCGTCTGGGTCAGGTCGTTCGTGCCGAAGCTGAAGAACTCCGCCGCCTCCGCGATCTGCCCGGCGGTGAGGGCGGCGCGCGGAAGCTCGATCATCGTGCCGATGGCGAGCTTGAGCTGCGTGCCCGTCGCCGCCTCGACCTCCGCGATGACCTGGTCGGCCTCGTCGCGGACGATCTCCAGCTCCTGGACGGTGCCGACGAGCGGGATCATGATCTCGGCGCGCGGGTCGCCCTTGGCGTTCTTGCGCTCCGCCGCCGCTTCCGCGATCGCGCGGACCTGCATGGTGAACAGGCCCGGGATGACCAGGCCGAGGCGTACTCCGCGCAGGCCCAGCATCGGGTTCTGCTCGTGCAGGCGGTGGACCGCCTGGAGCAGGCGCAGGTCGTTCTCGTGGGACTCCTGGCGGGACTCGGCCAGCGCCACACGGACCGAGAGCTCGGTGATGTCCGGCAGGAACTCGTGCAGCGGCGGGTCGAGCAGCCGTACCGTCACCGGCAGACCGTCCATCGCCGAGAACAGCTCGACGAAGTCCTTCTTCTGCAGCGGCAGCAGTTCCGCCAGCGCGGCCTCGCGCTCGTCCTGGGTGTCGGCGAGGATCAGCTTCTCGACCATCTCGCGGCGCTCGCCCAGGAACATGTGCTCGGTACGGCACAGTCCGATGCCCTGCGCGCCGAAGCGACGGGCGCGCAGCGCGTCCTCGGCGTTGTCCGCGTTGGCCCGCACCCGCAGCCGGCGCTTGCGGTCGGCGAAGGCCATGATCCGGTGCACGGCCTCGACCAGCTCGTCGGCGTCCTGGGCGCCGGCGTGCATACGGCCCTCGAAGTACTCCACGACCGGAGAGGGGACCACCGGGACCTCGCCCAGGTAGACCTTGCCGCTGGAGCCGTCGATGGAGATGACGTCGCCCTCCTCGACGACCCGCCCGCCCGGCACGGTCATCCGGCGCCGCTTGGTGTCGACCTCGAGCTCCTCCGCACCGCACACACAGGTCTTGCCCATGCCGCGCGCGACGACGGCCGCGTGGGAGGTCTTGCCGCCGCGGGAGGTCAGGATGCCCTCGGCCGCGATCATGCCGTCGAGGTCGTCGGGGTTGGTCTCCCGGCGCACCAGGATGACCTTCTCGCCCGAGCGCGACCACTTCACGGCGGTGTACGAGTCGAAGACCGCCTTGCCGACCGCCGCGCCCGGCGAGGCCGCGATGCCCCGGCCGACCATCTCGGTCTTCGCGTGCTCGTCGAACCGCGGGAACATCAGCTGCGCGAGCTGGGCACCCGTCACACGCTGGAGGGCCTCGGTCTCGTCGATCAGGCCCTGGTCGACCAGTTGGGTCGCGATCCGGAAGGCGGCGCCCGCCGTGCGCTTGCCGACGCGGGTCTGGAGCATCCACAGT
Organism: Streptomyces sp. NPDC006476; assembly: GCF_040612015.1. NCBI lineage: Bacteria > Bacillati > Actinomycetota > Actinomycetes > Kitasatosporales > Streptomycetaceae > Streptomyces > Streptomyces sp. NPDC006476. The sequence goes on along the minus strand of NZ_JBEXPK010000022.1, from coordinate 123,675 downwards.
TGGCCGCGCTCGATGGTGAACTCGATGTCGCAGAGATCCTTGTAGTGGTTCTCCAGGGTCTCCATGATCTGCATCAGCCGGTCGTACGACTGCTTGTCGATCTGCTCCAGCTCCGCGAGCGGCACGGTGTTGCGGATGCCCGCGACCACGTCCTCGCCCTGTGCGTTCTGCAGGTAGTCGCCGTAGACGCCCTGGTGGCCGGAGGCGGGGTCGCGGGTGAAGGCGACGCCGGTGCCGGAGTCCGGGCCCAGGTTGCCGAAGACCATCGAGCAGACGTTGACGGCGGTGCCGAGGTCGTGCGGGATGCGCTCCTGACGGCGGTAGAGCTTGGCGCGGTCGGTGTTCCAGGAGTCGAAGACCGCGTGGATGGCGAGGTCCATCTGCTCGCGCGGGTCCTGCGGGAAGTCCCGGCCGGCCTCCCTCTTGACGATCTTCTTGAAGGTGGCGACCAGCTTCTTCAGGTCCGCGGCCTCCAGCTCGGTGTCGACCGTGACCTTCTTGGCCTCCTTGGCCTGGTCGAGGGCCTCCTCGAAGAGGTCGCCGTCGACGCCGAGGACGGTCTTGCCGAACATCTGGATGAGACGGCGGTAGGAGTCCCAGGCGAAGCGCTCGTCGCCGGCCTGCTCGGCGAGGCCCTTCACGGACTTGTCGGAGAGGCCGATGTTCAGGACCGTGTCCATCATGCCGGGCATGGAGAACTTGGCGCCGGAGCGGACGGAGACCAGCAGGGGGTTGTCCGGCTGGCCGAGCTTCTTGCCCATCCGGGACTCCAGCGCGTCGAGGTGCGCACTCACCTCGTCACGCAGTGCCGCGGGCTCCTCGCCGCTGTCGAGGTAGACCTTGCAGGCTTCCGTCGTGATGGTGAAGCCCGGGGGAACGGGGAGTCCCAGGTTGGTCATCTCGGCGAGGTTCGCGCCCTTGCCACCCAGGAGGTCCTTGAGGTCCTTGTTTCCCTCGGTGAAGTCGTAAACGAACTTCGCTACGTGGGGTTCTTTGTTTTCCGACACGGGTCTCGACTCCTCGAGGACGCGGTGGCTGCCCTGACGGCGAGGAACATACCCAGATCGAAGGTGTCTGGATACGTCTACTCGCGCGTCATGCGCCCGTAACCATCCCTCCGCCAGCGGATCGAAAGTCAAGGGACGGCAAGCAACCAAGCGCTTATGTTTTCACTTCCTGAAGGCATCACTGCCCACCGGTGCGGTTTTACGCTCAGATGAGCGGTCAACGACAACATCTGATTTCGATCGATGAACGATCGAAGGGTGGCACCCAGTGCCACCCCTTGAGGAAGTACAGCCGCTCAAGATCCGCTCATCTGAGCGCAACCCTTATCAAGGGTGGCGAGAATCACGCTCCCACAGAGGACCGGATTTCACCATGCGGACGCTTTACACCCCCATGGCGAGCAGCCGTTCCTCCACCCGCTCCGGCGCGTAGAGATGCTCCACGACCAGCGCACCGGCCCCCACCAGCCCCGCCCGCTCACCGAGCCGTGAGGTGATGACGTCCAGGTGGGCCGTGGAGCGGGGCAGCGCCCGCTGGTACAGCAGCTCCCGCACCCCGGTCAGGAAGGCGGTTCCGGCCAGATCTCCGGCGATCATCAGCACACCGGGATTGAGCAGCGTGACGACGGTCGCCAGCACGTCCCCCACCAGCCGCCCGGCCTCCCGCGCCAGCCGGGCCGCCTCCGGATGCCCGGCAGCCAGCAGATCCCGTACGTCCGAGCCGGAGGTCGCCGCAACTCCGGCCTCCGCCAGCCGCCCGGCCACGGCGCCGCCACTGGCGACGGCGGCGAGACAGCCGTACGACCCGCACCGGCACAGCGCGTCGGCGCCCACGCGGATGTGCCCGATGTCCCCGGCACCCCCGTCGATCCCCCGGTAGACCGAGCCGTCGACCACCACGCCCGCGCCGATGCCGGTGGACACCTTGACCAGCACGAAGGCCGAGCAGCCGGGGTATCCCGTGCGCTGTTCGCCGTACGCCATCAGATTCGCGTCGTTGTCCACCAGGACCGGCACCGGCCCGGCGCCCGTCCGCTCGGTGAAGGCCCGGGCCAGGCGGCCCCTTATGTCGTAGCCGTCCCAGCCGGGCATGATCGGCGGCTGGACGACCCGCCCGGTCTCGCTGTCGACCGGCCCCGGCACCGCCAGCCCGATCCCGCACACGGCCCGGGCCGGCCGCCCGGCCTTCTCCAGCAACTCCCCGAACCACCGTCCGAGCGCCCCGAGAACGACGTCCGGCCCGTCCTCCACGACGAGCGTGTCCGCGTGCTCGGCGAGTATCTCGCCGGTCAGGGTCAGGACGGCGGCGCGCGCGTGCCGGGTGTCGAGGTCGGCGGCGAGGACGACGGCGTGCTCGTCGTCGAACTCCAGGGTGATGGAGGGCCGGCCGCCCAGGGGCGAGTCGACGGGGCCGCCGGCGCCCTCGCGCAGCCAGCCCGCACGGAAGAGACGGTCGAGGCGCTGACCGACGGTGGCCCGGGACAGACCGGTGACCTGCTGGAGGGCTCCGCGCGTGATGGCGCGTCCGCTTCGTACCAGTTCGAGCAGATCTCCGGAGCTGGCCTGGCCGCGTCCCGTCATGCGCACCCCCTTGTGCTTCTCCAGCGTGCATTACATAGTGAGTTTTGCGTGTTAAATAGACGTAACTCTACGGTAGCCCAGACCGAACCGGTCGGCCGTACGTCTTTCGGGGAGCCCCGAGTGGATCGCACTGCCCAACTCACCAGCCGCGGCGAACAGCACCCCATTGCATACGATCCGCCGCCCGTCCCGGGTCCGCTGCACGTCAGGGCCGCCCGGGTGCTGGAGGAGAACTGGACGGGCGCCTCCACCGTCCCCTCGCACAGCCTGTATCCGCACCAGTGGTCCTGGGACTCGGCGTTCATCGCGATCGGCCTGCGGCACCTGTCGCCGTTACGGGCCCAGACGGAGCTGGAGACGCTGCTGGCCGCGCAGTGGGCGGACGGACGTATCCCGCACATCGTCTTCAACCCCTCCGTCCCGCTCGACGCCTACTTCCCGAGCCCCGACTTCTGGCGCTCCTCGACCGCGGGGCGCGCTGCGGGCGCCCCGCGCACCGTACAGACCTCCGGCATCGTGCAGCCACCGGTGCACGCGCTGGCGGCCTGGCTGGTGCACCGCGCCGACCCGGGCCTGTCCCGCGCCCGCGGCTTCCTCACCCGGGTCTACCCGCGCCTGGCCGCCTGGCACCGCTATCTGCTGCACCGCCGTGACCTGGGCGGGGGCGGCCTCGCGTCGGTCGTCCACCCCTGGGAACAGGGTATGGACAACAGCCCCTGCTGGGACGCCCCACTCGCCCGGATCATCCCCGCCCCGTCCCGCTCCTTCCGCCGCGCCGACCTCACCCACGGCGCCCCCGAGGACCGCCCGACGGACCTGGACTACGGCCGGTACGTACGCCTGGCGACGGACTACCGGGACGCCGGCTACGACGACGACGGCGGCGGTGGCTTCGCCGTGGAGGACCCGGCGTTCAACGCCCTGCTCATCGCCTCCGAGCACGCCCTGGCCCGGATCGCCGCGGAGCTGGGAGCGGCGGGCACGGCACGGCACGCCCGCGCGGAGCGGCTGACGGCGGCCCTGGTGGACCGCCTGTGGGACGGGCCGAGCGGCATGTTCCTCTGCCGCGACCTGCGCGGCGACGGCTACAGCGCCCCCGCCCCGCACCACCGCCCGCCCACCGGCACCCTGATCCCCGAGCGCAGCGTCTCCGGACTGATCCCGCTCCTGCTTCCCGGCCTCCCCCGCGACGTCGTGCGGACCCTCGTCGCCACCCTTCACGGTCCGCACTTCGGACTCGGCGACACGACCCGGCTGCCCCCGTCCTACGACCTCCTCGGCGAGGCCTTCGATCCGCACCGGTACTGGCGGGGACCGGCCTGGTTCAACACGAGCTGGCTGCTGGAGCGAGGGCTGCGCACCCACGGCGAGCAGGAGCGCGCCGACGCCCTGCGGGAGTCCGTCCTGGACCTGGCCGACGCCTCCGGATTCGCGGAGTACGTCGACCCGTACACCGGCGAGGCCTGCGGAGCACTCGGCTTCGGCTGGACCGCCGCCCTCGCGCTGGATCTGCTCCATTCGCGCCCCGGACACGGCGTGTCCCCGACGGGCATCGGCACGTTCGAGTTGAGTGACAAGGGAGGGGACCGGGCATGACGGACCGGCATCATCTGCTCGTGCGCGGCGGGACGTTCGCGGCCGTGGGCGACGGCGGGGACATCATCGTCGGGGCCCGGGGAACCGGCTCCCCGGCCGGGTTGTTCGTGCGCGACGCCCGTCATCTGAGCCGTTGGCAACTGACGGTCGACGGCGCGGTACCGGAGTCGCTCACGCCGGTCGCGGACGGGGACACGGCCCGCTGTGTCCTCGTCCCGCGCGGCGGACGGCAGGAACCGCCCGCGTACACGATCTTCCGCGAACAGGCGGTGGGGGACAGCGCGTTCGTCGAATCCCTCCGCATCACCAGCAACCGCCCGACCGCCACCACGGTCCGCCTCGCGGTCACGGCGGACGCGGACTTCGCGGACCAGTTCGAGCTGCGCTCCGACTACCGCACCTACACCAAGATCGGCGCCACCCGCTCCCGCCAAGTTCTCGACGACGGCGTGGAGTTCAGCTATCAGCGTGGTGAATGGCGGTCCTGTACGACGGTGACGGCGGAGCCCGCCCCGGACGGCGTCGAGGAAACCGGCACCGGCGCCCGGCGCCTCGTATGGACCCTCGACCTGGATCCGCACGGCACGGCGGAGCTGGCGCTGCGGGTGATGGCCCGCCCGCACGGCGACCGGCGGGCCCGGCGCGTACCGGTGTCCCCGGCCGCGCTCAATGAGCAACTCCTCGCTCTCGAGGGCGAGTTCGTGGAGGGTGTGCCCTTCCCGACGGGCTGGCCCGAGCTGGCGGCGGCCTGCGCACGGGGCCTCGCCGACCTCGCCTCCCTCCAGGTCCAGGCGACCGGCCCGGACGGCGAGGACCTGCGGGTGCCCGCTGCCGGAGCCCCCTGGTTCCTGACGCTGCTCGGCCGGGACGCCCTGCTGACGTCGTTGTTCGCCCTGCCCTACCGCCCGCAGCTCGCCGCCGCCACCCTCCCCGCGCTCGCCGCCACCCAGGCGACGGAGACCGGCCCGGAATCGGTGGCCCAGCCGGGCAAGATCGTGCACGAGGTCCGCCACGGCGAGCTGGCCCACTTCCGCCAGGTCCCCTACGGCCGCTACTACGGCTCGGTGGACGCCACGCCGCTGTTCCTGGTCCTCCTGGGCGCCTACGTCGAGCAGACCGGCGACGCGGACCTGGCCCGCCGCCTCGAGCCCAACGCCCGTGCGGCGATCGGCTGGATGCTGGACCACGGCGGGCTGACCTCGCGCGGCTACCTCGTCTACCGCGCCGACCAGGGCGGCCTCGCCAACCAGAACTGGAAGGACTCCCCCGGCGCGATCTGCTCCGCCGACGGCACACGCGCGAGCGGACCGGTGATGGCGGCCGGGGCGCAGGGGTACGCCTACGACGCCCTGCGCCGCACGGCGTCGGTCGCCCGGACGGTGTGGGGCGACGAGACGTACGCGGCGCTGCTGGAACAGGCGGCGGCCGATCTGCGGGACCGTTTCCAGCGGGACTTCTGGATGCCGGACGCCTCCTTCCCGGCGCTCGCGCTGGACGGCGAGGGCCGGCAGGTCGACGCGCTCGCCTCGGACGCCGGCCATCTGCTGTGGTCGGGGCTGCTGGACAAGGAGTACGGCGAGGTGGTGGGCCGGCGGCTGCTGGACCCGGACTTCTTCTCCGGCTGGGGCGTACGCACGCTGGCCGCGGGACAGCCGGCGTACCACCCGCTGTCGTACCACCGCGGCTCGGTCTGGCCGCACGACAACGCGCTGATCACGCTGGGCCTGGCCCGCTACGGCCTGCACGACGAGGCCCGCACGGTCGCCCACGCCCTGGTCGACGCGGCGACGGCCACGGGACACCGGCTGCCGGAGGTCATCGCCGGATACGGACGGGACTCGCACGCGGAGCCCGTTCCGTATCCGCACGCGTGCGTGAGGGAGTCACGCTCGGCGGCGGCACCGCTGGCCCTGCTGACGGCGGTCGGGGGCGCCTAGCGGTTGGGAGGGTGCCGTCGACGAGGCGTTTGCCCGGTGTTTGCCCTGGGGCGTGAACAACCGCCGGAGGCAGCCCGTACCGGACTGTGGCGGGTCCTTGCCTCCCCGGTGTGGCCCGCCGACCGATCCGTCCGAATCACGGATGCCGGGCCTCGCAACGGAAGGACCTTCGGGTGCCTGTCTTCACGCGCCTTCGCCAACAACCGGACACATCACCCGAGGTCGAGCCGGAATCTCCGTCACCGCAACAGGATGCCAGGGCGACCCTGCGCACCCGGTTCGCCGACTGGCGTGAGCGGCACCCCGTACCGGTGCGCGTCGTGCGCTGGACGATCACGATCCTCGCGGCCGTCCTCGTGCTCGGCGCACTGGTGCTGCCGAACAAGGAGAGCGCGCTGCACGCCGGGCGGTTCGTGCGGATACCGGTGGAGGCCGTGCTCGGGGCGGCCGTCGCGCTGGTGCTGCCGCGCCGCCCGCGCATCATCGTGGCGGTGGTCTCAGGTGCCGCGCTCGGCGCGCTCACGATCCTGAACCTGCTGGACATGGGGTTCTGGGAGTACCTCGGCCGGCACTTCAACCTCGTGCTGGACTGGGAGCTGCTGCCGGACGCGCAGAGTTACGTGCAGGACTCGATGGGCCGGGCGGTGGCCATCAGCGCCACGGTCGGCGCCTTCGTCCTGGTTTTCCTGCTGCTCTCCGTCATGGCGCTGGCGATGGTCCGGCTCAGCAACCTGCTGGCGCGCAACAAGCAGGCGGCGACCCGGGGCACACTCGCCGCCGCGGTCGTCTGGGTCCTCTGCTCCGCGCTGGGCCTGCAGCTCGGCGGGACGCCGCTGGCCTCCGACCGGGCGGCCGGCGCGGTGGTTCTCCAGGCGAAGGGGGTCCGGCAGACCCTCAAGGACGAGGCCGACTTCCAGAAGATCGCCAAGGTCGACGAGTTCGGCAACACACCGCCCAGCCAGCTGGTCCCCGACCTGCGCGGCAAGGACATGATCTTCACCTTCATCGAGAGCTACGGCCGCAGCGCGATCGAGGACCCGGTGGAGGCGCCCGGCGTCGACGCCACCCTCGACGCCCGCACCAAAGCCCTCGCCAAGGCGGGCTTCCACGCCAAGAGCGGCTGGCTGACCTCGGCGACCTACGGCGGCAGCAGCTGGCTCGGCCACTCCACGACCATGTCCGGCCTGTGGATCGACAACCAGAACCGCTACCGCACGGTCATGGCGAGCGACCACCTCAGCCTCACCAAGGCCTTCGCCAAGACGGGCGACTGGGACACGGTCGGCATCATGCCGGGTGTGCAGAAGGGGTGGCCGGAGTCGAAGTACTACGGCCTGCAGAGCTACCGCAACGCCTTCCAGATGGGCTACCAGGGGCCGAAGTTCAGCTGGTCGACGATGCCGGACCAGTACGCGCTGCAGGCCTTCCAGAACCTGGAGCACAGCAAGAAGCGGAGCAAGCCGCTGATGTCCCTGGTCATCCTGACCTCGAGCCACCAGCCCTGGGCGCCGATCCCCAAGATGGTCCCATGGAACGACCTCGGTGACGGGTCGGTCTTCAACGCCATCCACGCGGCCGGCAAGAAGCCCGCGGACATCATCGCCAGCTCCCCCAAGTCCCAGGCGGAGTACGGCAAATCGGTCCAGTACTCGGTGACCGCGCTCACCCAGTGGCTGGAGCGCTACGGCAACGACAACACGGTCCTCGTCTTCCTCGGCGACCACCAGCCGATCGCCCGCGTCAGCGGCAACCACGCCAGCCGCGACGTCCCGATCTCCATAGTCGCCAAGGACCCCAAGGTCCTGGACAAGATCTCGTCCTGGGGCTGGACGGACGGCCTCCGCCCCGCCCACAACGCCCCGGTCTGGAAGATGAGCGCCTTCCGGGACAAGTTCCTCACGGCGTACGGCTCCACTCCCCACCCGAAGAAGAGCTGACGCGGGGCGAAGCTGCCACGTGATGCCGTAGGGCGGCTGCGGGCCCGTCGTGCCCGCCCGCGCAGTTCCCCGCGCCCCTGTGGGGCGCGTTGCAGTCGCCCACGGCGAGAAGGGGACGGGGTGGGGGGTGTCCGCCCGCAGTGTCGGGCGTCAAGAAACAGCACCGCATGACCCACAGCACCGCCCGACCGAGGACGGACACCCCCCCACCCCGGCCCCGACCCACCACCGAACCGAAGGCGCTACGCCCGCCCCCACCGAACCCGCACAGGCGCCGCAGGCATCGCTCCTCAGCCCCCCGACGTCTCGAGTTCGGCGTCCTCCCCGACCCCCGCGCAGTCGTACGGGTCCTTCAGCCAACCGTCCGGCAGAACGACCCTGTTGTTGCCCGAGGTACGCCCACGCGGACCGTCGGCATCGCTGGGCCACGGCTGGTCGAGGTCCAACTCGTCCAGCCCGGCACGCAGTTCCCCGAGCGACGACGTGACCGCCAGCCGCCGCCGCATCTCGCTGCCGACCGCGAAGCCCTTCAGGTACCAGGCGACATGCTTGCGGAAGTCGACGACACCCTTCGACTCGTCGCCGATCCACTCGCCGAGAAGCGTGGCATGGCGCACCATGACGTCGGCGACCTCACGCAGCGACGGCCGCGCGACGTCCTCCGTACGCCCCTCGAAGGCCGCCACCAGGTCCGCGAACAGCCACGGCCGCCCGAGGCAGCCCCGCCCCACGACCACCCCGTCGCACCCGGTCTCGCGCACCATCCGCAACGCGTCCCCCGCCGACCAGATGTCACCGTTACCCAGCACCGGAATCTCGGGCACGTGCTCCTTGAGCCGAGCGATGGCGTCCCAGTCGGCGGTGCCCCCGTAGTGCTGCGCGGCCGTCCGCCCGTGCAGGGCGATGGACGTCACGCCCTCCTCCACGGCGATACGACCGGCGTCCAGGTACGTGATGTGGTCGTCGTCGATGCCCTTGCGCATCTTCATCGTGACCGGCAGATCCCCGGCCCCGGACACGGCTTCCCGCAGGATCGCGCGCAGCAGGTTGCGCTTGTACGGCAGCGCCGACCCACCCCCCTTGCGCGTCACCTTCGGTACCGGGCACCCGAAGTTCAGGTCGATGTGGTCGGCCAGGTCCTCCTCGGCGATCATGCGGACGGCCTTGCCGACGGTCGCGGGGTCGACGCCGTACAGCTGGATCGAACGCGGCGTCTCGCTCGCGTCGAAGTGGATGAGCTGCATGGTCTTCTCGTTGCGCTCGACCAGCGCCCGCGTCGTGATCATCTCGCTGACGAACAACCCCTTGCCGTCACTGAACTCCCTGCACAAGGTACGGAAGGGGGCATTCGTGATCCCGGCCATCGGGGCCAGGACGACGGGCGGCTGGACGGTGTGCGGGCCGATCTGCAACGGCGTGACGGTGGTCTCGGGCATTCCCCCATTGTCACGCACCCCGAGGGGTACCCGGCGCAGGAGCAGGATCCCGGTACAGGCCATTAGTTAGCTGCACTATTAGTTAGACACACTATCGAAGCAGTCGTACGATGGGGCGCATGCCCGAGCTCAGCCAACGCCGACGCCTTCTGGTCCTCGCGATCTGCTGTATGAGCCTGCTGATCGTCAGCCTGGACGTGACCATCCTGAACGTCGCGCTCCCCGCGATCCGCGACGACCTGCACGCGAGCACGTCCGGCCTGCAGTGGACGATCGACGCCTACACCCTGGTCCTCGCCTCGCTGCTGATGCTCTCCGGCTCGACGGCGGACCGGATCGGCCGCAAGCGCGTCTTCATGACCGGCCTGATCGTGTTCGTCGTCGGCTCGGTCCTGTGCTCGCTCGCACCCAGCCTCGGCACACTGATCGCCTTCCGGGTGATCCAGGCGGTCGGCGGCTCGATGCTCAACCCGGTCGCGATGTCGATCATCACCAACACGTTCACGGACCCGAAGGAGCGCGCCCGTGCGATCGGCGTGTGGGGCGCGGTCGTCGGCATATCGTTCGCCGCGGGACCGCTGATCGGCGGACTGCTGGTGCAGTCCGTGGGCTGGCGCTCGATCTTCTGGATCAACCTGCCGGTGGGGCTGGCCGCCCTGCTGCTCACCCTGAGGTTCGTCCCCGAGTCCCGCGCCCCCAAGGGCCGCCGCCCCGACCCCGTCGGACAGCTGCTGGTCATCGCGCTGTTCGCCGGACTGACGTACGCGATCATCCAGGCACCGGAGTCCGGCTTCGGCGCGGTGCTGCCGTTCGCGGTCGTCGCGCTGGCGGCCCTCCTCGGGCTCCTCTGGTACGAGCCCCGCCGCGACGAACCCCTCATCGACCTGCGGTTCTTCCGTTCGCCGCCGTTCAGCGGGGCGACGGTGATAGCGATCAGCGGGTTCGCGTCGCTGGGCGGGTTCCTCTTCCTCTCGACGCTGTACCTGCAGAACGTACGGGGGCTGGACGCGCGGCACGCGGGCTTGTGGATGCTGCCGATCGCCCTGCCGATCATGCTGTGCGCGCCGCTCTCGGGCCGTCTGGTGGGCAATCGCGGTCCGCGGCTGCCGCTGCTGGTCGCCGGAGCGGCGATGACGGCGAGCGCGCTGCTGTTCGCGGCGTTCCAGGCGGAGACGTCCGACGTCACGCTGTTCCTCGGATACGTGCTGTTCGGCGTCGGATTCGGCTTCATCAACGCGCCGATCACCAACACGGCGGTCTCGGGGATGCCGCGGGCGCAGGCGGGCGTCGCGGCGGCCGTGGCCTCCACGAGCCGCCAGCTGGGGCAGACGCTGGGGGTCGCCGTCATCGGGGCGGTCCTGGCGTCCGGGGTCGGATCGTCGTCGTACAAGGACGCGTTCGTCTCCGCGTCGGTGCCGGCGTGGTGGATCGTCGTCGGATGCGGGGTCGCCGTGTTCGTCCTCGGGGCGCTGACCACCGGCCGGTGGGCTCGACGGGCCGCGGCCCGGGCGGCCGACGAGCTGGAGTCGGTCGAGGTGCGCGAAGCGGCGGGCGTGAACGCGTAGACGGTTCGACGGTCAGCGGGCGCCGACGGTCAGCGAGCGCCCGCCCGCTCCAGGGCGAGTGCGTGGAGCTTCTCCAGGCGCTCCCTCGACTCCTCGTCCGCGGGGGCGTACGTCACGATGCGCGGGCCCAGTTCGGGGCCGAGCCACAGATCGGTGTGGTCGACGGCGATCCGGCCGACGTAGCGGTTGTCGAACTCCTTGCGCTTGGTGCGGTGGGCCTGCACCTCGTGCCGCTCCCAGTTCTCACGGAACTCCGCCGACTCCGCGCGCAGCCGCTTGAGCAGCATCTTCCAGGCGGGCTCGGCGAGATGGGCGGCCATCGTGGCCCGGAACCGGGCGGCCATCAGCCGCTGGGTGTCCCGCAGGTGCACGATCGAGGAGCGCCACTCCTCGTGCGTGTAGGACAGCACCAGGCAGTTGCGGTCCTCGGGCGGCACCGCGTCGAGGTCGCACAGCAGCAGGCCGTAGGTGCGGTTGTAGGCGAGGATGTCGTACCGGCTGTTCTGCACACAGGCCGGGACCGGCTCCAGGTGCTCCAGGACGGCCCGCACCCCGGGGGTGATCGACGGGCAGATGGTGGCCGGCGTCGGGTCGACCTGCCCGGCCAGCTGGAAGAGGTGCGCACGCTCGCTGGGGTCGAGGAAGAGGGTGCGGGCCAAGGCGTCCAGGACCTGGACGGAGACCTGGATGTCCCTCGCCTGTTCGAGCCACGTGTACCAGGTGACGCCGACCGAGGCGAGCTGCGCGACCTCCTCGCGGCGCAGCCCGGGGGTACGGCGCCGGGTGCCCCGGGGCAGCCCGACCTGCTCGGGGGTGATGTGCTCACGGCGGTGGCGCAGGAAGCCGGCCAGCTCATGCCGCCGTATCGCTGCCGCCGAGGTTTCCGAGGGCGTCTCCTGGGCCATGGTCGTCATACTCCCAGCCTGCCGTCTCACGCATCCTGTTGCCAGGTACTCCTTCTACCAGGATAAGAAGACTCTGGTACCCGTCTGAGCGCGGGCGCAGGCTCAAGGGGTGACCGAAACCATCACTTCACGCACCGTCCGATCCCCGGTGGCGCCACCCGCGCTCAACGGCCTCGGACTCTTCACCGTGCTGCTGGCAGCGGCACTCCCTCTCATCGACTTCTTCATCGTCAACGTCGCCCTGCCCACGATCGGCCGGGACCTGCACGCGAGCGAGTCCGTGCTGGAGCTGGTCGTCGCCGGGTACGGGCTCGCGTACGCCGTCCTGCTCGTCCTGGGCGGGCGGCTCGGCGACCTGTTCGGCCGGCGCCGCCTCTTCCTCGGCGGCATGGCGGCCTTCGGCCTGACCTCGCTGGCCTGTGGTCTCGCGCCGAGCGCCTGGACGCTGGTCGCGGCGCGGGTCGCGCAGGGCGCGGCGGCCGCCGCGATGCTGCCGCAGGTCCTCGCCACCATCCAGGCGGCCACCGCCGGGCCCCGCCGGGCCAGGGCCATGGGCCTGTACGGCGCCACGGCCGGCCTGTCGATGGTCGCCGGGCAGATCCTCGGCGGCGTCCTGGTGGCGGCCGACGTCTGGGGCACCGGCTGGCGCTCGGTGTTCCTGGTGAACGTCCCGGTCGTCGTCCTGGGCCTGGTCCTGGCGGCGCGGGGCGTGCCCGAGACCCGCTCCCAGCACCCCGAGCCGGTCGACGGCCCCGGCACCGTCCTGCTCACCGCCTCACTGCTCGCCCTGCTGGCCCCGCTCACCGAGGGCCGCACGGCCGGCTGGCCGCTGTGGACCTGGCTGTCGCTGGCGGCGTTCCCCTTCGTCGCGGCGGCGTTCTACGCGGTGGAGCGCCGGGCCGACCGCCGGGGCCGTACGCCCCTGGTCCCGCCGAGCCTGTTCAGGCTGACTTCGCTGCGCCGCGGTCTGGTGATGATCGTGCCGTTCTCGGTCGGCTTCAGCGGCTTCATGTTCGTCATCGCGGTGGCGCTGCAGCGCGGTGCGGGGCTGGGCCCGGTCCCGGCGGGGCTGGCGCTCGCGCCGATGGCCGTCGTGTTCTTCTTCGTCTCGCTCGCCGGTCCCCGGCTGGTCGCGCGGTACGGCACCCGGGTCGTGACGGCCGGCGGGCTGCTGCAGGGGGTCGGTGTGGGGCTGATGGCGCTGGCGGCCTGGCGGTCCTGGCCGGACCTCGGCCTCGTCGAACTGCTCCCCGGCGCCGCGCTCGCGGGTGCCGGGCAGGCGCTCCAACTTCCCATCATCTTCCGGGTCGTGCTCTCCGAGGTGGAGCCCGCGCGGGCCGGCGTCGGCAGCGGCGTGATGATGACGACCCAGCAGTCCGCCCTGGCCCTCGGGGTGGCCGCGCTGGGCACCCTGTTCCTGTCCCTGATCCCGGCCCTGGGCATGCGCGACGCCCTGGTCACCACGCTCCTGGCCCAGCTGGGCTGCGTCGCCCTCACCTGCCTGCTCAGCCTGCGTCTGCCGCGCACCATCGGCTGACGCGGATGTGAGGAACAGGCCACAGCTCGGTCAACTCATCGTGGAAGACCCCCTGTTGATGTTGGTCTTGCTGCACACTCCTGTGGCGGAGGCGAGACATCATGCTGGAGATCAACACGAGCAAGGTGAGCCGCTGGGACCAGCACGGACGGGAACACGTCGTCCAGGTGCGGCGCACCGGAGTACAGCGCACCATCAGATGCGACACCTGCGGCTGGCGTCAGGGCGCCCAGTTCCTGCCCTGGCTGAAGGCGGAGGAACACCTGGCCGAGGCCCACCAGGCGACCGTGGACCCGTCGGACGCGTAGGGCCGTCCCAGCGATGAGTTTCCGGCGTGCCGCCAGTCGTAGGCCGTACGACCGACTCGCACCGGAAGGCGACCCATGAGCGCTCTGTACGACACCCTGCGACGCCATGTCGACCGAGGAACGGCGCCGGGCGCCGTGGGGCTGGTGGCCCGCGGTGCCGATGTGGAGGTGGTGGCCGTCGGTTCGGTGGACGTCGGCGGCACCGCCCCGATGGCCCGCGACTCGATCTTCCGTATCGCCTCCATCACCAAGCCGATCACCGCGGCGGCGGTGCTGATGCTGGTCGAGGACGGCCTGATCGGGCTGAACGCACCGGTCGAGGAGTGGCTGCCGGAGCTGGCGAAGCCGATGGTGGTGCGGACGCCGGACGCCCCTGTCGGGGACGTGGTGCCGGCCTCCCGTCCCATCACCGTCGAGGACCTGCTCAGCTCCCGCACCGGCTGGGGCTTCCCCTCCGACTTCACCCTCCCCGCCGTGCAGGCGCTGTTCGAGGTGCAGAAGGACGGCCGTCACCTCCAGGACTGGCCGGACCACGACACCTGGCTCCACCGTCTCGCGCAGGTGCCGATGCTGTACCAACCGGGCGAGTCCTGGCTCTACGGCACCTCCTCCGACCTGCAGGGCATCCTGATCGCGCGGGCGTCGGGCCGTACCCTCGCGGAGTTCCTGGCCGAGCGGATCTTCGAGCCGCTGGGCATGACGGACACGGCGTTCGAGGTGCCGGCCTCCGAGCGGCACCGCTTCACCACGGCCTACGACCCGGCTCCGGACGGCACGCTGGAGGTGTCGGACACCCCGGACGGCGAGTTCGCCCACGCCCCTCGCTTCCTGTCCGGCGGCGGAGGCCTGGCCTCCACGGCCGACGACTGGCTGGCCTTCGCCCGCATGCTCCTGGACTCGGGCGGCGGCCTGCTCAGCCCCACCTCCGTCAGCCGGATGACCACCAACCACCTCACGGCCGAACAGCGCGAGCGCGCCACCCTCTTCCTGGAGGGCCAAGGCTGGGGGTACGGCGGCCAGGTCGACGTGACCCCGGCCGACCCCTGGAACGTCCCGGGCCGTTACGGCTGGGTCGGCGGAGCCGGCACCGCGGCGCAGATCGTCCCGCAGACCGGCACGGTCGCGGTCCTGCTGACCCAGGTGGCGATGACCGACCCGACACCGACCCCGCTCATGCGGGACTTCTGGCGGTGCGTGGCGGGAGCCTAGGGCCTGCTGCGAAAGTCCCGTCGTCCGCCCGGAGGGCGGCCCTGCGGTGTCATGGGGTCCCCCGCGCGAGCGAGATTGTTCGAGCGTGGGGAGCGTGCCGGGCGTCGCGGGGCAGGCGGGACTTTCGCAACAGGCCTAGGCCTAGGCTTGGGCTCCTGCGCCCTTCAGCCCGCGCACGCACAGGTCGACCAGCGCCTCGAACTCCGCCTGCGCGCCCGGCTGTTCCCACTCCTTGGCGTAACAGGGGTCGTGGAAGCGGCCGGTGGCCTGGAAGAGGGCGAGGGCGGTGGTCGCCGGATCCTCGGCGGTGAAGACGCCCGCGTCGACGCCGGCCCGCACCAGCTCTGTCAACTGGCCGGTCAGCTCGGCGAGATGGGTGCCGACGGCCCCGCCGTTCTCACCGGTGAGGACCGTGTACGTGGCGAACAGCTCCGGGTCGGCGCCCGCCTTGCGGCGCTTGGCGGCGAACAGGGCGGCGAGCCACGCCCGCACCCGGTCCTCCGGGTCCCGGCCGGTGTCCGCGACGATGCCGGCCAGCAGCTCCGTCGTGCGGTCCAGCCAGCGCTTCGTCACGGCTTCCCGCAGCGCCGCCTTGGTACGGAAGTGCCGGTAGACGCTGCCATGGCTGACGCCGAGCGCGCGGGCCACGTCCACCACGGTGGCCTTGGCGGGGCCGTAGCGGCGCAGCACCTCCTCGGTCGCTTCGAGGATGCGCTCGGCGGTCAGGGTCTCGGGGGACGGTGCCATGGCTAGACGGTACCCGGCGGCGTGATCAGCGCTCGCTGTCGAGCATCGCCATCTGCGCGGGGGCGTACCGCTCGCCGGCGGCCGCGTCCGCCGGCACGGCGGTCTCGATGGCGGCGAGGTCGGCCGCGTCCAGGGTCACCTCCAGGGCGCCCAGCGCCTCGGCGAGCCGCTCCCGGGTGCGGGCGCCGATCAGCGGCACGATGTCCTCGCCCCGGGACAGCGCCCAGGCGATGACGATCTGCGCGACGGAGACGCCCTTCTGTTCGGCGATCTTGCGCAGGGACTCGACCAGCGTGAGGTTGTGCCGCAGGTTCTCGCCCTGGAAGCGGGGGGTGTGGGCGCGGAAGTCGCCGGCGTCGAAGCCCCGGTCGGCCGAGACATGGCCGGAGATCAGTCCGCGGGCGAGGACGCCGTACGCGGTGACGGCGATGCCCAGCTCACGCAGCGTGGGCAGGATCTCCCGCTCGGGGCCGCGGGAGATGAGCGCGTACTCGATCTGGAGGTCGGCGATCGGGGCGGTGGCGGCGGCCCGGCGGATGGTCTCCGCGCCGACCTCGCTCAGCCCGATGTGCCGGACGTACCCCTCCTCGACGAGTTCGGCGATCGCGCCGACGGTCTCCTCGATCGGCACGTTCGGGTCGAGCCGGGCGGGGCGGTAGACGTCGATGTGGTCGACGCCGAGGCGTTGGAGGGAGTAGGCGGCCCAGGTCTTCACGGCGGCCGGGCGCGCGTCGTAGCCGTGCCAGGCGCCGTCCGGGCCGCGCTGGGCGCCGAACTTCACGCTGATCAGCGCGTTCTCCCGCCGGGCGGCCGGGGCGGTGCGCAGGGCCTCGCTGATCAGCAGTTCGTTGTGGCCCATGCCGTAGAAGTCGCCGGTGTCGAGCAGGGTCACGCCGGCCTCCAGGGCGGCGTGGATGGTGGCAATGGACTCGGCACGGTCCGAGTCCCCGTACATGCCGGACATGCCCATGCAGCCGAGGCCGAGGGCGGAGACCTGGGGGCCGGTGGTTCCGAGGTTGCGGGTTGGCATCGTCATACGGCCACCTTCACATAACAGCTGACAGATTTCAATATCTGTCATTCAATACCTCGAACTGGTCCAGACCTATTGACGAAAGGTCTGGACCGTTGCACTGTCATGCCTACGACACCTCACCGCACCCCCACCGGGAGGCCCGTATGCTCCGCCGCACCCTGGCCCTGCTCGCCACCGCCCTCGCCACCGCGGCCCTCACCCAGCTCCCCCTGGCGCCCGCCGCCACCGCCGCCGACACCTGCGCGGTGAAGTCGCGGCCCGCCGGCAAGGTCCTGCAGGGTTACTGGGAGAACTGGGACGGCTCCGCCAACGGCGTCCACCCGCCCTTCGGCTGGACGCCGATCACCGACTCCCGAATCGCCGCCCATGGCTACAACGTGATCAACGCGGCCTTCCCCGTGATCCGTTCCGACGGCACGGCCCTGTGGGAGGACGGCATGGACGCGGGCGTGAAGGTGGCGACGCCCGCGGAGATGTGCGCGGCGAAGGCGTCCGGGCAGACGATCCTGCTGTCGATCGGCGGCGCCGCGGCCGGCATCGACCTCAGCTCGCAGACGGTGGCCGACCGCTTCGTGGCGACGATCGTGCCGATCCTGAAGAAGTACAACTTCGACGGCATCGACATCGACATCGAGACGGGCCTGGTCGGCAGCGGCCGCATCACCCAGCTCTCCGCCTCCCAGGCCAACCTGATCCGCGTCATCGACGGGGTGCTGGCGAAGATGCCGTCCAACTTCGGCCTGACGATGGCCCCGGAGACGGCCTATGTCACCGGCGGCAGCATCACCTACGGCTCCATCTGGGGCGCCTACCTGCCGATCATCAAGAAGTACGCCGACAACGGCCGCCTGTGGTGGCTGAACATGCAGTACTACAACGGCAGCATGTACGGCTGCTCCGGCGACTCCTACTCGGCCGGCACGGTCGCGGGCTTCACCGCCCAGACGGACTGCCTCAACAAGGGCCTGACCGTGCAGGGCACGACGGTGAAGGTGCCGTACGACAAGCAGGTCCCGGGCCTGCCCGCCCAGTCCGGCGCGGGCGGCGGCTACATGTCGCCGTCCCTGGTCTCCCAGGCCTGGAAGCACTACGGCAGCTCACTCAAGGGCCTGATGACCTGGTCGATCAACTGGGACGGCTCGAAGAACTGGACCTTCGGCAACAACGTGAAGACCCTGCAGGGGCGCTAACGCGCCGTCAGCGCCAGCTTCGCGCCCAGCGCAACGAAGGACCCCGCGAAGCTCCGCCGCAGCCACGTCATCACCCGCGGCCGTGAGGTGACGTGGCTGCGGACCGAGGCGGCGAGCACCCCGTAGAGGGCGAAGACGACGAACGTCGCCAGCATGAACACACCGCTCAGGCCCAGCATGGGCGTCAGGGCGTGCTGGGCGGCCGGGTCCACGAACTGCGGCAGGAACGCGAAGAAGAAGATCGTCAGCTTCGGGTTGAGCAGATTGATCAGCACGCCCCGCACGATCACGCGCCCCGCGGAGAGCGGCGCGGCGCCCTCGTCGACGTCAATGGCGTGCCGGTCCCGCAGGGTCGCCCAGGCCATGTACAGCAGATAGCCGACTCCGGCGTACGTGACGACCTGGAAGGCCGCGGCGCTCGCGTTCAGCAGGGCCGCGAGCCCGGTCACGGTGGCCAGCACATGGGGCACGATCCCCAGCGTGCAGGCGAAGGCGGCGACCACGCTCGCCCGCCGGCCACGCGACAGCCCGGCGGCGAGGGTGTAGACGACGCCGGTGCCGGGGGTGGCGACGACGATCAGGGTGGTGAGGAGGAAGGCGAGACTCATGGGTCCAGCCTGGTGACGGAGCGGCCCCCGATACAGGGCCAATGCGAGACCTGTATCGGGGGCCACGGACCGACTTGGGGGCCCGGCCGGGCTGTCCGGTGTTCGCGGCTACGCGCCGACCAGACGACCGGCCAGGTAGCCCTCGATCTGGTCAAGCGACACGCGCTCCTGCTTCATCGAGTCCCGCTCGCGCACCGTCACCGCGTTGTCCTCGAGCGTGTCGAAGTCGACCGTCACGCAGTACGGCGTGCCGATCTCGTCCTGGCGGCGGTAGCGGCGGCCGATGGCGCCGGCGTCGTCGAACTCGATGTTCCAGTTCTGCCGCAGAGCCTGCGCGAGGCCCTTGGCCTTCGGGGACAGCTCGGGGTTGCGGGAGAGCGGGAGCACCGCGACCTTGACCGGGGCCAGCCGGTGGTCGAGGCGCAGCACCGTGCGCTTCTCCAGCTTGCCCTTGGCGTTGGGGGCCTCGTCCTCGACGTAGGCGTCGAGCAGGAACGCCAGCATCGCGCGGCCGACACCGGCCGCGGGCTCGATGACGTACGGCGTCCAGCGCTCCTGGGCCTCCTGGTCGTAGTAGACGAGGTCCTGGCCGGAGGCCTTGGAGTGGGCGGTGAGGTCGTAGTCGGTGCGGTTGGCCACACCCTCGAGCTCGCCCCACTCGTTGCCGCCGAACTGGAAGCGGTACTCGATGTCAGCGGTGCGCTTGGAGTAGTGGGAGAGCTTCTCCTGCGGGTGCTCGTACCACCGCATGTTCTCCTCGCGCAGGCCGAGACCGGTGTACCAGTTCCAGCGCTGCTCCATCCAGTACTCCTGCCACTTCTCGTCCTCGCCCGGCTTGACGAAGAACTCCATCTCCATCTGCTCGAACTCGCGGGTGCGGAAGATGAAGTTGCCGGGCGTGATCTCGTTGCGGAAGGACTTGCCCATCTGCGCGATGCCGAACGGCGGCTTCTTGCGCGCAGCGGTCTGCACCAGGGCGAAGTTGGTGAAGATGCCCTGCGCGGTCTCGGGACGCAGGTAGGCGATGGAGCCGCTGTCCTGCGTCGGGCCGAGGTGCGTGGAGAGCAGGCCCGAGAACTGCTTGGGCTCGGTGAACTGGCCCTTGTTGCCGCAGTTGGGGCAGTTGACGTCGGCCAGGCCGTTCTCCGGGAGGCGGCCGTGCTTGGCCTCGTACGCCTCCTCCAGGTGGTCGGCGCGGAACCGCTTGTGACAGGAGGTGCACTCGGTCAGCGGGTCCGTGAAGGTGGCGACGTGGCCGGAGGCGACCCAGACCTCGGGGGCCAGGATCACGGACGAGTCGAGACCGACCACGTCCTCGCGCGACGTCACCATGTAGCGCCACCACTGGCGCTTCAGGTTCTCCTTGAGCTCGACACCCAGCGGTCCGTAGTCCCAGGCGGCGCGCTGGCCGCCGTAGATCTCACTGCAGGGGAATACGAAGCCACGGCGCTTGCTCAGGCTGACGATGGTGTCGATCTTGTCGGCGGCCACGGTGCTCTCTTCATTACGACGACGGGCGACGAAGCGAGACGCTTCAGAGCGAATGCTTCAGGGTACCGGCGGGGGCTCCCCCTCAATCAAATCGGTTCCGGTCGGATCGTTTATTGACAACGGTTTCCATGTCAGATGAAAATGACTGTCATGAACGTACGACGACAGCACATAACCGGGGTGGCCGTGGCGGCCGTCACCGCCCTCGGCCTCACCACCCTCTCCGCCTGCTCCTCCGACAGTGCCGCCGCGGCCGGTGACGGCACGTTCGACGTCGTCGCGTCGTTCTATCCGATGGCCTACCTCGCCGAGCGGATCGGCGGCGCCCACGTCCACGTCACCAGCCTCACCCAGCCCGGCCAGGAACCGCACGACCTGGAGATCAGCGCGCAGCAGACCGCGCGGCTGCAGGAGTCCGACGCGGTGCTGTACCTGAAGAACCTCCAGCCCTCCGTCGACGAGGCGGTGGCCCAGTCCGACGTGAAGACGAAGATCGACGCCGCCTCCCTCACCTCGCTGGAGAAGCACGGCAACGAGGTCGGCGGCCACGCGGCCTCCCACGACGACTCCAAGAACGAGGAGCTGGCCGGCCTCGATCCGCACATCTGGCTCGACCCGGTGCGCTACGCCCAGGTCGCCGAGGGGGTGGGCGCCGCCTTCGAGAAGGCCGACCCGAAGAACGCGGCCGACTACAAGAAGAACACCGCGGCCCTGGTCGAGAAGCTCGACGAGCTGAACAAGCAGTTCGAGGACGGGCTCGCGCACACCAGGTCAAAGGTCTTCATCACCACCCACGCCGCCTTCGGCTACCTCGCCGAGCGCTACGGCCTGACCGAGGAGGCCATCAACGGCCTCGACCCCGAGTCGGAGCCGAGCGCGGCGCGCGTGCGGGCCCTGGAGCAGATGGCGAAGGCCGACCACGTCACCACGGTCTTCTACGAGACGCTCGTCAGCGACAAGACCGCGAAGACCATCGCCTCCGACGCCGGTCTGAGGACGGACGTCCTGGACCCGATCGAGGGCATCACCGCCAAGTCCCGCGGCAAGGACTACTTCTCCGTGCAGGAGGCCAACCTCAAGGCGCTGCAGACGGCCCTGGGGACGAAGTGACACCGGAGGACGCGGAGGACGGCATGACCGAACCCGTCATATCCCTGCGGGGCGTCACCGCCGAGCTGGGCTCGCGCCCCGTTCTGCGCGGCATCGACCTCACCGTGGCACGGGGGGAGGTCGTCGCGCTGCTCGGCGCCAACGGCTCCGGCAAGTCGACGGCGGTCCGGACGGTCATCGGCCAGGTGCCGGTGAGCGCCGGGGAGATCGAGCTGTTCGGGACGCCGAGGAGGCGGTTCCGGGACTGGGCGCGCGTGGGGTACGTACCGCAGCGCACCACGGCCGCGGGCGGTGTCCCGGCGACCGTCACCGAGATCGTCTCCTCGGGACGGCTCTCCCGGGCCCGCTTCGGCGTCCTGCGCCGGGCCGACCACGCGGCCGTGCGCCGGGCGCTGGAGCTGGTCGGGATGGCCGACCGGGCGAAGGACTCCGTGAACGCCCTCTCCGGCGGCCAGCACCAGCGCGTCCTGATCGCCCGCGCGCTCGCCGCCGAACCCGAACTGCTGATCATGGACGAGCCGATGGCGGGCGTGGACCTGGCGAGTCAGGAGGTGCTGGCGCGGACGCTCAGGGAGCAGGTGGCGGCCGGTTCGACCGTCCTGCTCGTCCTGCACGAACTCGGGCCGCTGGAGCCGCTGATCGACCGCGCGGTCGTGCTCCGCGACGGCTGCGTGACGCACGACGGACCGCCGCCGCCCGCGCTCGGGCAGCACGCCCTTCCCGGCCACGACCACGTACATCCCCACGGGCCGATCCGCACGGGGCTGCTGAGCTGATGGGACTGTGATGGACTTCCTCGACTACGCCTTCATGCAGCGAGCCCTGCTCGCCGCCGTCCTGGTCGGCATCACGGCCCCGGCGATCGGCATCTACCTCGTCCAGCGCCGCCAGGCCCTCATGGGCGACGGCATCGGCCATGTCGCGATGACGGGTGTCGGCCTCGGCTTCCTGCTCTCGGCCTCCCCCGTGTGGATGGCGACCCTCACGTCCGTGCTGGGCGCGATCCTCATGGAGCTCATCCGCTGGTACGGCCGCACCCGCGGCGACATCGCCCTCGCCATGCTCTTCTACGGCGGTATGGCGGGCGGGGTGATGTTCATCAACCTCGCGCCCGGCGGCTCCAACGCGAACCTGACCTCGTACCTCTTCGGCTCGCTCTCGACGGTCTCGCCGTCGGACGTGACGGCGATCTGTCTGCTGGCGGGCTTCGTCGTGCTGGTCACCCTCGGTCTGCGCCGTCAGCTGTTCGCGGTGAGCCAGGACGAGGAGTTCGCGCGGGTGACGGGGCTGCCGGTGCGGGCGCTGAACCTGCTCACCGCGGTCACGGCGGCCGTGACGGTGACGGTCGCGATGCGGGTGGTGGGGCTGCTGCTGGTCAGCGCGCTGATGGTGGTGCCGGTCGCCGCGGCCCAGCAGCTCAGCCGGAGCTTCGCGGCGACGTTCGCGATCGCGGTGGCCATCGGGGTGTCCGTGACCCTCGGCGGCACGATCACCTCGTACTACCAGGACGTGCCGCCCGGGGCGACGATCGTGCTGCTGACCATCGCGGCCTTCGTCGTGCTGACCGCTCTCGCCGCCCCTCTCGCCCGCCGCCGCGCCCGTGCGGCCGCCGCCGCGCGGCCCGCCGGCGACCCCGTCGAGTGCGCGATTCCGGCCGGTCGGGAGGCCGGGGGGAAGGTCGGCGTCTGACCGCCCACAGCCCGGGCTGGCACAATGACCGGGCAGGCGCAGACGCGACCCTCGTGAAGGAGGAACCGGTGACGACCGCTGGACCGCCCGTGAAGGGCCGTGCCACCCGGCAGCGGGCCGCCGTGGCGGCAGCCCTGGACGAGGTCGACGAGTTCCGCAGCGCGCAGGAGCTTCACGACATGCTCAAGCACAAGGGCGACTCGGTCGGCCTCACCACGGTCTACCGCACCCTCCAGTCCCTCGCCGACGCCGGTGAGGTCGACGTCCTGCGCACCTCCGACGGCGAGTCGGTCTACCGCCGCTGCTCGACCGGCGACCACCACCACCACCTGGTCTGCCGCGTCTGCGGCAAGGCGGTGGAGGTGGAGGGCCCGGCGGTCGAGAAATGGGCGGAGGCCATCGCCGCCGAACACGGCTACGTCAACGTGGCCCACACGGTGGAAATCTTCGGCACCTGCGCGGACTGCGCCGCAGGCTGAGCCGATCAGGGCGCGGCCGCGCCCTGTGCTCACCTGCTCACACAGCACGTGCCCGTGCGGTTCGCCGGCTTGAGGAACGCACGGGCCTGTAGGCGGGGGGCTTCACGACGTGGTGTCGTCGCCCCTCATCGCCGCCTCCATGGCGAGCAGTTCCTCGTTCGGCACGGCGCCGCCGAAGCGGCGGTCGCGGGAGGCGAACTCGACGCAGGCCCGCCACAGGTCACGGCGGTCGAAGTCCGGCCAGAGCACGTCCTGGAAGACCATCTCGGCGTAGGCGCTCTGCCAGAGCAGGTAGTTGGAGGTGCGCTGCTCGCCGCTGGGCCGCAGGAACAGGTCCACGTCCGGCATGTCCGGGTAGTACAGGTACTTGGCGAGGGTCTTCTCGTTGACCTTGCCGGGATCCAGGCGGCCCGCCGCCACGTCCTCGGCGAGCGCCTGCGCCGCGTCGGCGATCTCCGCGCGGCCGCCGTAGTTCATGCAGAAGTACAGGGTCAGCCGGTCGTTGTCCTTCGTCTGCTCCTGGGCGACCTGGAGCTCCTTGGCGACCGACTTCCACAGCTTGGGCATCCGGCCCACCCAGCGCACCCGGACGCCGAGTTCGTCGAGCGTGTCCCGGCTCTTGCGGATGAAGTCGCGGTTGAAGTTCATCAGGAAGCGGACCTCGTCGGGCGAGCGCTTCCAGTTCTCGGTGGAGAAGGCGTACAGCGAGATGCTGCCGACGCCCATCTCGATCGCGCCCTGCAGCACGTCCACCACGCGCTCGGCGCCGACCTTGTGGCCCTCGGTGCGGGGCAGCCCGCGCTGCTTGGCCCAGCGGCCGTTCCCGTCCATGACGATCGCCACATGGTTCGGGACGAGCTCACCCGGGAGCTTCGGCGCGCGGGCGCCCGACGGGTGCGGCTCCGGCGCCCTGTACTCGCGGCGCCGGCTTCCCAGGATCCCGCGTACGACCATGTGCTTCTCGTCTCCTCTTACCGCTTACTTCTCTACGTAACGAAGCGAACGCAGTCCGCGTTCCAGATGCCAGTGCAGATACGCGGACACCAGCCCGCTCCCCTCCCGGACGTACCGCGGCTCGCACGCGTCCGCGGTCTCCCAGTCTCCCGTAAGCAGCGCGCCGAGGAGGTCCAGGGTCTGCGGAGACGGTACGACACTGCCGGCCACCCGGCAGTCGGCGCAGACCGAGCCGCCGGAGGCGACGGAGAAGAACCGGTTCGGCCCGGGCAGCC
Organism: Streptomyces sp. NPDC006476; assembly: GCF_040612015.1. NCBI lineage: Bacteria > Bacillati > Actinomycetota > Actinomycetes > Kitasatosporales > Streptomycetaceae > Streptomyces > Streptomyces sp. NPDC006476. The sequence goes on along the minus strand of NZ_JBEXPK010000022.1, from coordinate 99,078 downwards.
CGCACTTGGCGCAGTCGCTGAAGCTGGGCGCGTAGCCGTTGACGGCGAGTGAGCGCAGCAGGAAGGCGTCGAGGACGAGGTGCGGGGCGTGCTCGCCGCGCGCCAGCGTCCGCAGGGCGCCGACGAGCAACAGGTACTGCTGGACCGCCGGCTCGCCCTCGTGGTCCGTGAAGCGCTCGGCGGTCTCCAGCATGGCGGTGCCCGCGGTGTAGCGGGCGTAGTCGCTCACGATCCCCCCGCCGTAGGGGGCGATGGTCTCGCTCTGTGTGCACAGCGGCAGCCCGCGCCCCACCAGCTCGCTCCCCCGCGCGAAGAACTGCACGTCGACGTGGGAGAAGGGTTCGAGCCGCGCCCCGAACTTCGACTTGGTCCGCCGCACACCGCGGGCCACGGCCCGCACCCGCCCGTGCCCGCGCGTGAGCAGCGTGATGATGCGGTCCGCCTCACCGAGCTTCTGGGTGCGCAGCACGATGCCGTCGTCGCGGAACAGGCTCATGGGCCCCATTCTCGCCCACCGCGGGGGCCTGCCGCACAGACTCCGGATCGGCGTCCCACTCCTTGCCACCGCCGAAGGGTCTCAGCTGGACGTACGGCCCCTCGTGGCCCATCACGATCCCGGCCTTCCCGGTACGCGTGTCCACGACGTGACTGCCGACCGGTGGTTTGGGGGGCTTCATTTCCTCTCCTTAACGACCGTAATAAAAGCGACTCGGAATTCCGGGCGGAGGTGAGACCCGGCACTCCAGCGTGCTTCCCCTTTCTTTTTTGATTTCACGCTTTTGCTGCCGATAACGGCGTACGGCCCCTAAGATCGGCAGGAGTCTGCGCACTTCACGCGTCCGACGGAGGGACAGCGGAATTCACCGGGGCCGTACGGACACCAGCCCGGCCTCGTACGCCAGGATGACCAGCTGGACGCGGTCCCGCGCGTCGAGTTTGGTCAGCAGACGGGTGAGGTACGTCTTCGCCGTCGCGACGCTGATGCACAGTTCGGCCGCGATCTCCGTGTTGGACAGGCCGGAGCCGACCAGGGTGAGGACCTCGCGTTCGCGGTCCGTGATGCCGGTCAGTTCCCGGCGGCCGACGGCCGGTTCGGGGCGTGCGGCGAAGTCGTGGATGAGGCGGCGGGTCACGCTCGGCGCGATCAGCGCGTCACCGGCCGCCACGACCCGTACCGCGCCGATGATGTCGTCCAGACCCATGTCCTTGACCAGGAAGCCGGACGCGCCGGCCCGCAGGGCGCCGTAGACGTGGTCGTCGTCGTCGAAGGTGGTCAGGACGACCACCCGGGCGTCGGAGCCGGAGGCGGTGATGTGGCGGGTGGCCTCGATGCCGTCCATGCCCGGCATGCGGATGTCCATGACGACGACGTCCGGGGCGAGTTCGGCCGTCAGCCGTACCGCCTCCGTGCCGTTCGCCGCCTCGCCGACCACCTCCACGTCGTCGAGCTCGGCCATCACCATGCTCAGCGCGGTGCGGATGAGTTCCTGGTCGTCGGCGAGGACGACCCGTACCGCCCGGTCCGTCATCGCACGCCCGCCGGCACCGGCAGCCGAGCCGCGACCCGGAAACCGCCGTCGGGGCGCGGGGCCGCCGTGAACTCGCCGTGCAGCAGGGCGACCCGCTCGCGCATCCCGGCCAGACCGAACCCGGTGTCGGTGGAGGCGCCGTGGCCGCGACCCTCGTCGGTGATCTCGAGGGCGAGGTCGTCGTCGGTGTAGCGCAGGGTGACCTGGCACCGGGAGGTTCCCGCGTGCCGGACCACGTTCGTCACCGACTCCTGGATGATCCGGAACGCCGACAGGTCGATCTCCGGCGGGAGCCGGCGGGGGGCGCCGAGGCGCCGTACCTCCACCCGTACGCCCGCCGCGGTCGTCGTGGCCGCCAGGCGGTCGACGTCGTCCAGGCCCGCCGGGATCGCGTCGCCGGTGCCGCCGTCGTCCGCCGCCCGCAGCGCGACCAGCATGCGGCGCAGGCCGGCCAGCGTCTCGCGGCCCTCGTTCTCCACCGCCCGCATGGCCGCGAGGGCCGCCTCGGGACGGGTCCCGGCCACCCGGGCCGCGGCGCCGGCCTGGAGGGCGATGATGCCGATGCTGTGGGCGACGGTGTCGTGCATCTCCCGGGCTATGCGCAGCCGTTCGGCGGCGACGGCCCGGTCCGCGTGCTCGGCGCTCAGGCGTTCGGCGTGCAGGCGGGACTGGCGACTGGAGTTGCCGAGCAGCCAGGCGATGACGGTGACGAGGGCGACGGCCAGTTCGGGTCCCGTGCCGGCGACCCAGCCGCACAGCAGCCGCACCGATACGTAGACGGCCAGGGTGCCGACCGCCAGAGCCAGGGCGATGAGCGCGGTGCGCCGGGGGTGGGCCGAGGCGATGAAGTACAGCGCGACGATGGTGGTGAGGTACTGCGCCATGGGGAGTTCGCCCACGCCGAGGGTGGTCGTGTCGAGGACCGCGGCGAGGATCGTCCAGGTCAGGGCACGCAGCGGCCTGCGTTGCAGCAGCCGGCCGCCCCGGAACGCCAGCGCGGTGGAGACCGCGAGGAACAGCAGCCCGTCCCAGCGGTAGAGCTGGGCCGCCGGCCACTGGCTGGGCTGCAGTTCGCCGGGCAGCCGGAACGTCGTCAGGAGCGTGAACAGCGTGCTCACGCACCACACGATCGCCGTCCAGTCACCCGGCGACAGACGCTTGAGCAGGGACTGCGGAGGCGGGGTGGCGGACATGCCGTGATCGTAGGCGGCCCCTCCCGCGCCGGTCATCGGCCCGGGGACGTACAACCACGGTCGACAGCCGGGCCGGACGAGTGTCAGCGTCCGCCCGATGCCCGGGACCGTCCGCCCGCGCGACCGTGGTCCACATGATCGAAGTCGAACAGCTCACCAAGCGGTACGGCCCCACGACCGCCGTACGCGACCTGTCCTTCACCGTCCGCCCCGGCCATGTCACCGGCTTCCTCGGTCCCAACGGCGCGGGCAAGACCACGACCCTGCGGATGCTGCTGGGCCTCGTCGAGCCGACGTCCGGCACGGCGACGATCAGCGGCCACTCCTTCCGCCGCCACCCACGCGGACTGCACCACGTCGGCGCCCTCCTCGACGCGCACGACGTGCACGGCGGCCGCAGCGCGCGGGCCCATCTGCACGCACTGGCCCGCGGCAACCGGATCCCGCGCCGCCGGGTGGACGAGGTGCTCGCCGAGGTCGGTCTCACCGACGCGGCGGCCCGGCGCCGGGTCGGCACCTTCTCGCTCGGCATGAAGCAGCGGCTGGGCATCGCGGCCGCCCTGCTCGGCGACCCACCGGTGCTGATGTTCGATGAACCCCTCAACGGCCTCGATCCGGAAGGGGTGTTGTGGGTGCGGGAGCTGTTCCGGCGGCTGGCCCACGAGGGCCGTACCGTCCTCGTCTCCAGTCACCTCATGTCCGAGATGGAGCACACCGCCGACCAGCTGGTCGTCATCGGCCGGGGCGAGCTGATCGCCGCCGAGAGCCTGGCCGGTTTCGCCGCGCGCGGTACGGCGCCGACCGTGACGGTGCGCACGCCGGACGCAGGCCCGCTGGCCGCCGTACTGGAGGCGGAGGGCGCGGAGGTGGCGCCGGACGACGTGGAGACGCTGAGGGTGAACGGGGCGAGTGCGGTGCGGGTCGGTGAGATCGCCCATGAACACCGCTTCCTGCTCTGGGAGTTGTCGACGTCGGCCGCCTCCTTGGAGACCGCGTTCATGGAACTGACCGCCGACCGTGTCGAGTACCTCGCCGGAGACCGCCGATGACCACGCTCGCCCCGCCCGCCGCCCGCTTCACCGACCTGCTGGCCGCCGAGTGGATCAAACTCCGTTCCCTGCGTTCCACTTACTGGTCCCTCGGTGCGAGCGCCCTGGCCCTGGTCGCCTTCAACACGAACGCGGCCCGCGCCGACTATGTCAACTACCCGCACTACGGCGGCCCGATCCACCGCGACTTCGTCTACTGGGCGCTGCGGGACGCCTTCACCCAGGGCGCCGCCCTGATGCTGGTGCTGGCATGCGCGGGCATCGGGGCGATCACGATCGTGGGCGAGTACGCGACGGGCCTCATCCGCACGACCTTCACCGCCGTCCCGGACCGCCGGGCGCTGGTCGCGGCGAAGGTGGTCGTGGTGACGGCGGTGATGACGCTGTACGGCACGCTGGTCGCGGGCGTCTCCTTCGCGGCGACCCAGGCCGTCCTCGACGGCCGGGGCGCGGGCGTGTCGATCGGGTTTCCCGGCGCCTGGCGCGTGGTCGTGGCGTCGGCGCTGCTGGCCCCGGTGAGCGCGCTGGTCGGCATGGGTATGGGGGCACTGATCCGGCACAGCGCGACCACGATGGTCCTGACGACCCTCGTGCTGCTCCTGCTGCCGTCCTTCGTCACCGACACCTACCACTGGACCGCCTGCGTCCGTAACGCGCTGCCCTTCAACGCCTGGGTGCGGCTCGTCGACATCGGGTACGGCACCCATCCCTTCACCCTGGTCTCCAAGTACCCGACGACCGTCACGGGCGGGTGGGTCGTGTTCGGGGTGTGGGCGGTGGTGAGCGCGGTGGTCGCGGTGGTGGCCGTCGACCGGCGGGACGTCTGAGAAACCCGCGGTAGGCGGTGGGGTAAACCCCCTTCGCGACAAGGCAGTTGACCGGATGGGACGGGCGGCGCGGATCGGCGAGGCTCATGGCCATGACGAAGAGCATCCGCACCGCCTCACTGGTCGCCGCCACCGGGGTCGTCCTCGGTCTTCTCGCGCCGGTCACCGCCTCCGCCCGCCCCGAGCAGACGCTCCACTGGACCAAGTGCCAGGGCGCCGGCCTCGATCCGCGTCAGGAGTGCGCGACCCTCGCCGTGCCGATGGACTACGCCCACCCCGACGGCGCACGGATCGACCTCGCCGTCTCCCGTATCCCGGCCGAGAAACCGTCCGCCCGCCGGGGCGCGCTGCTGCTCGTTCCCGGCGGGCCGGGCGGGGACAGTCTGGGCGACCCCTCGGGCAAGGGGCAGAAGCTGCCGCAGGGCGTCCGGGACTCCTACGACCTGATCGGGTTCGCTCCGCGCGGCAACGCGCCTTCCACGTCGGTCAGTTGCGGCCTCGAACACCGTGACCTCGCCGTCACCGCGCTGCGCCCCTGGCCCGGCCCCGACGGATCGGTCGACCGGAACATGGCCACCGCCCGTCGCATGGCGGACGCCTGCGCCCGCAACGGCGGTGAGCTGCTGCGGCACATCAGCACCGTCGACAACGCCCGTGACATCGACCGGATCCGGGCCGCCCTCGGCGACCGGAAGCTCTCCGCGTGGGGGGTCTCGTACGGGACGTACGTCGCGGCCGTCTACGCCCAGCTCTTCCCGCAGCGCACCGACCGGATCGTGCTCGACAGCAGCGGCAACCCGGACCCGGTCCGGGTCGAACGGGCCTGGCTACAGGCGTTCGAGGTCGGCGTCGAGGACAACTTCCCCGAGTTCGCCAAGTGGGCGTCCACGCCCGGCAGTCCGTACCGCCTCGCTCCCACGGCCGCCGAGGTGCGTCCGCTCTTCCTGCGTCTCGCGGCCCGCCTGGACCGCGAGCCGATCCCGTGGCCCGGCGCCAACCCCGAGGAGCTGAACGGCGACGTCCTGCGCCAGACCCTGCTGAACAGCCTCTACGACCCCGACGACTATCCCACCGCGGCCCGGCTGATCCTGGCCGCGCAGAAGGGCGGGGCGCTGCCCGCGCCGCAGTCCCCGCCGGACGAGGTGATGCAGAACTACACCGCGGTCGGCGCCGCCACCATCTGCAACGACGCCGCCTGGCCCCGGTCGGCCGGCGTGTACCGGAAGGGCGTCGAGGAGAGCCGCGCCAAGTACCCGCTGACGGCGGGCATGCCGCGTAACGCGATGGTGTGCGCCGCCTGGCCGTGGCAGCCGAAGCGGGCACCCGTGCGGATCACCGACCGGGGGCCCGCCGACGTGCTGCTCGTGCAGGACGTACGCGATGTGGCGACCCCGCTGAGCAGCGCCCTGAAGATGCGCGAGGCGTTCGGCCGCCGCGCGGTCATGGTCACGGTGAACTCCACCGGCCACGACGCCTATCTCGACAACGGCAACGCGTGCGGCGACGCGACGGTCTCACGGTTCCTGGCGACGGGCGAGCGGCCGCGGCGGGACGTCTACTGCAGGTGAGCGCACCGGGCGTAGTGGCGGGCGAGGGCGTGGAAGGCCTCCTTGGGCTCCCAGTGCCAGCCCGAACGCGGGTCGTCCGGGCGGTTCTTGATGACCTTGGTGATGCTGTAGCTCGCCATGTCGAGGTCCTTGCGCGGGTCGTCCGCGCGGTGCGGGGCGTCGGGGGTGACGAACTCGAAGGCCATCGCCGCGTACAGCCCCATCGCCTCGAACACCGACAGCACGTCGACGAGGTAGGCGGCCTGGATGTGCTCGCTGCGGACCAGGTGTCCCTTGATCTCGCCCTTGTCGTAGTCGACGACGTCCCAGCCCATGCCGCCCGCCTCGGGGGCGCCGACGTAGGTGCAGGTGCCGAACTCGGTGATGGCGAGGGGCTTGCCCCAGCGCTGGTAGCGCCTCAACTCCCGTATGTAGTCGGAATGGTGACGGAAGGAGGAGTAGTAGTCGATGCCGACGATGTCGAACAGCCGCCAGTCGACCTTGTCGTCCTGGGCGGCGGCATAGCCCAGGTCGCCGTGGAAGACGGACCGCCCGAGCGCCGCCGCCTTCGTGGTGAAGCGGTCGAGGCGGCGCTGCATCGCCACGGGGTCGACCTTCCCGTCCAGCAGGTTCCGGACCCGCTCCAGGACCGTCTCGCCCGGCACGATCCCGGGCACGAACAGCCAGAACTCGCAGCCCACGCTGAAGTCGACGCTCGCCCCCTGCCGCCGCAGCCGCTCCGCGAACCGCCCGCACTCGGCCATGTGCTCGAGGATGTCCCGCTCCGGGGCGTCCGCGAGGGTCGGCTGCAGCCATACGTGCAGTCCCCGCTCGGCGGCCTCGGCGGCGGTGGCGGTGAGCCGTTCGACACCGTCGCCGGTCACGTCGACGGTGTCCGCGTGCAGGCGGTCGCGAATGGCCCGGATGTCACGCCGCATGCGGGCGGCGCTCCACGCGGTCCCCGGCGTCTCCCCCTCGCCGACGGTGTAGACGACCCCCCGGTGACGGAGGCCGTGCCGTCCTACGGCGGTCGCGGGCCGGGTAGCCGCCGCGACCGACACGGCCGCGGCCCCCGCCAGGAACCGCGCCCGGCTGATCCCCTTCGTCTCATCCATGCCCCCAGCCTGGCGCCCGCGTTCCCGCCCCGCCGTCCGCCGTTGGTCTACGGTCCGGCAACCAAGGAATGACGTACGACGTCGGTCAGGGAAGAGATCGGCGTCCCGAACCGAGCGAAGGAGAACACGATCCCAGGCGCACCCACCTCCCGGACGACCCGACGCACCCTCCTCACCGCGGGCACCGCAGGCGCGACCACGCTCCTGCTGAGCGCCCCCGCCCACGCCGCCACCGAGCCCCTGCGCGACCTGGAACGGCGGCACGGCGCCCGTCTCGGCGTCTTTGCGCACGACGTCCGCACCCGGCGGACCGTCACCCACCGCGCCGACGAGCGCTTCCCCGTCTGCTCCGTCTTCAAGACCCTGGCCGCGGCGGCCGTCCTGCGCGACCTGGACCGACACGGCGAGGTCCTGTCCCGGCGGATCCACTACACCGAGGCCGATCTCGTCGACGGCTCCGACCACACCCGTGCGCACCTCGCCGAGGGCATGACGGTCGCCGGACTGGCCGACGTGGCGATCCGCTACAGCGACAACACCGCCGGCAACCTCCTGCTGCGCGAGCTGGGCGGCCCGAGGGCGATCACCCGCTTCGCGCGCTCCATCGGCGACCCGGTGACCCGTCTGGACCGCTGGGAGACGGAGCTCAACTCGGCCGAGCCCTGGCGCGTCACGGACACATCGAGCCCGCGCGCCATCGGACAGTCGTACGCCCGTCTGGTCCTCGGCGACGCCCTGAACCGCCCGGACCGCGCCCTGCTGACGCACTGGCTGCTGAACAACACGACCAGCGCACGGCGTTTCCGCGCCGGGCTGCCGGCGGACTGGACGGTCGCCGACAAGACGGGCTCGGGTTCCTACGGCACCGCGAACGACGTCGGCGTCGCCTGGACCGAGACCGGCGGTCCCGTCGTCCTGGCGGTCCTGACGACCAAGCCGGACTCCGCGGCCGCCTACGACGACGCGCTGGTCGCGGAGGCTGCCGGGCTGGTGGCGGACGCCCTCAGCGTGTGAAGGTCCGCACGTAGCGCTTCTGCCAGGGCGTCTCCACGGCCCGCCGGTCGTAGTGCCGCCGTACGAAGTCCACGGCCTCCTCGGCCGGCACCCCGTCCAGCACCGCCAGACACGCCAGCGCCGTCCCGGTACGCCCCCGCCCGCCCCCGCAAGCGACCTCGACCCGCTCACGCGCGGCCCGCTCCCAGGCCGCGGTGAGCGCGGCGCGGGCCGCCGGGCGGTCGCCGGGCAGCCGGAAGTCGGGCCAGCGGATCCACGTGAACTCCCAGGGCACGGGCGGGGGTTGGCCGCCGAGGAGGTAGAGGGCGTACGAGGGTTCGGGCGCCCCGGGCGGGAGAGGCCGACGCAGTCCCCGGCCCCGGATCAGCCGGCCGGAGGGCAGGCGCAGCACGCCGGGGTCCGCGGGGTTCCACGTGTCCGTCATCCGGCCAGCGTACGGGCCTCGACGCCGAGGACCGACGGGGCGTCAACTCGGCCATAACAGCACGTCATTGGTCCGACCTCTGACGGCTACGCCATTCGTGTGCGTTCCCTTGACCGCCCTGTGGGCCCCTCCTAGGGTCGCGGCTGACGCCAGGACGTAGGACGTCGTATCTCCTCACCGCTGGAGGAACCGTGCACCGCCGGACCTTCCTGAAGCACACCGGCGCGCTGGGCGCGGCCTCCGCCGTCTCCGCGTCCCTGTCCGCCTGCTCGTGGGGGCCGCCGTCGACGATCGACACCGGGAGCGGCGGCAAGGACCGCACGCTGACCGCCGTCATCGGCTACGGGAACGACGGCACCTGGGACCCGACGCAGACCGCGTCGGCGTTCTGCATGGCCGCCAACAACCACATCTACGAGGGGCTGCTGGACACCGACCCGATCTCCCGTGAGCCGTACGCGGCGCTCGCGACCGAGGTGCCCACGGACCTCAACGCCACCACCTGGCGTTTCACGCTCCGGCAGGGCGCGACCTTCCACGACGGCAGGCCCGTCACCGCCGACGACGTGGTCTTCGTCTTCGACCGCATCCTCGACCCGAAGACCCAGACCCTCGCCAAGGGCTTCTTCGCGAGTTGGCTGAAGGAGGTCCGCAAGGTCGACGCCCGCACGGTCGAGCTGGTGCTCGCGTTCCCCTTCCCGGAAGGGGCTTCACGGCTCACCATCGCCAAGATCATGCCGAGGCACGTCTTCTCCCGGCCCGGCGCCTGGGACGACGCGATCAGGGGACTGGCGGTCGGCTCGGGGCCGTACCGGCAGACCGCGCACCATCCGAAGTCCAACACGACCTTCGCGGCCTTCGAGCACTACAACGGCCCCCGCCCGCCGGCCTTCCGGCGGATGAACTGGCTGACGATCGTGGACGCGGCCCCGCGCGTGGCCCGTGTCTCCGGGGCGAGCGCGGGCGCGCAGATCGCCGACAACATCCCGTACGCCGACATCGAGCAGCTCAGAAGCGGCGGGCTGTCGGTCGCGGGCGGGGCCGGGATGAACAACCTGTTCCTGATGTTCAACACCCGGCACAGGCCCTTCGACGACGTACGGGTGCGGCAGGCGCTGCACTACGCCATCGACACCGAGAAGATGGTGCGGGTCGCGCTCAAGGGGCACGGGAAGCCGTCGTCCTCCTTCCTGAACGAGGGCAACCCGGCCTACCGGCGGGCGAGGACCGTCTACGACCACGACCCCGAGAAGGCGAAGGCGTTGCTGAAGGCGGCCGGGGTCAGCGGGCTGAGGGTCGACGTCCTCGCGGTGAACGTGAGTTGGATCGTCGACTGTCTGCCGACCGTCAAGGCGTCCTGGGACGCGATCGGCGTGCGGACCACCCTCTCACCGCAGGAGACGATCGCCGTCTTCACCAAGCTGGACCAGAAGCGGGACTACCAGGTCGTGGCCGCCGCCTCGAACCCCAACCAGTTCGGCCTCGACGCCGACCTGATCATGCACTACAACTACGGCCCCGCCAACCTCTGGATGGGCTACGCCCGTTGGGCCGACGACCCGGTGGCCAAGCGGCTCTTCACGGACATGGACCGGGCCACCCGGGAGCCCGACCCGGAGAGGAAGAGGGCGATGATCCAGGACTACATCGACATCGTCGCCGAGCAGGCCGTGCTCTACCCGGTCGTCCACAACGAGCTGATGACGGCGTGGGATCCGCGGAGGCTGACGGGGATAAGAGCACAGCCGTATCCCGGCATCAACCTGCTCCAGGCGAAATGGGTCTAGGGGCACCGTCGTGATCGCCGTCCTGCGCATCCTCGTCCGCCGTGTCGCCCTGCTCGTGCCGCTGATGCTCGGCGTGGTGCTGTTCGTGTTCCTGGTGATGCGCTTCTCCGACGTCGACCCGGCGTCCGCGTTCTTCCAGGGATCCAACCCGACCGCTCAACAGCTGCACGACTTCCGTGAGCGCAACGGCCTGCTCGACCCGCTGCCCGTGCGCTACGTCCACTTCGTCGGCGACCTGCTCCACGGCGACCTCGGCACCAGCGCCCTGACCCGCGCCCCGGTCCTCGACCAGGTCGCCACCGCGCTGCCGCTCACCCTCCAGCTCACCTTCCTGGGCCTCGCGATCGCCGTGGTGCTGTCCCTGCTCGGCGGGGTCACGGCGGCCATCCACCGCGGCCGCCTCCCCGACCAGATCATCCGGGTCGTCTCCCTCATCGGCGTCGCGGCCCCCGCCTTCTGGCTGGCGCTGCTGATGATCCAGTACCTGGCGGTCGACCGGGGCTGGTTCCCGACCGGCGGCTACATCAACCCGGCCGACTCCCTCACCGGCTGGCTGCGGACCATGACCCTGCCCGCCCTGGCCCTGTCACTGCCGGTCGCGGCCCAACTCACCCGGATCGTCAGGACGTCGGTGGTGGAGGAGCTCGACAAGGACTACGTCCGTACGGCGATCGGCAGCGGACTGCCGCCGCGTGTCGTCGTGGGCCGCAACGTCCTGCGGAACGCGCTCGTCAACCCGCTGACCGTGCTCGGGCTGCGCGTCGGCTATCTGCTCGGCGGCGCCGTCGTCATCGAGACGATCTTCGCGCTGCCGGGCATGGGCAAGCTGATGATCGACGCCGTGCAGAACGGCGACCCGGCGGTCGTACAGGGCGTCGTCCTGACGACCGCGACCGGGTTCGTCGTGGTCAACCTCGTCATCGACGTCCTGTACCTGCTGCTCAACCCGCGCCTCAGGGAGGCGTCATGACGTTCCCCACCCGCAAGGACCTCGCCGGGATCCTGTCCCGACCGGGGCTGCGCCCGCGCGGATGGCGGCGGCTCCCGCCGCTGTCGAAGGCCGCCGTCTGCTTCCTGGCCGTCGTCGTCCTGGTCGCCCTGCTGGCCCCGCTGATCGCGCCGGACGACCCGCTCGACCAGCAGCCGCTCGTCGACGACACCGGGCATCCGTCCGCCGACCACTGGATGGGCCAGGACAGCCTCGGCCGGGACATCCTCAGCCGGCTGATGTACGGCGCCCGCTGGTCGCTGGCCATCGGGCTCGGCGCGACCGCGCTCGCGCTGGTCGTGGGAGCGCTGATCGGGGCGGTCGCCGCGACCTCGCGCAAGGGGGTCGACGAGACGCTGATGCGCTGCCTGGACGTGGTGATGGCGTTCCCCGGCATCGCGCTGGCCGCCGTGCTGGTGGCGGTCTTCGGGGGCGGGATCACGGTGCTGATCTGCGCGATCGCGTTCCTGTTCATCCCGCCGGTGGCACGGGTCGTGCGGGCCAACGTCCTCGACCAGTACGGCGAGGACTATGTGACGGCGGAACGGGTGATCGGCGCCCGGACCCCGCACATCGTGCTGCGCCATGTCGCCGTCAACTGCGCCGCCCCGGTGCTGGTGTTCTGCACCGTGCAGGTCGCCGAGGCCGTCGTCTTCGAGGCCTCCCTGTCGTTCATCGGGGCGGGGGTCCGGCCGCCGGACCCGTCCTGGGGCAGTGTCATCGCTGACGGCAAGAACATGGTGCTGACCGGGGGGTGGTGGGCGACCGTCTTTCCCGGGCTGCTGATGCTGGTGACCGTGCTGTCGTTGAACGTCCTGTCCGAGGGCGTGTCGGACGCGTGGGCCGTCCCGGCGGGGCGTGCGGTGGAGGTGCGGGGTGAGGACGACCCGGTTCAGGCTCCGGAGCCGGGGAGCGGGGAGGTGCTGCGGCTGCCCGGGCTGGCTGCGGCAGCGGCGCGACTGCGCACCAGGGCCCGTCCCCTCCCCCAGGGGCGGCAGCCCGTGCTCGCGGTGGAGGACCTCACCATCGGCTTCGACTCCCGGCACGGCGGCGTCGACATCGTGGACGGCATCAGCTTCGAGGTACGGCCCGGTGAGGTGCTGGGGCTTGTCGGGGAGTCGGGATGCGGCAAGTCGCTGACCGCCCTGACCGTCATGGGACTCCAGCCGAAGGACGCCCGGATCGGTGGTCAAGTCCGCTTCCAGCAGCGGGAGTTGCTCGCCGAGCCACTGCGGGTACGGCGTCGGCTGCTCGGCCACGAGATGGCGATGGTCTACCAGGACGCGCTGTCCTCCCTGAACCCGGCGATGACCGTCCGCGCCCAGCTCAAGCAGGTCGTACGGCGCGGCGGCCACCGCACCCCCGCCGAACTGCTCGCCCTGGTCGGCCTCGACCCCGACCGCACCCTGCGCAGCTACCCGCACGAACTCTCCGGCGGCCAGCGGCAGCGGGTCCTGATCGCCATGGCCCTCTCCCGCGAGCCTAGGCTGATCATCGCCGACGAGCCGACGACCGCGCTGGACGTGACGGTCCAGGCGCAGGTCATGGAGCTGCTGCTGCGACTGCGCGAGGAGCTGGGCTTCGCGCTGATCCTCGTCTCGCACGACCTGGCGCTGGTCGCGGACGTCACCGACCGGGTGGTGGTGATGTACGGCGGGCAGATCGTGGAGACGGGCGTCACCGCCGACCTGGTCGAGGAGCCGGCCCACCACTACACGCGCGGGCTGCTGGGCAGCGTGCTGTCCCTGGAGTCCGCCGAGGAGCGCATGACCCAGATCAGGGGTGTCGTCCCGTCCCCCGCCGACTTCCCGGCCGGCTGCCGCTTCGCCGACCGCTGCCCGCTCGCCACCGGCGTCTGCCGCACCACCCCGCCCGGCCTGCTCGGCACGCCCGCCCACACGGCGGCCTGTCACCATCCCGCGGTCGATCTCGTGACGTCGTCGGAGGCGGTGCAGTGAACGCGATCGTCGAGCTGTCCGGCGCCCATGTCGTCCACCGGGCCCGTAGCGGCGGCCTGTTCACCCGTGACCGGGTGTACGCCCTCACCGGCGCCGACCTCGCCGTCGCGCCCGGCGAGACGGTCGGCGTCGTCGGCGAGTCCGGGTGCGGCAAGTCGACGCTGGCGAAGGTGCTGGTCGGCATCCAACGGCCGACCGGGGGCACGGTGTCCTTCCGGGGCCGCGACCTGTGGTCGATGCCGCCCGCCGAACGCCGTACCACCGTAGGCGCCGGCACCGGCATGGTCTTCCAGGACCCCTCGACCGCCCTGAACCGCCGGCTGCCGGTACGGCGGATCCTGCGGGACCCACTGAACGTGCACCGGCGCGGCACGACCGCGGAACGCGAGGACCGGGTACGGGAGTTGATGGGCCTCGTGGGTCTGCCGGGCGCCCTCGCCGACGCCCTGCCCGGCCAGTTGTCCGGCGGTCAGCGCCAACGGGTGGCGATCGCACGGGCGTTGGCCCTGGAGCCCGATCTGGTCGTGGCGGACGAACCCACGAGCGCCCTCGACGTCTCCGTCCGCGCCCAGATCCTCAACCTCCTCCTCGACCTGAGGGAGCGGCTGGGCCTCGCCCTGGTCTTCGTCTCGCACGACATCCAGACGGTACGGCGGATGAGCGACCGCGTGATCACCATGTACCTCGGCAGGATCGTGGAGGAGTCCCCGGCCACCGAGGTCACGGACCGGGCCCGCCACCCGTACACCCGGGCCTTGTTCTCGGCGACCCCCGGACTGCTGCATCCCGTCGAGCCGATCCCCCTCACCGGCCCGGTGCCGTCCGCGACCCGGCCGCCCTCCGGCTGTCCCTTCCGTACCCGCTGCTGGAAGGCGGACGGCCGGTGCGCGTCCGAGATGCCGGAATTCTCGGCCGCGTCGGCGCCCGGTCACCGGTTCCGCTGCCACCATCCTGTTCAGGAGGCCGAATCTACGCGCGACCTCGTACGGCAGAACCACCCCAGGGAGCCCTCATGACCCTTCCCACCCCGCTGACCGGTGTCGTCCCGCCCGTCTGCACGCCCCTGACACCGGACCGCGAGGTGGACGTCCCCTCGCTGCTCAGGCTGGTCGACCATCTGGTGGACGCCGGGGTGGACGCGCTGTTCGTGCTGGGCTCCTCGTCGGAGGCGGCCTATCTGACCGACGGGCAGCGGCGGCTGGTCGTGGAGTCGGTGGCCGCCCATGTGTCCGGCCGGCTCCCCGTCCTGGCCGGGGCGATCGACATGACGACCCCCCGCGTCCTGGACCATGTGCGGGCCGTGACCTCGGCGGGCGCGGACGCGGTGGTGGTGACGGCGCCCTTCTACACCCGCACCCACCCCGCCGAGATCGCCCGCCACTTCCGCCTGGTCGCGCAGGGTTCCCCGGTCCCGGTGATCGCCTACGACATCCCGGTGGCCGTCCACACGAAACTCCCCGCCGACCTGGTCCTCGCCCTCGCCGCCGACGGCACCCTCGCGGGGCTCAAGGACTCCAGCGGCGACCTGGCCGCCTTCCGCGAGGTCGTCACGGGCGCCCGCGCGCTGCCCGGCTTCAGTGTCCTGACCGGCTCGGAGCTGGTCGTCGATGCCGCCCTCGCGCTCGGCGCCGACGGAGCCGTCCCGGGCCTCGCCAACGTCGACCCCCATGGCTACGTCCGTCTCGTCCGTCTCTGCCGGGACGGTGACCGGGAGCGGGCGCGGGCCGAACAGGAGCGGCTGTGCGCCCTGTTCCGGCTGGTGGGCGTGGGCGACCCGGCCCGTATGGGCGGCAGCTCGTCGGCGCTGGGCGCCTTCAAGGCGGCGCTGCACCTGCGGGGCGTCATCGACTGCCCGGCGACGGCGGAACCCCAGGTGCCGCTGTCACCGGAGGAGGTGGAACGGATCGGCAAGTACCTCGCCGCCGCCGGACTGCACTGAGGGCTCCGCCGGACGTGCCGCCCGCGGCTCAGAGCCCGTCGACCGGCAGCCTGCGGAACTCGATCGTGTCGTACGGGCCGGTCGTGCCCTTCTCGTACAGGAGGCCGACCGTCCGGGCGTCCACCTGGGTCAGGTCGGAGTAGGCGGCCGGCTGGTCGGCGAGGGTCAAGGACCTCGTGAAGGTCGCTCCGGCGTCCGCGCTGCTCCAGACGGCCATCGAGCGGCGGGCGGTCGGGACGGACGGGGCCGAGAAGAGCAACGGGGCTTCCCGTCCGGCGAGTTGGAGGACGCTGCCCTCGACGACCGGGGCGTCGTCGAGGGTGGGCTGCCCGGCGTAGGGGTGGTCGACGCTCTCGCCGCCGTCCCCGGAGTAGGTGTCCACCCGGTTGCCGGGGGTCGTGCCGTTCTGGTCGCGGGAGTTGAAGTACAGCCGTCCGTCGGGGAGTTGGGCGGCGGTGGACTCGTTGGCGTTGACCACGCCGTCGTAGGTGTCGTCCGTGAACCCGATGTGCCAGCTGTCTCCGCCATCGTCGCTGTAGATGTCGTGCGCGCCGTAGTACCTGGCCTCCGCGCCGGTGTCGGGGGAACCGGCGGGCGGCGGGCCGGAGTGGTTGGCGGCGACCACCAAGCGGCCGGCGTGCAGGCCGCGGGTGAGGGCGACGGCGTGGCCCGGCCCCGTCGCGTACCACCGCCAGTCCGGCCGCTTCACCTGGGCCGTGATCTCGCGGGGCGCGGAGAAGGTCAGCCCGTCGTCCCGGCTGAGCTGCACGAACACCCGCCGTCCCCGCTCGGGCGTCACCTCCCCGCGCATGATCTGCGCCTCCGTCACAGCACCGCTGTTGTAGCAGGTCAGCAGCACGATCGCCCCGGTGCGCGGATCGACGACCGGCGCCGGATTGCCCCGCGTGTCCCCGTCCCCGGCGGCCACCACCCGCAACGGCCCCCAGGTGCAGCCGCCGTCGTCCGACCGGCGCAGGACGACATCGATGTGCCCGGTGTCGGAGGGGCTGTTGTGCCGCCCTTCGGCGAAAGCGAGCACGGTGCCCCGCCGGGTCGTGACGGTCGCCGGGATGCGGTAGGTGTCGTAGCCGCCCTCGCCGGAGACGTAGGGGACGGAGGACGTGCAGCCGTGGGCGGTGGAGGCGTGCGCCGTCGCCGTGGTGGGGGCGAGGACCGCGAGGGTGACGAGGAAGGTGCGGCTCAGGAGGGTCACGGGTCCATGGTTCCCGGAGTCACCAGTCCCGACTCGTAGGCCACCATCACCAGCTGCGCCCGGTCCCGCGTCCCGAGCTTGCCCATGATCCGGCTGACGTGCGTCTTGGCGGTGAGCGGGCTCAGCCCCAACGCCCCGGCGATCTCCGCGTTGTTGAGGCCCCGCGCCACCAGCCCCAGCACCTCCCGCTCCCGGTCCGACAGACACTCCGGGCCGCCCGTCGCCGGCGTCGACGGGCTGCGCAGGAACCGCTCGATCAGCCGTGCCGTGGGCCCCGGCGAGAGCAGGGCCTCGCCCGCGGCCACGGTACGGACGGCGTCGAGGAGTCCGGCCGGACGGGTGTCCTTGACCAGGAACCCGGAGGCTCCGGCGCGCAGCGCCTCGACGATGTTCTCGTCGGTGTCGTAGGTGGTGAGGACGAGGACCCGGACATCCCTCAGCTCCGCGTCCGCGGCGATGAGCCGGGTCGCCTCGATGCCGTCCAGGTCCGGCATCCGGATGTCCATCACCACCAGGTCGGGCCGCTCTGCGCGGGTCAGCTCCACCGCCTCCCGGCCGGTGCCCGCCTGGCCGACGACGTCCATGTCCCGCGCCGACTCCACCAGCATCGCGAACGCGGCCCGTACCAGCGTCTGGTCGTCGGCGAGCAGCACGCGGATGGTCATCCTGTCCCTTCCCCCGTGGTCTGGAGCGGCAGCACGGCGGTGACCCCGAAGCCGCCCTCCCGCCGTGGCCCGGCGTCGAGTGTGCCACCGACGCTGCGGGCCCGCTCCCGCATGCCGGCCAGCCCGAATCCGGGCGCGGTGCCGGGGTCGGGGCAGGTGCCGTCGTCGGTGACGGACAGGCGCAGGGCCCCGTCCGACTCGTGCACCTCGACCCGTACGGCGACTTCGGGCCCGGCGTGCCGTACGGCGTTGGTCAGCGCCTCCTGGACGATCCGGTAGGCGGCCGCGCCCACGGCCGGCGGTGCCTGCCGCGCCCGTAGCGGCGGCTCGACGCGCGCGCCCGCGAGCCGGGCCGTCCGAACGAGGTCGGGCAGTCCGTCGAGGCCGGGCAGCGGGCCGCGTCCGTCGCCGTTCTCGGAGGCGCGCAGCACCTCCAGGGTGGTGCGCAGTTCACCGTGTGCCGTCCGGCAGGTCTCCGCGATGTCGTCCAGCGCCTTGGCGACGGTCTCCCGGTCCAGGCGCTCGGGGTCAGCGCCGAGGACGTGCGCGGCCACCGAGGTCTGCACGCCGATCAGGGTGATGCTGTGGGCGAGCAGGTCGTGCAGGTCGCGGGCGATCCGCAGGCGTTCCTCGGCGACCCGGCGGCGGGCCTCCTCCTCGCGGGTGCGTTCGGCGCGCTCGGCCCGCTCGACGATGGCGGCGACGTACTGCCGGTAGTAGCGGACGTCGACCCCGCAGAACAGGGTGGCGATCACCCAGCCGGAGATCCGCAGCAGTTCGACCGCCATGTGGGTGCTGACGGTGAGCATGGCGCCGGTGGAGACGCCGAGGACGACGACGCCCGCCAGGATGGTGCGCAGCGGGCGGCCGGTGACGGCGACCGTGTAGAGCGCGACGATCGTGGCCGGGGTCGCCGCGAAGTGGTTGTTCTGCAGGGCGTGGTACGGCACGAGCAGCACGAGCCCCGTGACCAGGACGAGCAGGGCCCGGTGCCGCCGCCACACCAGCGGCACGTGCGCGGCCAGCAGCAGCGTCCAGCCGAGCGCGTCCGGGCGGCGGCCCGGGTCCGTGAACAGCGCCAGGCACACGGCTGCTGCACCGAGCACGGCGGCGAGGATCGCGTCGTTGCGCGTGCCGTGCGGCGCCGTGCGCGGGTCGCGGTTGACCACCGCCATGATCCGGTCGGCCCGCCGCGGCACGGTCGCTCTCGTCTGCGTCTGCTCCACGGGGTTCAGCTTCACACGGGTTCCCGCCGACGATCCGGCCGCACGGGCTCCGACTCCCGCGACAGCCGCCCCGGCCACCACACGCGCCGCCCGAGCAGCATGCTGGCCGTCGTCACCAGGTACGTCCGCACCAGGAAGGTGTCGAGGAGCACCCCGACCGCGATCACGAACCCCAGCTCGACCAGGGGCACCAGCGGCAGGGTGGTCAGCACGGCGAAGGTCGCGGCGAGGACGACACCGGCGGAGGCGATGACCCCGCCGGTGGTGCGCAGCGCGGTGAGCGCGGCCGTCCGCGGTTCGGCGCCGGCGAGGGACTCCTCGCGCATCCGGTGCATGAGGAAGATGCCGTAGTCGACGCCCAGGGCCACGAGGAACACGAAGGACAGCAACCCGAGGCCGGAGTCCGTGCCCTGGAAGCCGAGCACCGGCCCGAACACCAGCCCCCCGATCCCGAGCGCCGCGCCCCACACCGCGACGACCGCGACGAGCAGCATCAGCGGCGCGACGAGGCTGCGCAGCAGACCCAGCAGGATCACGAACACGGCGGCCAGCACCAACGGCACGACGACCTCACGGTCCCGGGCCTGGCTGTCGGCGAGGTCGAGCTGCTGGGCGCTGGGCCCGCCGACATGGGTGCCGTACCGATCGTCGAGCCCGGCGCGCAGGGCCTCGATGGTCCGCGTCTCCCCCGGGCTCTCGGGGGCGGCGGTGGGAAAGACCCGCACCTCGCTCCAGCCGCCCCCGCTCCGCCCGGCCGTCGCCTGCGCGACCCCGTCCGTCGCCCGCGCCGCGGCCAGTACGGCGTCGGCCTTCCCGGTCGGCGCGATGACCGTGACGGGCTGGCTGCTGTGCCCCGGGTAGGTGTGCGCGAGCGTCTGCGCGGCGACGATGGACTCGGGCTTCTTGGTGAAGGAGTCCTCCTGCCTGAGCGAGCCAGGGAGGTGCAGGACACCGAGCGCCAGCGCTCCGAGCAGCACCGCCCCGCCGGCCAGCACCGCGACGGGCCGGCGCGTGGCGGACGTCCCCATCGCGGCGAACAGCGACCGCCGCACCCTCGGCTCGCTCCCGAAGGCGGGGATCATCGGCCAGAAGACCCGCCGCCCCAGCAGCACCAGTACGGCGGGCAGCAGGGTGGTCATGGCGAGCAGGGCCGCCAGCACACCGACCGTCCCGACCGGTCCCATCCCGCTGCTGCTGTTGAGATCGGCGGCGAGCAGGCACAGCAGCCCGGCCGCGACCGTCGCCGAGGAGGCGAGGATCGCGGCGCCGCAGCCCTTCAGCGCCGCACGCATGGCGTCGTACGGCCGCTCGTACCTCCGCAGCTCCTCGCGGTAGCGGGAGGTGAGCAGTAGCGCGTAGTCGGTGCCGGCGCCCAGGACGAGCACGGTCATCACACCGCCGCTCTGGCCGGTGACGGTGACGCCGAAGGCCTCGTGCAGCGCGTACCCGGCGGCCATCGCCAGACCGGCGGCGACCCCGGCGGTGGCGAGCGGGACGAGCCAGAGGAAGGGGCTGCGGTAGATGAGCACGAGCAGGACGGTGACGACGCCGAGGGTGGCGTACAGCAGGGTGCCGTCGATGCTGCCGAAGACCTTGCCCATGTCGGTGTTGAGCGCGCCGGGCCCGCCGACGCGAACGCTCAGCCCGTCGCCGCCGTCCGCGATGCCCCGGACCCCGTCGACGAAGACGTCCCGCGCCTCGTCGTCCTGGCCGGGCCGGGTGCTGGAGACGGGGTACATCAGGGTGGTGCCGTCCCGGGAGGGGACGGCCCGCGGCTTGTCGCTGAGCGGGTACGCGGCCTCGATCCGGGCGACCTGCTCGCCCGCCCGCTCCTTGTCGGCGGCGGTGAGCCCGCCCGCCCGGTGGTAGACGACCAGCAGGTCGGTGGCCTCCCCGCCGGGCAGCCGGTCCTGGATGCGGGCCACCCGGGTCGAGTCCGCGCTGTCGGGCAGATAGTCCACGGACCGGTTCTGCTGGATCCCGGAGAACTTCCCGGCGAACGGCCCCACGAGCACCAGCGCGGCCACCCACAGCCCGACCACCACCCAGGGCACGGCCCGCCGATGTCCCGCATCTGTCCCACCGGCCCCCATGGACGGGCCTCCCTCCGCTCGGGTGTCTGGTCCGCTTCCAGACTTCCGGCGCGCAGGGATGCGTTCGTCGGGCGTGGGATCGAGTTCGGGGCTACTGCGAGGGGAGGTCGCCGTAGGGCGTTACTCCCGCGGGAGTATCAGGACGGCGTCCGTGCCGCCGCCAGCAGCCGCTTGACGTCGTCCGAGCAGATGGTCAGGGCCGCGCCCACCGTGGTCAGGACGTCCCGTTCGGCGGGCGTGTAGGGGCCGTCGGCCAGGGCGATGCGGGCGGCCTGGAGGAGGATCGACTCGCGGCCCACGGGGGCGAGGTGCGGGGCGAGGGGGTCGAGGGCCTCGTGCAGCTCTATGGCCAGGCCCGCGCCGCCCGGCTCGCCGTAGACCCGGCCGGTGTCCGCGGCCAGGGCGTCGACCAGCGCGCCGAGCTGGTCCTCCGTGCAGTCCTCGAAACCGGCGGCGCGGACGGCGGCCGCGGCCGTCTCCAGCGTCGTACGGGAGCAGGTGCCGCCCGCCGCGAGGACCGCGAGGGCGACGGTGTGGACGGCGTCGCGGAGCATCGCGGAGAAGCGGGTGGTGGTGGGGTGGTCCAGGGCGTCCGTTCCGAAGTGGCGGCTGCAGGCCGCGCACTCGACGACCGGGCCGGTCTCGCCGCGCGGCAGGACCGGGACGCCGAGGAGGGTGAAGCGGCGGCGGCCGGTCAGCCGCTGGTAGTTGCGGTCGCCTCCGCAGCCCGGGCAGAAGAACTCGCCGTCCCCGACGGGCGTCCACGCGGTGCGGGTTCCCAGGAGGCGCGCAGGCCTGGCGGCCCGGCCGTTTCGTCCCCGTACTGGCAGCACGTCGCACCTCCTTAACACCGCGGCAACATCGCAGCGGTGTCGTGATGTTAGCCACATCGGGGAGGCGCAGTCAGTACCCCGGAAGAGACCTTTCCGTGACCTCCACGAACAGGTGGCCGAAAAGGGGCGGGGCCCTGATCGCCGTATACGAAGATCAGGACCCCGAACCAGCACGTCAGAGACGTCAGCGGGCGGCGCGGTTGACCGCCGAGACGACCGCCTTCAGGGAGGCACGCGTCGTGTTCGCGTCGATGCCGATTCCCCACAGAACCTTGTCGTCGATCGCGCATTCGATGTAGGAGGCGGCCTGCGCGGAGGCGCCCTCGCTCATCGTGTGCTCCTGGTAGTCCAGCAGCCGGGCGTCGACGCCGATCTTCTGCAGGGCGTCGAAGAAGGCGGAGATCGGGCCGTTGCCGGTACCGGTCAGGACGGTGTCCTCGCCGTCCACGGTCGCCTCGACCCTGAGCGTGTCCACCCCGTCCGTGTCGGTCGTCGACTGGCCGTTCCTGACCTGGATACGGCCCCACGGGTTCTCGGGGTTCGGCAGGTACTCGTCCCGGAAGACCGCCCAGATGTCGGAGCCGGTGACCTCGCCGCCCTCGGCGTCCGTCTTCGCCTGGATGATCTTCGAGAACTCGATCTGCATCCGGCGCGGCAGGTCCAGCTTGTGGTCGTTCTTCAGGACGTACGCGATACCGCCCTTGCCGGACTGCGAGTTGACGCGGATCACGGCCTCGTAGGAGCGGCCGACGTCCTTCGGGTCGATCGGCAGGTACGGCACCGCCCACTCGATGTCGTCGACCGTCACACCCTTGGCGGCCGCGTCGGCCTCCATCGCGTCGAAGCCCTTCTTGATGGCGTCCTGGTGGGAGCCGGAGAAGGACGTGTAGACCAGGTCGCCCACGTACGGGTGGCGCGGGTGGACCTCCATCTGGTTGCAGTACTCCCACGTACGACGGATCTCGTCGATGTCGGAGAAGTCGATCTGCGGGTCGACGCCCTGGGAGAACAGGTTCATGCCCAGGGTGACCAGGTCGACGTTGCCGGTGCGCTCGCCCTGCCCGAACAGACAGCCCTCGACGCGGTCGGCGCCGGCCATCAGCGCCAGCTCGGCGGCGGCGACGGCCGTACCCCGGTCGTTGTGCGGGTGGATGGACAGGCAGACGTGCTCACGGCGGGACAGGTTGCGGCCCATCCACTCGAAGCGGTCGGCGTGGGTGGAGGGCGTGGAGCGCTCGACGGTCGCCGGCAGGTTCAGGATGATCTCGCGGTCCGGGCCGGGCTGCCAGACGTCCATGACCGCCTCGCAGACCTCCAGCGCGAAGTCCAGCTCGGTGTCGGTGAAGATCTCCGGGCTGTACTGGTAGCCGAACTCGGTCTCCGGGCCCAGCAGCTTCTCCGCGTACTCCATCACCAGCCGCGTCCCGTCGACGGCGATCTGCTTGATGTCGTCCTTGGAGCCCCGGAAGACGACACGGCGGAAGACGGGCGCGGTGGCGTTGTACAGGTGGACGTTGGCCCGCCTGGCGCCCTTCAGCGACTCCACGGTCCGCTCGATCAGGTCCTCGCGGGCCTGGGTCAGTACGGAGATGGTGACGTCGTCGGGAATGACCCCGGGCTCCTCGATGATCGACCGCACGAAGTCGAAGTCGGTCTGGCCCGACGCCGGGAAGCCGACCTCGATCTCCTTGTAGCCCATCTTCACCAGCTGGTCGAACATCCGGCGCTTGCGCTCGGGCGACATCGGGTCGATCAGGGACTGGTTGCCGTCGCGCAGGTCGGTGGAGAGCCAGCGAGGTGCCTGGGTGATCCGCTTCTCGGGCCAGGTGCGGTCGGGGATGTCGACCTGCTCGTACTTCCCGTACTTGTGGATCGGCATGCTGCTGGGCTGCTGGCGGTTCGCCATGATTGCGGGGCTCCTCTTGGTGTCCGGAAGGACGGCCGACGACGCAACACGAAGCTCCGCGGGGAGGGAGTCGACCTGTCCTACAGGCCCTCGCCGCGGCAGCTAAGAAGAAGCAGCCCGAAACGCATGATGCGAGCCACTGTAGCCGAGCCGCTCGGGGTCGGCGGCCCCGTATCAGCATGCGGGACTGCAGTGCGCCCCCAAACGGGCGCGGGGAACGGCGCGAGCAACCACACACAACCGGAGCGGCATAACACAGCGCAATCACCAACGGCGGGAGCATCCCCATATTTCACCAATCATGGTCGCACCTAGTGACATAAAGCTAACGCAGTGCCATCGTGCCGGGCATGACGAAGACCAACGGGGGCTCAGAGCCCGTCTTCTGCACAGTCGTACCGCCGCACATCCTCGACAAGCTGGCCCAGCACGAGGACCCGGCGCTCGCCAACGCCGCTCGCAAGACCCTCGAGCGCGACGCCTTCGAGCGCACCCACCGCCGTCTGACCACGGTCATCGGCGCCCCTGCCGTCGCCCCGCCCACCGGAGCGGCCGCCGAGCAGCCCCACCGCACCATCTACGACGCCCGCCACGGCACCGACCTGCCCGGCCACAAGATCCGCGGCGAGGGCGACGACCCCGGCAAGGACGCCACCGCCAACCGCGCCTACGCCGGTCTCGGCGCCACCTTCGAGCTGTATCTGAAGGCCTACGAGCGCTACTCGATCGACGGCAACGGGCTCCCGCTCGACGCGAGCGTGCACTACGACAAGGACTACAACAACGCCTTCTGGAACGGCGAGCAGATGGTGTTCGGCGACGGTGACGGTGAGATCTTCCTCGACTTCACCATCCCGATCGACGTCATCGGCCACGAACTCACCCACGGCGTCACGCAGTACACGGCCAACCTGACCTACTTCGGCCAGCCCGGCGCCCTCAACGAGTCCCTGTCCGACGTCTTCGGCTCGCTCATCAAGCAGTACACGCTCGGCCAGACCGCCGCCGAGGCCGACTGGCTGATCGGCGCCGGCCTGCTCGCGCCCCGGGTGACGGGCAAGGCGTTGCGTTCCATGAAGGAGCCGGGCACGGCGTACGACGACGACGTCCTCGGCAAGGACCCGCAGCCCGCGACCATGGACGACTTCGTCCGCACCGGCCGTGACAACGGCGGTGTCCACATCAACTCCGGCATCCCCAACCACGCTTTCTACCTGACGGCGAACGCGCTCGGCGGCCACGCCTGGGAGACGGCCGGCCAGATCTGGTACGACGTCCTGACCGGCGGCGAGCTCAAGAAGGACGCCCTGTTCGTGGACTTCGCCAAGCTGACGGTGGCGGCGGCCAAGGCCCGCTACAGCGACGGCGAGGAGCTTCAGGCCGTTCTGAAGGCCTGGGAGCAGGTCGGGGTGCGCACGTCGTAGTTCCGTACTAGACACGGACCCATGCGTATTCGAGTGAGGCGCACGGGTGGATTCGCGGGTATCGAGCGCCGCGCCGAGGTGGACACCTCGGGGCGGCCCGACGCGCACGAGTGGCAGGGCCTGGCCGAGAAGGCGGTGGCCGCCGGCCGGGTCACGCCGCCCGCGGGCGTGCCCGACGGGTTCAGCTACGAGATCACGGTCGACGGCAGGACGGTGTACGCCGCCGATCCCCGGCTCACCGAGGAGCAGCGGCAGCTGATCTCCCGGGTACTGAAAGAAGGGGCGTGAGGAAAGCCGTAGAGAAGGGCTGTAACGACCGGTTCACGCCAGGGCGTTGACTTCCGTTACCGGCGGTAAGGATGATCCCGCCCATGGCGACTGATGCAGGCAATCCGATACCCCGCTTCCCGGCCGGTTTCCTCTGGGGCGTGTCGACCTCGGCCCACCAGATCGAGGGCGCCGTCGACGAGCGCGAGCCCTCGGTCTGGGACGCCTTCACGGCCGAGCCGGGGCGGGTGAAGGACGGTTCCACGGCGGCGGTGGCCTGCGACCACGTCCACCGCTACCGCGAGGACGTGGCCCTCCTGGCCGGCCTCGGCGTGGACGCGTACCGCTTCTCGATCTCCTGGCCGCGGGTGGACTCCCCCGGCGGCCTGGACTTCTACGACCGTCTCGTGGACGAGCTGCTGTCCGCGGGCGTCCGCCCCGTCCCCACCCTCTTCCACTGGGACCTGCCCGTCGCCCTGGACTGGCTGGAGCGCGACACGGCCTCGCGGTTCGCGGAGTACGTGTCGGTGGTCGCCGAGCGGCTGGGCGACCGGGTGCGGAAGTGGATCACCCTCAACGAGCCCGCCGAACAGACCCTGCTGGGGCACGCGCTGGGCGCCCACGCGCCCGGCAAGCAGCTGATGTTCGACGCGCTTCCGGTCGCCCACCACCAACTGCTGGCCCACGGTCTGGCCGTACGGGCCCTGCGCGCGGCCGGTGCCACGGACATCGGGATCGCCAACTCGCACGGTCCGACCTGGCCGGCCTCCTCGGAACAGGCCGACGTCGAAGCCGCCGACTTCTACGACCTGCTGCTCAACCGGCTGTTCTCCGACCCCCTGCTGCTCGGCCAGTACCCGGACGGCATCGGCGAGTTGATGCCGGGCGACGTCGAGGCCGATCTGAAGGTCATCGCCGAGCCGCTCGACTGGTACGGGATCAACTACTACGCGCCGACCCGCGTGGGCGCCCCGCAGGGGACGGACATCGAGTTCGGCGGCCTCACCATCCCGGCCGAACTGCCCTTCTCCGTGCGGGAGATCGAGGGCGTACCGGTGACCGACTTCGGCTGGCCCGTCGTCCCCGAGGGCCTGACCGAACTCCTCACCGGCTTCCGCGAGCGCTACGGCGACCGGCTGCCGCCCGTCGTCATCACCGAGAACGGCTGCAGTTACGAGGGCCTCGACGACCTGGACCGGATCGCCTACCTGGACGGTCATCTGCGCGCCCTGCACCGGGCGTTGGAGGCGGGCGTGGACGTGCGCGGGTACTTCGTGTGGTCGCTGATGGACAACTTCGAGTGGGCGGAGGGGTACGCGCGCCGCTTCGGGCTGGTCCACGTGGACTTCGAGACGCAGGCGCGGACGCCGAAGGCCTCGTACGGCTGGTTCCGGGACGTGCTGCGGGCGCAGAGATGACGACCACCCGGCCCCCGCAGGCACTCGCCGAGCCGGTCGAGCGGGTCGGCCGGGGCTGGACCGCCTCCCTCTCGCTCGCCAACGGGGCGATCTGGGTGGGCTGGTACGGCCCCCTGCAGATCCTGCTGGCCTCCCAGGCGAAGGACTTCGCGCCCGGCTCCGGCATGTCGAAGGAGACCATGCTGGCCTGGGTGACCGGGATCGGCGCGGTCGTCTCCCTGGTCGCCAACCCCTTCTTCGGCGCCCTCTCGGACCGCACCACCGCTCGCTGGGGCCGTCGTACGCCCTGGATCGTGGCCGGGGCGGCGGGCGGTGCGCTGTCGCTGCTGGTCCTCGCCGGGGCGGGCGGGATGGCGACGATGACGCTCGGCTGGTGCCTGGTCCAGCTGACGCTGAACGCGGCCTTCGCGGCGGTGACGGCCGCGGTGCCGGACCGGGTGCCCCGGCTGCAACGCGGGGCCGTGGGCGGCTGGTTGGGGGCGGCGCAGATCCTGGGCGTGGTGTGCGGGACCGGGCTCGCGACGGTGGCCGGCGGGATCGGGGCCGGGTATGGGGCGTGCGCGGTGTTCACGGTGCTGGGCGTGCTGCCGTACGTGCTGCGGTATCCGGATCTGCGGCTGGGGGCCGCGGACCGGCCGGTGTGGTCCTGGCGCGGCTTTCTCTCCGGGTTCTGGCTCAGTCCACGGCGGTATCCCGACCTGGGGTGGGCCTGGCTGACCCGCTTCCTGATCAACCTCAGCAACGCGCTGGTGCTGCTGTACCTGCTCTACTATCTGCGCGACCGGCTGCACTACCACGACCCCGACCAGGGCGTGCTGATCCTGACCGCGGTGAACGGCGTGACGCTGCTCGCCACGGTGGTGGTGGGCGGGGTGTGGTCGGACCGGACGGGACGGCGCAAGCCGTTCGTGATCTGGTCCGGGGTGCTGATGGCGGTGGCGACGGGTGCGCTGGCGGGCTGGCAGACCTGGCCGGGGGCGGTCGTCGCGGCGGCCGTGCTCGGCATCGGCTTCGGCGTCTTCACCTCGGTCGACTTCGCGCTGATGACGGACGTGCTGCCCAAGGCCCTGGACCGGGGCAAGGACCTGGGCGTGATCAACGTGGCCAACGCCCTGCCCCAGGTCGCGGCACCCGCCCTCGCCGCGCCGATCGTCACCTACCTGGGCGGCTACCGGGTGCTGTACCTGGTGTCGGCGGTGATCGGGCTGGCGGGGGCGGTGCTGGTCCAGCGGATCCGGGGCGTGGAGTGACCTACAGGGCGCCGGCGTCCCGGGCGGCGTAGACCGACGGGTACCGGGGGCGGTAGCCCAGCTCGCGGCGGATGCGGTCGGTGGACATGATCACCAGCCATGGGTCGGGGTCGGTGCGCTCGTGCAGTTCGGCGGGCACCTCGGCCCCGTTGAGCTGGTGCAGTTCGACCGCCGTGACGGGGGCGTCGTCGGCGATGTTGTAGATCCGGCCGGCGATGCCGGGGGCGTGCAGGACGCGCAGCAGGCCCTGGGCGACGTCCGCGTGGTGGCCCATGTGCAGGCGCTGGGTCGCCGCCCACTGCCCGGCCCAGCGCAGCGACTGGGCGAGGTGCGGGTCGCCCTCGCCGTAGACGAAGGGCAGCCGGGCGATCCGTAGGTCCAGGCCCTCCATCGCCAGCAGTTCCCGTTCGGCCTCCGCCTTCGATGCGGGGTAGGCGCCCCACATCGTGCCGCCGGGCCGGCTCTCGTCCTCCTCGGTCACCGGACGGCCCCGCCCCACGCCGTACACCAGCCCCGTGCTGACCTGCACGAAGCGCCGCACACCGGCGGCCAGGGCGGCGCGGCCCAGCTCCACCGCCGCGTCCCGGTTGACGGCCCACGCCTCCTCGTCCGGGACCCCGCGGAAGGCGGCGGCGACGTTGACGACGGCGTCCGCTCCGGCGACCGCCTTGGCGAGGGCCTCGTTGTCCCGTACGTCCCCGATCACGACCTCGGCGCCGAGCCGGGCGAACGGCTCCGCGCGCGCCGCGTCCCGCACCAGGATCCGCACGTTCTCGTCCGCCCGGGCCTGTGCCAGCAGCCTCGGCACGAAGCGCCGTCCGACCTGTCCCGTCGTACCCGTGACCAATGTCAGCATGTTCTGCTCCTCTCGTCCCCACCCACCCTTCAGCGGGACGCCGGTCATCGGGAGAGACCTACCGATCAGGGGATCGGCAGTCCCTGGATATGCCGGGCCGGCTCCCGCACGCTGGAAGGGTGAACCGAGCCGAACTCGCCGACTTCCTGCGTCGTGGCCGTGCCCGCCTGGACCCCTCCGACGTGGGTCTCGCGGCCGGCCCGCGCCGCCGTACGCCGGGGCTGCGGCGGGAGGAGGTGGCGCAGCTGGCCGGGATGTCGGCCGACTACTACACGCGCCTGGAGCAGTCCCGGGGGCCGCGGCCGTCCCGGCAGATCCTGACGGCGCTGGCCCGCGCGCTGCGGCTGACGGACGACGAGCGCGACCACCTGTTCCATCTGGCCGGCGAGGAGCCGCCGCGCCGGGGCGGCGCCTCCACGCACGTCAACCCCGGTCTGCTGCTGGTCCTCGACCGCCTGCACGACACCCCGGCGATGGTCTCGACGGACTGCGGGGAGGTGCTGGCGCAGAACGCGATGTCGCGGGCGCTGAGCGGCGACACGTCGGCTCGTCCGCCGCGGGACCGCAACATGCTGCGCCGCTTCTTCCTGGACCCCGCGGCCCGGGACCTGCTCCCGCCGGAGGACGTACCGGCCCACGCGCGCAGCCATGTGGCGAGCCTGCGGGCGGTGGCCGCGTCCCGCCCCGACGACCCCGAACCGGCCGCGCTGGTGGCCGAACTGCTCGCCTCCAGCGAGGAGTTCGCGCGCCTGTGGGACGACCACGAGGTGGCGGTCCGCCGCCAGTCCACGAAGCGCTTCCGCCACCCCTTGGTCGGCCTCCTGGAGCTGGACTGCGAAATCCTCCTCACCGAAACCGGCCACTACCACCTGATCCTCCACACGGCCCGCCCGGGCACGGAGTCGTACGAGCGACTGCAGTTGCTGCGGGTGGTCGGCCTACAGGACCTGTCCCCGTCAGAAGCCGAGACGCCGTAGCTGCCACCGCCGGCGTGCCGAGGAGGGGTCCCGCTCAGAAACCCAGGCGGCGCAGCTGCTTCGGATCCCGCTGCCAGTCCTTCGCCACCTTCACGTGGAGGTCCAGGAACACCGGCGTGCCCAGCAACGCCTCGATCTGTTTGCGGGACTTGATGCCGACCTCCTTCAGGCGCTTGCCCTTGGGGCCGATGATGATGCCCTTCTGGCTGGGGCGTTCGATGAACAGGTTGGCGTGGATGTCCAGGAGAGGTTTGTCGGCGGGGCGGTCCTCGCGCGGGAGCATCTCCTCGACGACGACGGCGATGGAGTGCGGCAGCTCGTCGCGGACACCCTCCAGCGCCGCCTCGCGGATCAGCTCGGCGATCATGACCTGCTCGGGCTCGTCGGTGAGGTCACCCTCGGGGTAGAGCGCCGGCCCCTCGGGCAGCAACGGCACGAGGAGATCGGCCAGCAGGTTCACCTGCTTGTCGCCGACAGCCGACACCGGCACGATCTCCGCCCACTCGAAGCCGAGCTCCTTGCCCAGCTGGTCGATGGCGATCAGCTGCTCGGCGAGGGTCTTGGAGTCGACGAGATCGGTCTTGGTGACGATCGCGATCTTGGGGGTCTTGCGGATCCCCGCCAGTTCCTTGGCGATGAACCGGTCACCGGGGCCGATCTTCTCGTTCGCCGGAAGGCAGAAACCGATCACGTCCACCTCGGCCCACGTCGTGCGCACGACGTCGTTGAGCCGCTCCCCCAGCAGCGTGCGCGGCTTGTGCAGCCCCGGGGTGTCGACCAGGATGAGCTGGGCGTCCTCCCGGTGCACGATCCCCCGCACGGTGTGCCGCGTGGTCTGCGGCTGGTTCGCGGTGATCGCCACCTTCTGCCCGACCAGAGCGTTCGTGAGGGTGGACTTGCCCGCGTTGGGGCGCCCCACGAAGCAGGCGAAGCCGGCACGGTGGACGGTCTCGCCCGACTCTTCGGATGACTGGGTACGAACGCTCATGCCGCCCATTCTCCCTGATCCCCGGACCCCCGCCGTACCGTGAGGATTCGGTAACCCCGCCGCAACGAAACGTTACGGAAACACAGCCGTACGCAACCGGAAACGCACGCCGGTGACCCTCTGACGAGCCCCCACCTCGATGGAGACGACCGTGACCTTCGCCGCCGCGCAGATCAACACGGGCGACACCGCCTGGCTGCTCGCCGCCACCGCCCTGGTCCTTCTGATGACCCCGGGCCTGGCCCTCTTCTACGGTGGCATGGTCCGCACGAAGAGCGTCCTCAACATGCTGATGATGAGCTTCGTGTCGATCGCCCTGGTCACCGTGGTCTGGCTGGCCGCCGGCTACTCGCTCGCCTTCGGCGACGACATCGGCGGCGGACTCATCGGCGGCCTGAAGCACGCCGGCATGGCGGGCCTGGGCCCCGACAGCGTGCACGGCACCGTCCCCACCGTTCTGTTCGCCACCTTCCAGCTCACCTTCGCGATCATCACGGCGGCCCTGATCAGCGGCGCGATCGCGGACCGGGCGAAGTTCTCGGCGTGGCTGGTCTTCGTGCCGACGTGGACGCTGCTCGTATACGTTCCGGTCGCGCACTGGGTCTGGGGCCCGGGCGGCTGGATCCTGGACCGCCTCGGCGCCCTGGACTTCGCGGGCGGTATGCCCGTCGAGATCACGTCCGGCGCCTCGGGACTCGCGCTCGCCCTGGTCCTCGGCCCCCGGCTCGGGTTCAAGAAGGACGCCATGCGCCCGCACAACCTGCCGATGGTGATGCTGGGCGCGGGTCTGCTCTGGTTCGGCTGGTTCGGCTTCAACGCCGGCTCCGCGCTCGGCGCCAACGGCCTCGCGGCCGCCGCGTTCCTCAACACCCTCGCCGCCGGCTGCACCGGTCTGCTCGGCTGGCTCTTCGTCGAACAGAAGCGGGACGGCCACCCGACGACCCTGGGCGCCGCGTCCGGCGCGGTCGCGGGCCTGGTCGCGATCACGCCGTCCTGCGGCACGGTCTCCCTGCTCGGCGCCCTGGTCGTCGGCCTCGCCGCCGGTGTCGTCTGTTCGTTCGCGGTGAGCTGGAAGTTCCGGCTGAACTACGACGACTCGCTGGACGTCGTCGGCGTCCACCTGGTCGGCGGTGTGATCGGCACCCTGCTGATCGGCGTCTTCACCGAGAAGGCGATGACCGGCGGCACGGAGGGCCTGCTGTACGGCGGCGGGCTCGCCCAGCTGGGTAAGCAGGCGGTCGGGGTGGGGGTCGTCGCAGCGTACTCCTTCGCCGTGACGTACGGCATCGGCAAGCTGCTGGACAGGGCCATCGGCTTCCGGGCGGCCGAGGAGCACGAGCACACCGGTCTGGACCTTACGGTGCACGCCGAGACCGCATACGATCACGGCGTCCTGGGCCACGGCGCCCCGGTCAGCGCGTCCGTCGTCCCCTCCGCCCGGAAGGCCGAGAGCCAGGCATGAAGCTCATCACCGCGATCGTCAAGCCCTACCGCCTCGACGAGGTGAAGACGGCCCTGCAGGAGATCGGCGTGCACGGCCTGACCGTGACCGAGGCCAGCGGCTACGGCCGCCAGCGCGGCCACACCGAGGTGTATCGCGGCGCCGAGTACCAGGTCGACCTGGTACCCAAGGTCCGCATCGAGGTCGTCGTCGACGACACCGACGCGGACGCCGTCATCGACGCGATCGTCAAGGCCGCACAGACGGGCAAGATCGGCGACGGCAAGGTCTGGTCCCTGCCGGTCGAGACGGTCGTCCGGGTACGAACGGGAGAGCGCGGCCCGGACGCACTGTGAGACACCACCGGCCGCGAGCGGCGGGTGGTGTACGGCGACAGTGCCTGGCGTGCGCCCGGAGTGCGACGCCCGGGCATCCGCCGCACAGCTCATCTCCTCGACGGATGCCGCTCCCGCTCGGCCTCGCGCGCCGTGGCCGGGGATCCCGTGGGGCGCGCCGGACCCTGACCGACCGCACGCGTCCGGCGCGATCTGGCGAAGAGCACCGTGCCCACGGCCAGCACCGCCAGCAGCACCGCCGTCGCGATCCACGGCACCGCGAAGAAGGACGCGCTCGCCGACTCCCGGGTGTCCTGCGCGCTCGCCGTCAACGTGATGTCGCCCCAGTCGAGTTGGGGCGCCCCGCGCCATGGCTCCGTGAGGTGCACGCGCTGGCCCGGCAGGAGTTCGGAGGGGATGCGGGACAGGTCGCGGGAGAGCAGGGTGCGACCGAACAGGCCCCGCGCGCGCAGCTCCACCTTGGGGTCGAGCGTGACGTTGCCGGTGTTGTGCAGGGTGTAGGAGATCGTCGACGTGCTGGTCCCGAAGCCGGGGACGATCGGCTGGCTGTGGCTGATGTGGACGTTCTCGACGGAGATCGCGGGGAGGGTGGGTCCGCCCACGCGCAGGTAGACACGGGCGGCGACCGCGCGCTGCACACCGAGCGCCAGGGACCCGCTGCCCTTGTCGATCCGCTCGTCCAGCGCGACCAACGCGCCCGGATGGTCGCCGGGTTCGGCCCCCTGGGGCACGCGCAGCGTGAAGGGCACGGTGACCCTGCCGTGCGCGGGGACGGTGATCCGGGACTCGGCGGGCCTAGCCCAGGCCCCGACGCCCCGCTGCCTCTCGTGCACCGTCCGCACCGCGAACCCGCCGTCCCGGGCGGTGTTGTAGGCGTCGGCGGCGTAGAGGCGGAAGGTGATGGGCCCGACGGTCTTGTTGGCGACGACGACCTTGTCCGAGACGGTCGTACCGGGATCGGCGGAGAGGTAGAAGTAGGGGCGCGCGGCGATCTTCGAGGCAAGGGGATAGACCGACCAGCTGCCGTTGTCGGCGGCGTGGGCGGGCGTGGCGAGAGCGGCGAGGAACAGACCGAGCAGGAGGACGGAGAGCTTTCTCATGGGTGCGGACCCCCACGGACTTCGGCGGTAGGAGAGGGACGGGCGGGTGCGGACGCCCGTACGGTCAGCTGAGCGTCAGGGTCAGGACCCCGGAGTACGACCCGGGAGGCGTGAACGCCGGTACGTCCAGGGAGAGCTGGGCGTCCGCTGTGAACTCACCGCCGGTCAGCGTGCCGTTGGGGGTGGACGCCAGGGTCGCGCCCGAGGTGCCCACCGTGCCCGCCGAACCCGCCTGACAGGTGCTGGGGCTGCCCGCCTTGGTGGCGCAGGCGGGGGTCCAGCTCAGCTTCCCGGCGTCGATCTTGGCGCCGGGTCCGGTGAAGTCGGTGACCTTGCCGGTGAGCGACCAGCCGGCCGGGCCGCCGCGGAAGTCCTTGACGGTGACGGTCTGCAGCTTGCCCGTGGAGGCCCCGCCCTTGCCGAAGTCCACCGCCGACAGTGCGACGGAGTCCCCGGCCTGGGACATCGACAGCGTGCCCGCGTTCACGGTGGTCATCAGCTTCTGACTCCCGGCCGGAATCGGCGTGTTGTCGATGACCGTGTACGTGGCCGGGCCGGCGCCCAGGGCGTCGCTGTACGTGCTGCCCTCGTACGCCACGATCCCGGTCGTCGTCTTGTCGTTGACGACGAGGGAGCCGCTGATCTTGCCGCTCGCGTCGGCGGTGACGGTGGCCTTGTCCGCGGTCTGGGTGGATCCGGACCGTCCGGCCAGGGTCACCGTGGCGCCTGCGGTGAAGCCGGTGCCGCTGACGGTGACGCTGTCACCGGGGTTGCCGGACGCCTTGTTCAGGGTGATGGCACGGGTGTTGACCGGGGTGGAGTTCGTCGCCGTGACGGTCTCGGAGACCGGGGCGGGCGGGTTGGTCACCGTGCACGGGGTGTCCAGCTCCAGGATGTAGCTGGTGTGGATGTTGTAGTCGCCGGGCGAGAGCTTGATCGCTCCCGGCGCGGTGACCTTGAAGGTGCCGGTCATGGAGAACGACGGGAAGGCGCCGTTGCCGGGCACCGGGTCGTTCTTCTTGGGTCCGGCGACGGTGACGTCCCCGGTCTGCGCACCGGTGAGGGTGATCTTGCCGGTGGGCGTCATGATGTCGGCCGGCAGGGCGATCGCGGTGGGGTTGCTGGCGGCGGGCTTGACCACCGTGTAGGTCACGGCGACCGTGTCGCCGACCTTCGGAGCGGTGTTGTCCACCGAGATGCTCGCCGTGGTGGTGCCGTCGATCGGCGGGATGCCGGCGACGGCAGGCGGGATGCAGTGCGTGGGGAAGTCCACGTTGGTGGCGGCGCCGGCCGGACAGGCCAGGGCGCCGCCCGCGGTGACCGCGAGCGCGGCCGCCCCGAACAGCGACGCCAGACGGCGTCTTCGGTTCTGCGAACCCATGGGTGTGCCCCCTCTTCTTCTGTGCTCGCTGGGGGCATTGATGTGTGGATCGCGTGAGAAGTCAATGGAGATGCCGAAATGAACTGATGGACCGTCAGTTCCTGTGTGTCTGCCAGGAACTGACGGTCCGTCGGCTGAGCAGCCCGGGCTCGGGTCAGTCGAAGACGAACGGTCCGGGCGACTGCGGTCCGGTCGCCGTGCAGGAGACGGTGATCCCGAAGACGACCAGCTGCAGCGAGCCGCCGTAGGCGTCCAGGCTGTCACCGGAGGCGACGGTGCCGTCGAGGGGGCCGACGGTGACGGGGTCACCGGCCGCGATCGCGGGGTTCTTGGTCCCGCTGAACGTGCTGGTGCCGCCGGTGGCGCCGTTCACCAGGGTGAGCGTCGAGGAGATCGAGTCCTGCGACAGGGCGATCGGGGCGGTGACGGCCGAGGTGACGGTGATGGTGGCCGCCGTGCCGTCCTGGGTGGCGGTGAGCGTGGCCTCGCCGCTGCCGAAGGCGCCGCAGTCCGCGCTGATCGTCGCGGTCTGCGGGGTGACGGCGAGGGCACTGGGCGCGAACGCCAGCGAGGCGGCCGCGAGGGCCCCCACCGCCATTGCCGCACCTGCTGCTCTGCGTTTGCCTCTCATGGGGAATCCGGCTCCCTTCCCGTGTCTGGGAAAGCCATGTGGGGATGGATGGGAGAGGTCCGGACGGGCCGCCGA
The DNA here is from genome assembly GCF_040612015.1 of Streptomyces sp. NPDC006476. NCBI lineage: Bacteria > Bacillati > Actinomycetota > Actinomycetes > Kitasatosporales > Streptomycetaceae > Streptomyces > Streptomyces sp. NPDC006476. The sequence continues at coordinate 63,608 of NZ_JBEXPK010000022.1, read as the reverse complement.
CAGGCGCGGTGCGGGGCGCCGAGTGGGGGGTGGCGTAAGGAATCTGACGGACCGTCGGAACTACGGATTCCATTGATGCCCGAGAGACACGCAGGCGGCAAGGAGGATTTCCGGCCGACTCCGGCCCACTCTGAAAAGGGCGGTTTTCAGCCTGCTGGGACCGTGCTGCGTACCGTCCCGTCGGGCCCGGCGAGCAGCACCGGCGTCCCCTCCCCGCCGAGATCCCGTACGGCCGCCAGGTCCTGCTCGGGCACGGACCCGGCCTCGGTCACCACGGCCGCCGCCTCCAGGGACTTCGCACCCGAGGCCACCGCCATCGCAACGGCCGTGCGCAGCGCGCTCAGCTCCAGCGAGGCGAGCGCGACGGTCCCGGCGACATACGTCCGCCCGGTCTCGTCCCGTACGGCCGCCCCCTCGGGCACACCGTTGCGCGCCCGCGCGGAACGGGCCAGGGTGACGATCTTGCGGTCCTCGGGATCAAGCGCGCTGCTGTCGGTCATGAGCCGAGCATAACCACCGGCGCCGCCCAGCTCAGGGGCGGTCGAGGCGGAGCCGCTCGGCACGCGGCAGACCGGCCACGACCAGGTCGTAGGAGTCCTCGACGAGCTCCCGCACCAGGCCGTCGGGCAGGCCGCCGTCGACCGTGACGGTGTTCCAGTGGCGCTTGTTCATGTGGTAGCCGGGGATGATCAGGCCCGGGTGATCGGTGCGCAGCCGGATCGCGTCCTCCGGGTCACACTTGAGGTTCACCGTGAGTGGCCGATTGTCGAGCCCGCTGAGCGCGAACATCTTGCCCAGGACCTTGAAGACGGAGATCTCCGGCGAGAACGGGAAGTCCTCCACGGCCGCGTTGAAGGACAGACAGAGGCCGCGCAGCTCCTCGGGGGTCATGCGTCCTTCTCCTCCTCGGGCGGACCGGCCGGTTCCACCGGCTCGACCAGTACCGTGACGATCTTGTTCCGGCGGCCGGCGGCGGCCTCGGCGGTCAGGCGCAGTTCACGCCCGTCCGGAAGCTCGACCGTGCTGGACGCGCCCGCGATGGGCACGCGGCCCAGGGCCTTCGCGAGCAGACCGCCGACGGTCTCCACGTCCTCGTCGTCGTACTCGTCGAGCCCGTACAGCTCGCCGAGGTCGGTGATGTCGAGGCGGGCCGTGACGCGGTAGCGGTCCTCGCCGAGGTCCTCCACGGGCGGCAGTTCGCGGTCGTACTCGTCGGTGATCTCGCCGACGATCTCCTCGAGGATGTCCTCGATGGTGACGATGCCGGCCGTGCCGCCGTACTCGTCGATGACGACGGCGACGTGGTTGCGCTCCTGCTGCATCTCGCGCAGCAGGTCGCCGGCGTTCTTGGTGTCGGGGACGAAGGCGGCGGGCCGCATTGCCGTCGACACCAGCTCGCTCTCCGCGTCCCGGCTGATGTGCGTCTTGCGGACCAGGTCCTTCAGGTACACGATCCCGACGATGTCGTCCTCGCTCTCGCCGGTGACCGGTATGCGCGAGAAGCCCGAGCGGAGCGCGAGGGTGAGGGCCTGACGGATCGTCTTGTAGCGCTCGATGACCACGAGGTCGGTGCGCGGGACCATGACTTCCCGGACGAGCGTGTCGCCGAGTTCGAAGACCGAGTGCACCATCCGGCGCTCCTCGTCCTCGATCAGCGACTCCTTCTCCGCGAGGTCGACCAGCGCCCGCAGCTCCGCCTCGGAGGCGAACGGCCCCCGGCGGAAGCCCTTGCCGGGGGTGAGCGCGTTACCGATCAGGATGAGGAGGTTGGGGATCGGGCCCATGATCCGCGCGAGGGGCACCAGGACGTACGCCGCCGCCGTTGCCGTGTTGAGCGGATGCTGGCGGCCGATGGTGCGCGGCGAGACACCCACGGCGACGTACGACACCAGGACCATCACGCCGATCGCGGCGAGCAGGGCACGGGTGGTGCCGTCGACGGACTGCAGACAGGCGTACGTCACCAGGGCCGCGGCCGCCATCTCGCAGGCGACGCGGACCAGCAGGGCGACGTTCAGATAGCGGGTCGGGTCGGCGGCGACCTGCGCGAGCTTCGCGCTGCCGCGGCGGCCGGAACGGACCGCCTCCTCGGCGCGGAAGCTGGAGACACGGGCGAGGCCCGCCTCCGCGCAGGCGGCGAGCCACGCCACGACGACCAGGGCGACCGCGCCCGCGACGATCTGACCGCTCATGAGACGGTCGGGGCCGGGGACGGACCGGTCAGGCCCTTCTCCGCGCGCCAGCCGTCCACGATGGCCGCCTGCAGGCCGAACATCTCGGCCTTCTCGTCCGGCTCCTCGTGGTCGTAGCCGAGCAGGTGCAGCACGCCGTGGACGGTGAGCAGTTGGAGCTCCTCGTCCATGGAGTGCTGCGTCTCGGCCTCCTCGCCCTGCTTCTTGGCGACCTCGGGACACAGCACGATGTCGCCGAGGAGGCCCTGCGGGGGCTCGTCGTCGTCCTTCGACGGCGGACGCAGCTCGTCCATCGGGAAGGACATGACGTCCGTGGGCCCCGGCAGGTCCATCCACTGGATGTGCAGCTGCTCCATGGCGTCGGCGTCCACCACGATCACCGAGAGCTCGGAGAGGGGGTGGATGCGCATCCGTGCGAGTGCGTAGCGGGCGATGTCGAGGATCGCCTGCTCGTCGACCTCGGTTCCGGACTCGTTGTTGACGTCGATCGACATGGCGCTGTGTGTGTCTACTTCCCCTTGTGCGCGGACTTCCCCCGGCCGCCCTTGTGGGTACCGTTCTCCGTGCCGTGCTTGCTGTCGTACTGCTCGTACGCGTCGACGATACGGCCGACCAGCTTGTGCCGTACGACGTCCTGGGACGACAGGCGGGAGAAGTGGACGTCGTCGAGGCCCTCCAGGATGTCCTGGACCTGACGCAGACCCGACTTGGTTCCGCTGGGCAGGTCGACCTGGGTCACGTCACCCGTGATCACGATCTTCGAGTCGAACCCGAGCCGGGTCAGGAACATCTTCATCTGCTCGGGCGAGGTGTTCTGCGCCTCGTCCAGGATGATGAAGGCGTCATTCAAGGTACGGCCCCGCATATATGCCAGCGGCGCCACCTCGATCGTCCCGGCCGCCATCAGCCGCGGGATCGAGTCCGGGTCGAGCATGTCGTGCAGCGCGTCGTACAGCGGGCGCAGGTACGGGTCGATCTTCTCGTAGAGGGTGCCGGGGAGGAAGCCGAGACGTTCGCCGGCCTCGACCGCGGGGCGGGTCAGGATGATGCGGTTGACCTGCTTGGACTGCAGGGCCTGCACCGCCTTGGCCATGGCGAGGTAGGTCTTGCCGGTACCGGCGGGGCCGATGCCGAAGACGATCGTGTGCTTGTCGATCGCGTCGACGTACCGCTTCTGGTTGAGGGTCTTGGGGCGGATGGTGCGGCCGCGGGAGGACAGGATGTTCTGCGTCAGTACCTCGGCCGGGGTCTCCTGGCCGTCGCTCGTCCCGTTCTCGCTCGCCTTCAGCATGGCGATCGAGCGTTCCACTGCGTCCTCCGTCATCGGCTGCCCGGTGCGGAGCACCAGCATCATCTCTTCGAACACGCGCGAGATGAGGGCGACGTCGACCGGGTGGCCGACCGCGCTGATCTCGTTGCCCCGGACGTGGATGTCGGCCGCCGGGAAGGCCTTCTCGATCACGCGCAGGAGGGAGTCGCCTGATCCCAGCACGGTGACCATCGGGTGCTGGGCGGGAACCGTGAACTGTGCTCTCGCCTGCTCCTGCGCGGGGGTGTGAGCTGTGGGTGTCTGAGTCATGGGCCGGCTCTGTAGGCCTGCGGTTCCTCCTCGTCACGGCCGCGCAGCTGAGGGCGGCCTCGCGATTCCAAGGGTACGACGGTGCACTGACAACGCCGTAGGGCTTTTCGGCGTCCGCTACGCCGAGCGCCCGAACCCGATCGTCGGCACCGCCCGCCGCAGCGGCCACGGGCGGGTTGCTCCCTCCCCCGGAACCAGCGCGTCCAGGAAGGCGTACCGGCTCAGCGCCTCCGGCTCCTGTCCCTCCACCGACTGCACCTTCCGCCACCAGGCGCCGATCTCCGCCCAGCCCGGGGCCGAGAGGGAGCCGCCGAACTCCTGGACGGACAGGGCCGCCGTCAGACCCGCGAAGGCGAGCCGGTCGGCGAGCGGCCAGCCCGCCAGGGTGCCGGTGACGAAGCCGGCCACGAAGACGTCACCGGCGCCGGTCGGGTCCAGGGCCTCCACGGCGATGGCGGGGACCTCCGCCGTCTCCCCGGTCCGCCGGTCCACGGCATACGCGCCCTCCGCGCCCAGAGTGACCACGGCGAGCGGCACGTGTTCGGTGAGGGCGTGGGCGGCGGCGCGCGGGCAGGCGGCGCCGGTGTAGCGCATGGCCTCCTCCGCGTTGGGCAGGAAGGCCTCGCAGTGCTCCAGGTCGGCCAGGCCCGCCAGGTCCCAGGCCGCGGTGTCGTCCCAGCCGACGTCGGCGAAGATGCGGGTGCCGCGGCTCGCGGCCTGGGCGATCCAGGGGGCGCGCGTGCCGGGGGTGAGGGAGGCGACGGCCGCGCGGGCGTACGGCGGGTGGTCGGGGGCGGGCTCCTCCGGGGGCGGTTCGTGGCCGTGGGAGACCATCGTGCGCTCGCCCTCGTACGCCATGGAGACGGTGACCGGGGAGTGCCAGCCGGGCGCGGTGCGGGATGTGGAGAGGTCGATGCCCTCGCCCTGCTCCAGCGCGTCCCAGCAGTAATCGCCGTAGTGGTCGTCGCCGAAGGCGGCCGCGAGGGAGGTCCGCAGCCCGAGTCGGGCGAGGGCGGTGGCCATGTTGGCGACACCGCCGGGGCTCGAACCCATGCCCCGCGCCCAGGACTCGGTGCCGCGCACCGGGGCGGAGTCGAGCCCGGTGAAGATGATGTCCAGGAAGACCATGCCGGTCAGGTACACGTCCCAGGGCGGGTCGTCGGGCGTGCGCAGGCCGGCCAGCGGATCGACCTGGGCCCGGCACTGCGGTCCCTCGATGACGGGTGACGGTCCCTTTCCGGTGGACGCGTTGGGCGCGATCACGGTGCACTCCCTGACATGGTGCGGATCCAGCCAGTGTGCACCACATCACGGACCCTCCGCCGCCGCTCACGCCGCAGCGGCCGCCCCCCGTACCGTGCGGGCCGTCCCCGGTCCTACCAGCGGGGCACGGCGGGGGTGACCCACTCGGGGTCGGCGATCCGCATCGCCGCCGCGTCGTCGCGCTCGCGCAGCGCGCCGTCGTCGTCGAGCCACCTCTGGTGCAGGACGGCGAGCTTCTCCCGGTCGAGTTCGACGCCGAGGCCCGGCGCGTCGGAGACGCTGACCTTGCCGTCGTCGAAGGTCAGCCGCTGGGTGAGGACGTCCTCCGACTGCCAGGGGTAGTGGGAGTCGCAGGCGTGGTGGAGGTTGGGGACGGTGGAGGCGACGTGGGTCATCGCGGCCAGGCTGATCCCGAGGTGCGTGTTGGAGTGCATGGAGATCCCGACGCCGAACGTCCGGCAGATCGCGGCGAGTTGCTGGGTGTTGCGCAGCCCGCCCCAGTAGTGGTGGTCGGAGAGGACGACCTGGACGGCGTCCCGGGTGAACGCCTCCTTGATCTCGGCGAAGGTCGTCACGCACATGTTGGTGGCGAGCGGCACGTCGGTGCCGGCGGAGACCTCGGCCATCGCGGGCGTGCCGAGCGCCGGGTCCTCCAGGTACTCGAGGACGTCCGCAAGCTCCCCGGCGACCTTCAGTGAGGTCTCCACGGACCAGGCGCCGTTCGGGTCGAGCCTCAGCGGGTGCCCGGGGAAGGCCTCGGCCAGGGCGCGTACGGCGGCGATCTCCTCCTCGGGCGGGAAGACACCGCCCTTGAGCTTGAACGAGGTGAACCCGTACCGCTCCTTGAACAGCCGCGCCTGCGCGACGACGCCCGCCGGGTCGACGGCCGCGCCCCAGTCGTCCTGCTCGCAGGCCACGCCCTCGGGATGGGCGGCCCACTTGTAGAACAGGTACGCGCTGTACTCGACGGCATCCCGGACCTTGCCGCCGAGCAGCGCGTGCACGGGCAGGCCGAGCGTCTTGCCGAGGGCGTCCAGACAGGCCACCTCGAAGGCGGAGACGACGGACAGGCGCAGCTTGTCGGCGGTCTGGACGCCGCGCAGTCCGCCGACGTCGACCTGCCCGGAGACCCGGGCGTCGTCCACGGCGACCTCGTCGGCGAGGGTGAACAGGCCGTTGAGGTCGTCCACTTGACGGCCCTTCAGCTTCTCGGCGAAGGGGCGTGCCAGTTCCAGGTACTTGGTGTCGCCGTACGTCTCGCCGACGCCGGTGATCCCGTCGGCCGTCAGGACCTCCACGATCAGCCGCGGGGTGTACGGCTGGTGCACGCCCTGGGTGTTGAGCAGCGGCGGGTCGGCGACCAGGATCGGGGTCAGCCAGACGTCCGTGATCGTGAGGTTCACAGGGAGGCTCCTACGAGGTCGAGGCCGGTGTCGAGGAGGGCCCGCAGGTCGGCCAGGTCGGCGGGCGAGGGGTCGGTGAGCGGGGCGCGGACGGGGCCGACGGGACCTCCGCGCAGCCGGGCCGCGGCCTTGACGAGGGACACGCCGTAGCCGGGTACCCGGTCGCGGAGTTCCACGAACGGCACGTAGAAGTCGCGCAGCAGCCGGTCCACGGTCTTGTCGTCGTGCCCGCGCAGGGCGGTGAAGAAGGCGTTCGCGATCTCGGGCGCGAAGGCGTGCACGGCGGAGGAGTAGGAGGGGACGCCGACGGTGGCGTACGCGCGGGCCTGGATCTCGGCGGTGGCGGCGCCGTTGAAGAACAGGAAGCCCTGGGGTGCGGCGAGGGTGAGGCGCTGGAGCCGGTCGAGGTCGCTGTGGCCGTCCTTGAGGCCGATGACGTTCGGGATGTCCGCGATCCGCCTCAAGGAGGCCGGGGTGTAGGCGACCTGGCCGCGCTGGTAGGCGATCAGCGGGAGCCGGGTGCGGGCCGCGATCTGTTCCAGCTGGGCGACGAGGCCCGCCTGCGGGGCGGCGACGAGGTAGTGCGGCAGGACGAGCAGGGCGTCGGCGCCGGCCTCCTCGGCGATGCGCGCGAAGCGGGCGGCCTGCGCCCAGCCGTATCCGGTCCCGGCGACGACGGGCACCCGGCCGGCCGCCTCCTCGACGGCGACGGTGACGACCTGGCGGTACTCGTCCTCGTCCAGTGAGAAGAACTCGCCGGTGCCGCAGGCGGGGAAGAGGGCGCCGGGCGCGGTGGCGAGCCGGTCCGCGACATGGGCGCGGAAGCCGTCCGGGTCGAGCGAGCCGTCGTCGCGGAAGGAGGTCAGCGGGAAGGAGAGCACTCCGCCCTCCATGCCCTCCCGCAGCCTGCGCGCGGTCGTTTCCGTCTCACCCGTCACGGCGTCTCCCCATATAGATGTCATCCATGTATGGAGACAAAGCCTAGATATGCGAACGTCGGGCGTCAACGGGCGGGCGGCGGCGGACTACCATCGCCCCATGTCGGAGACAGGCGGCGGTGTTCGCGAGGTGAAGTCCGCGGCACGGACGGTCGAACTGCTGGAACTGCTCGCCGCGCGCGGCGACCGGCCGGCGCGGCTGCAGGAACTGGCGGAGGCGCTCGAGGTGCCGCGCAGCTCGATGTACGCGCTGCTGCAGACGCTGATCGGCCGGGGCTGGGTGCGCACGGACATCACCGGCTCCCTCTACGGCATCGGCATCCACGCCCTGCTGACCGGCACCAGTTATCTGGACTCCGACCCGCGCGTGCGGGTCGTACGGCCGTATCTCGACGAGGCGTCGGAGGCGCTGGGCGAGACGATCCACCTGGGGCGCCTGGACGGCCGGGACGTGGCCTATCTGGCCACCCGGGAGTCGCACGAGTACCTGCGGACCATCAGCCGGGTCGGCCGCCGTCTGCCGGCGCACGTGGGCGCGCTCGGCAAGGCGCTGCTGGCCGAACGCCCCGACGACGACCTTCCCGAGGGCCCGTACGAGGCCCTCACCCCCAACACCCGTACCACCAGGGAGGCGTTGGCCGCCGACCTCGCCGAGGTGCGCGCCCGCGGCTACGCGGTCGACCGCGAGGAGGGCGTCCTCGGCATCGTCGGCTTCGGGTTCGCGCTGCGCTACGAGGTGCCGGCCCAGGACGCGGTCAGCTGCTCGGTGCCGGTGGCCCGGCTGACGCCGGAGCACGAGGAGCGGATCGTGGCGGTGATGCGGGAGATCAGGACGAAGATCGAGGCGACGGCACCGGGCGCGGGAGGCTCGGCGCACTGGCGCTGACCCGATGAACGGGGCGCTCGTCTACCCGACCTCTCCCGCCCCAAACACAACGTGCGCCACATCACACGACTTCAGCTTCTTCCGCAAACCGCGTGCTTGATACAACTTGCTCGCGCGTTCCTGTCCGTCGACGGCCTGCGCCCACCCCCCTTCTTGAGCCGCTCCTTTCGCATGCCCTGGGAACGCCCGTGTTCGCCCCTCGCACCATCGCCTGGCCCCTCGTCGCCCTTTTCACGGCCGGGTACCTCGCTCCCTACCTGCTCCCCACCACCGTCGGCCGCCTGGACTCGGGTCTGCCCCTGACCGCCACCGAGGCCGGAGCCCTCGGCAGCGCCCTGCTGCTGAGCTCGGCGTCGGCGGGCTTCGTCCTCGCCTCACGGGTCGACCGGATCGGGGCCCGCACCCTGGCCCGCGTCGGCCTCGCCCTCGCCGTCCTCGGCTACGGCACCGCGGCCCTGACCGCCGGCATCCCGGCCGTCGTCCTCGGCGCCCTGATCGGCGGCTTCGGCTCCGGTACGGCGACGACGGTGGCCGCCACGGGAATCGCCGCGCAACCCGATCCGCACCGCACCACCACTCTCGGCCTGCTCGGCGTCTCGGCACTCGCCGGCGCCGTCTATCTGACGGTCCCCCACCTCGGTCCGGGCCACGGCCAGCCGCTCGCCGCGATCGCCCTGACCGCGCTCGCCGTCTGGCCGCTCACCGGCCGCCTCCCGGTCCGTACGGCCGCCGCGCACAGCCCCCTCGGCGGCACGCGGCTCCCTCACCGGCGCTCCGGCGCGGTCCTCGCCGCCACGATGCTGTGCTGGTCCCTCGCGCAGAACGCCCTGTGGGGCGTCAGCGGCCGGATCGGCCTGTCCCAGGCGCATCTGACGGAGGCCACCGTCGGCGCGGTCTTCGCGGTGGCGCTCGGCGCGGGACTGCTGGGTGTGACGGTCGCGGGCGCGGTGGGGCCGCGGTTCGGACGGGCGGTGCCGGTCGGGGGCGGTACGGCGGTCATCGCCGGCTGCATCGTGCTCAGCGCGTCCGCGACCGGCCTGGGCTCCTTCGCGACCGGTGAGATCGCCTGGAACCTGCTCTACCCGGTCGTGCTGTCGTACGTCATCGGTCTTGCCGCGTCTTTGGACCCGCGGGGGCGTTGGGCGGTGCTGGTGGGGTCGGCGTCGTCGCTGGGGACGGCGGCGGGGCCGCTGACGGGGAGTGCGCTGGCGGAGTGGGCGGGGTTCCCGGTCATGGGTGCGGTGCTGGCGGCGGGGCTGTTGCTGATCGCCATACCGATCACTGTGGTCGCGCTGGGCAGACGCCCTCTCCGGGTCCTCGAGATCCCGGTGGAAACGCCTGTCCGGCACGACTACGACACCACGGCCGCTTAGAACTCGTACGCCTCGACCTCGGCGAGGTACCGCGCCCGCCGCTCCTCGTCGTCCTCCAGGAAGGACGCCAGGAACGAGTTGCGGGCCAGTTGCCGGAGCCGGTCCTGGGACAGCCCCAGCGTCCGCTGTACGGCCTCGAAGTTGTCGCCCGCGTAGCCGCCGAAGTAGGCCGGGTCGTCGGAGTTGACCGTGCACATCAGCCCCGCGTCGAGCATCGCCGGCAGGGGGTGGTCGGCGAGGGTGTCGACCGTGCGGAGGCGGACGTTGGACAGCGGGCACAGGGTCAGCGGTATCCGCTCCCGCGCCAGCCGCTCGACCAGCGCCGGGTCCTCGACGCACCGCAGCCCGTGGTCGACCCGCTCGACGCCGAGCACGTCCAGCGCCTCGGTGATGTACTCCGGCGGCCCCTCCTCACCGGCGTGGGCCACGCGCCGCAGCCCGAGGTCCGCGGCGGCGTCGTACACCTCGCGGAACTTCACCGGCGGATGCCCGACCTCCGCCGAGTCGAGGCCGACGCCGGTGATCCGGTCCAGGTACGGCTTCGCCGCGTGCAGGGTCTCAAGGGCCGACTCGGCGGATTCGTCGCGCAGGAAGCAGAGGATGAGCCGGGTGGAGACACCGTGGTTCGCCACGCTGCTCCCCAGCGCCCGCCACAGCCCCTCGACGACCGTGCCCATCTCCACGCCCCGCGCGAGATGGGCCTGCGGGTCGAAGAAGATCTCCGCGTGCCGGACGCCCTGCGCGGCGGCGCGGGCGAGGTAGGCGTCGGCGAGGTCCTCGAAGTCCCGCTCGGTGCGCAGGACGGCCATGAGCTCGTAGTACAGGTTCAGGAAGGACTGGAGGTCCGCGAAGTCGTAGGCCTCGCGGAGCTCGGCGGTGTCGGCGTACGGCAGCTCGACGCCGTTGCGGGCGGCCAGCTCGAAAGCGAGCTCCGGCTCCAGGGTTCCTTCGATGTGGAGGTGCAGTTCTGCTTTGGGGAGGGGCATCGCAGTATCGTACGGGTGATTTACCGACGTTTCGGAACCGGGATCCGCAGCAGGTCGTGCGCCACCGTGAGCTCGCCCTCGAAGCCAGCCGCGCGCGCCTGCCGTTCGAACTCCTCGGGGTCGGTATAGCGCTGGCTGAAGTGCGTCAGCACCAGGTGCCGTACGCCGGCGTCCCGGGCCACGCGGGCCGCCTGGCCGGCGGTGAGGTGGCCGTGCTCGGTGGCGAGGCCGGTGTCCTCGTCGAGGAAGGTCGACTCGATGACGAGCAGGTCGACGCCGTCCGCGAGCGCGTGCACGCCGTCGCAGAGGCGGGTGTCCATGACGAACGCGAACCGCTGGCCGCGGCGGACCTCGCTGACGTCGTCGAGCGAGACGCCGTCCAGTGCCCCCTCGCGCTGGAGGCGGCCGACGTCCGGGCCCCGGACGCCGTGCGCGGCGAGACGGTCGGGGAGCATACGGCGGCCGTCGGGCTCGGTGAGGCGGTAGCCGTAGGACTCGACGGGGTGGGAGAGCCGGCGGGCCTCCAGCGTGTACGCCGGGGTGGTGGCCAGCGGGCCGTCCGTGTGGACCGGGGCCTCGGTGAGCGCGACCGTCTCGCGGTACGCCGTCGCGTAGCGCAGGCGGTCGAAGAAGCGTTGCCCGCTGCGCGGGTAATGGGCCGTGATCTCGTGCGGGACCTTGTCGAGGTTGATCCGCTGGATCACGCCGGCGAGGCCGAGGGAGTGGTCGCCGTGGAAGTGGGTGACGCAGATGCGGTTCAGGTCGTGCGCGGCGACCCCGGCGCGCAGCATCTGGCGCTGGGTGCCCTCGCCGGGGTCGAAGAGGATGCCCTCGCCGTCCCAGCGGAGCAGGTAGCCGTTGTGGTTGCGGTGCCGGGTCGGGACCTGGCTGGCTGTGCCGAGGACGACCAATTCACGTACCGACACGGTGGGTTATCCGGGGGGCCAGTGCAGGCCGCGGCCGCCGAGGACGTGGGCGTGGGCGTGGAAGACCGTCTGGCCGGCGCCGGGGCCCGTGTTGAAGACGATGCGGTAGCTCTCGAGCTTTTCGTCATCCGCAACGGACCGGGCTTCTTTGAGGACGTCGGCCGCGACGGTGGGTTCGGCGCTGGCGAGGGCGGCCGCGTTCTCGTAGTGGACCTTGGGGATCACCAGGACGTGGGTGGGGGCCTGGGGGTTGATGTCCCGGAAGGCGACGGTGGTCTCTGTCTCACGGACGATCGTGGCGGGCACATGCCCTTCCGCGATCTTGCAGAACAGGCAGTCGTCCTGCGGTTCCCCGGCCATGTGCCCTCCTGAACAGCGATGATCGGATGTGGGGCCACTCTATCGTCGGCGGTCAGGTCGGCAGACCCGGCGGCGTCTTCGCCGGGCTGGTCTCCAGTGCCTCCAGCGCGAGCCTGATCGCCTCGTCCAGTTGGGCGTCACGACCGGCGGCATGGTCCTGGGGCCGCTGCACCACCTCCACGTCCGGGTCGACGCCGTGGTTCTCCACGCCCCAGCCGTAACCCTCCAGCCAGAACGCGTACTTCGGCTGGGTGACCAGGGTGCCGTCGACCAGGCGGTAGCGGCTGTCGATGCCGATGACCCCGCCCCAGGTGCGGGTGCCGACGACCGGGCCCAGGCCCAGGGCCTTGATCGCGGCGTTGACGATGTCGCCGTCGGAGCCGGAGAACTCGTTGGCCACGGCGACCACGGGGCCGCGAGGGGCGTCCTCGGGGTAGCTGTAGGGGCGCAGGCCGCGTGGCAGGTCCCAGCCGACGATCCTGCGGGCCAGTTTCTCGACGACCAGCTGGGAGGTGTGGCCGCCGCGGTTCTCGCGGACGTCGACCACCAAGCCCTCGCGGGCCACCTCGATGCGCAGGTCGCGGTGGATCTGGGCCCAGCCGGGGGCCTGCATGTCGGGGACGTGGAGGTAGCCGAGGCGGCCGTCGGAGCGCTCGTGGACGTAGGCGCGGCGGTCGGCGACCCAGGCGTGGTAGCGCAGGGGTTCCTCGTCGGCGACGGGGACGACGACGGCGTGCCGGGGGTCGCCGCCGCCGGAGGGGAGGATCGTCAGCTCGACGGGTTTGCCGGCCGTGCCGACCAGGAGCGGGCCGGGGCCGGTGACCGGGTCCACCGGGCGGCCGGCGACCGCGACGATCGCGTCCCCGGCGCGGACCGCGACACCGGGCGCGGCCAGCGGGGAGCGGGCGTCGGGGTCGGAGGTCTCGGCGGGGAGGATGCGGTCGACGCGCCAGGCGCCGTCCCCGTGGCGGGAGATGTCGGCGCCGAGCAGTCCCTGGCGTTCGCCGTGGCCGTGGTTGCCGCGCGGGGTGACGTAGGCGTGGGAGGTGCCGAGTTCGCCCTGGACCTCCCAGAGGAGGTCGACGAGGTCGTCGTGGGCGGCGACGCGGTCGAGGACGGGCCGGTAGCGGTCCAGGACGCCGTCCCAGTCGACGCCGCCGAGGTCGGGGCGCCAGAAGTTGTCCCGCATGAGGCGGCCGGTCTCGTCGTACATCTGGCGCCACTCCGCGGCGGGGTCGACGGTGTGGCGGACGCGGCCGAGGTCGACGGTGATGTTGCTGTCGCTGTCGTCGTCGTTCGAGGCGCGCCGGTCGCTGGGGACGACCTTGAGCTTGTCCTCGGTCCACAGCAGGACGCGCTTGCCGTCGCCGCTGACGGCGAAGTGGTCGGCGTCGGAGGCGAGGTGCTCGATGCGCTGCTGGGCCAGGTCGTAGCGTTCCAGGGCGGTCCTGGGGTCCGGGTCGTCCGGGGTGGCCCGGGAGGCGCCGAGGACGCCGCGCACGGGGTGGCGCAGCCACAGCACGCCGTCCTTGGCGGCGCGCAGGGTGGAGTAGCGGGCGGCCTCGACCGGGAAGGGCACGATCCGGTCGGCCAGTCCCTCGAGGTCGACGCGGGTGCTGGGGGTGCCCTCGCTGTCGGGGGTCTCTTCCTTGTCCGGGGCGTCGAAGGGGCGTCCGTGGCGCTGCGGTCCGAACGGGGACGGGGTGGTCGCCGCGAGGGGGATCAGGTGCGGGCGGGAGCCGCCGACGAAGGCGAGGTCGAAGACGTGCTCGTCGTAGACCGGGTCGAAGGAGCGCGCGGAGAGGAAGGCGAGGTGCTTGCCGTCGAGGGTGAACGCCGGCGCGTAGTCGCGGAAGCGGAGCGGGGTGGCCTCGGTGACCGACAGGTCGGTGGTGTTGGCGAGGCGCAGCTGCCGCAGCGGGCGCGGGCCGGGGTGGGACCAGGCGAGCCAGCCGGAGTCGGGTGAGAAGACCAGGCCCGAGACGTCGCCGTCGGTGGAGCGGTCGACCTCGCGAACCTCGCCGGTGTCCCGTTCGACGAGCAGGACGCGTCCGTCGTGCGCGGCGACGGCGACGCGGCCGCCGTCGGGGGCCACGGCGAGGTCGAGGACCCGGCCGAGCTGTCCGGCGGCCAGCCGGCGCGGGGTGGCGCCGGGGGCGGTGCCGGTCGCGGGGGCGAACTCCAGGGCGTCGTCGCCCTCGGCGTCGGTGACCCAGACGACGTGTTCCTCGCCGTCCACCCGGAAGGTGCGCGGCAGCCGGGCCCTTACGCCGGGTTCGGCGGCCAGGGCGCGGGCGGGGCCTGAGCGGTGGGTGACCCAGTGCACGGAGCCGCGGACGGCGACCGCGCTGCCGCGGGCGGTGTGGTCGGGGTGCGCGGAGCCGAACCAGCGGGCGGCGTTCACCGGGAACGGCTGCAGGTCGAGCCGGGGGCCGCCGAGCCGGACGTCCAGGCGGCGCGGCTCGGCGGTGTCCAGGTCGTCGAGGATCCACAGCTCACCGGCCGACGCGTACACCAGCCGGGCGCCGTCGCCGGCGAGATGGCGGGCGTAGAAGCCGTCGATCGGAGTGTGCCGGCGCAGGTCGGAGCCGTCGGCGAGGGAGGAGTAGACGGCGCCGACGCCCTCGTGGTCGGAGAGGAAGGCGATCCGGTCGCCGGTCCAGACGGGGCTCTCGAGGTTGCCGTCCACCTCCTCGTGCAGGCGCACGAACTCGCCGTCGCCGTCCCGGTCGATCCACAGCTTGCCCGCCGTGCCGCCCCGGTAGCGCTTCCACCAGGCCGCCTCCCGGCCCATGGGCGCGGAGAGCAGGACGGTGGACGGGCCGAAGGCAACATGGCCGACGGGGCCGTAGGGCAGGGTGGCCGCCGGGCCGCCGTCGAGCGGAATCGCCCGTGCCCAGCTGCGGCGCAGGCTGGCCTGGCCCTGGGTGCTGATCGCGAGGACGTCTCCGTCCGGGGTCCAGCCGCGCACCTGGGTGCGTGAACTGCCCCAGTACGTCAGGCGTTTCGCGGGGCCGCCGTCGATCGGGGCCACATGGACCTCGGGGGCGCCGTCGCGGGTGGAGGTCCAGGCGACGGTGGTGCCGTCGGGCGAGATGCGGGGGTGGTTCACCGGCACGTTGTCCGCGCTGACCCGCCAGGCCCGGCCGCCGTCGAGGGGGGCGAGCCACACGTCGTCCTCGGCGGTGAAGGCGAGCAACTCGCCGTGCAGGTGCGGGAACCGGAGATACGCGGGGGCTGCGGGCTGCGTCACACGATCACTCTAGGCAGCCGCCGGGTCGCCGGGCAGCGGTTTGGATCACTTGCCCTGGACCGGCCAGCACTGCGGGTCGCCCTTGCACCAGATGGTCCGCGTGACGGTCACGGTGACGGTGGCGCCGGGCTGGTTGCCGTTGCCGCCGCTGGGATTGTTCACGATCGGGGAGGGCGTGGAGGTGCAGTCGCCGAGCCCGGCGACGTGGAACAGCGTCTTCCCGCCGACCTTGGCCGTCAGGTCACCTCGCACACAGGCGCCGTCCACGGCGCGGGTGACCTTGCCGGTGACGGTGATGTCCTTGCCGTCCTTGGTCTGCCCCTGGCAGTCGACGTTGGCGACGGTGGTCTCGCTCGCGCTGGGCATGCTGTTGTGACTGGTGTTGTTGTTGCCGTAGTTGGAGGTGCAGCTGAGCCACTGCACGTCGATGTTGTGCCGCTTCAGTTCCTTGGTCGCGGTCTGGTCGGTGGTGTACGCGACGGCCGCGGTGCCGAGCCCACCAGGATCACAGGCCACGGCTCCTCCGACGGCCACGACGGCAAGCCCCGCCACGGCCACCACCCGTCGTGCCGGTGGCCGTCGCCAACTGCGCCTCAACACCCCCATGAAGGGCAGCCTGCCACCGAGTCCGCGTCCGCGGAAGGGCGCATACGGTCATTGGAGCGCCCCTCGAGGAGGAGCCGACCCGGCCTCAGGTCCGCAGCAGCAGCCACTCCTGCAGCTCCACCAGGTTCCCCTCGGGGTCCTTGAGATGGGCCACGCGCATGCGGTCGGTCATCGGGGCGGGTCCGTGCAGCACGGTGGCCCCGCGCTCCGTGATCCGCTCGCAGTAGGCGTCGAGGTCGTCGACGCGCAGCACCACCAGCGAGCGGTGGCCGGTGGCCGGGTCGCCCAGTTCGTCCAGGACCTCGGCCATCATCGAGCGGTCCTGCAGGGCGATCCCCGCCGACCCCGTGGCCGGGCTGAACTTCTCGTACGGTCCCTCGCTCGCCCCGGACTGCGGCTTCAGGCCGAGGACGTCGGCGTAGAAGCGGTAGCAGGCGGCGAAGTCGGCGACGAGGAGGCGGACTTGGGCGAGTTCCACGTGGTCCCCCGTTGGGTGGTCAGGACCAGCGGCCGGTGCGGCCCAGGAGCAGGGCCGCGGCCGCGGTGCCGGCGGTCGATGTACGCAGCACGGTAGGCCCCAGCACGTACGCCTTCGCACCCGCCTCCTCGAACAGCGCCAACTCGTCCTTGGAGACGCCCCCTTCGGGGCCGACGACCAGCACGATCTCGCCGTGGGCGGGGAGTTCGGCGGTGGCCAGGTGCTCGCTGCGGTGCTCGAAGTCGGAGTGCAGGACGGCGGCGAGGTCGGCTTTGGCGAGAAGTGCGGCAACCTGTCTGGTCGTCGCCGCGTCCGCGATCTCGGGGAAGCGGACCCGCCGGGACTGCTTGCCGGCCTCCCGGGCGGTGGCCCGCCACTTGGCGAGCGCCTTCAGTCCGCGCTCGCCCCTCCACTGGGTGATGCAGCGGGCGGCCTGCCAGGGCACGACGGCGTCGACACCGACCTCGGTCATGGTCTCCACGGCCAGTTCGCCGCGGTCGCCCTTGGGCAGGGCCTGGACGACCGTGATCCGCGGGGCGGGCTCCGGCTCCTCGGACACCGAGACGATGCGGACGATCAGCCGGTCCTTGCCCTCGGTGCCGGTCACCTCGCAGGCCGCGTGCCGTCCGGCGCCGTCGGTGAGGACGACCTCCTCGCCGGGCTGCAGCCGCTTCACCGAGACCGCGTGCCGGCCCTCGGCGCCGTCGAGGACGTACGGACCGGCGCCGGCCGGCAGGTCCTCGGCGACGAACACCGGCGCGGTCATCGCAGGTCCCCCTGGCCCGACAACGCCGTCCGGGCCGCGTCGAGCTCGGCGGCGAGGACCTCGACCAGCTGCCCGGCCGGCAGCTCGCGGGCCATGCGGTGCCCCTGGCCCGCCCACAGCGCCATGCCCTGGGCGTCGCCGGACGCGGCGGCCTTCTTGCGCAGCGGCGCGGTGATGTGGTGGAGCTGGGGGTAGGCGGCGGGGGCGTACGGGCCGTGCTCGCGCATGAAGCGGTTGACCAGGCCACGGGCGGGGCGGCCGGAGAAGGCGCGGGTGAGTTCCGTACGCGTGAACAGGGGATTGGTGAGCGCCTGCTTGTGGACGGCATTGGCGCCGGACTCGGCCGTGGCCAGGAACGCGGTGCCGAGCTGGGCCGCGCTCGCGCCCGCCGCGAGGACGGCGGCGATCTGGCCGCCGCGCATGATGCCGCCGGCGGCGACGATCGGGATCGTCACGGTCTCGCGGACCTGGGCGACGAGGGAGAGCAGGCCGATGCCGGCGCCGTCGTTCTCCGGGGTGTCGCGGTGGGTGCCCTGGTGTCCGCCGGCCTCCACGCCCTGCGCGATCACCACGTCGGCGCCGGACCCCTCCACGGCGAGGGCCTCCTCGGCGGTGGTCGCGGTGACCAGGACGAAGGTGCCCAGGCGGTGCAGGGAGTCGACGACGTCCCGGCTGGGGACGCCGAAGTGGAACGACACCACGGGCACCGGGTTGTCCAGCAGGACGGCGAGCTTGGCGTCGTAGCCGTCGTCCCGGCCGCTGTCCGGGTCGCCGAGCTCGGTCTCGTACCAGGCGGCCTCACCGGCCAGCTGGTGGGTGTAGATCTCCACGGCGCCCTGGTCGGCGTACTCCGGCTGCGGCAGGAAGAGGTTCACGCCGAAGGGGCGGCTGGTCAGGCTCCGCAGCTGCTTGATCTCCTGGTACATGCCGTCGGCGGTCTTGTACCCACCGGCCAGGAACCCCAGCCCGCCGGCCTCGGACACGGCGGCGGCGAGCGCGGGCACGGAGACGCCGCCCGCCATGGGGGCCTGCACGATCGGATACGGGAAGAGATCGGTCAGCGCGGAGGACATGACCGCATGTTGTCACGTCCTCCGAACAAGTCCGAATCGGGCATCCCCCACGGCATGGACCACGTGAATGAGTGAGCCTCAGCGCCCATTGAACGCATCCTTCAACCGCGAGAACAACCCCTGCTGCCCCGGCTGACTGTGCCCGCCCGGGGGCCAACCCCCGGACCCCCGGCAGCCCACTCAGCCCACGTCAGCGCCCATTGAACGCATCCTTCAACCGCGAGAACAACCCCTGCTGCCCCGGCTGGAACTGGCCCTGGGGGCGTTCCTCGCCGCGGAGCTTGGCCAGTTCGCGCAGGAGGCGTTCCTGTTCCGGGTCGAGCTTGGTGGGGGTCTGGACCTCGACGTGGACGATCAGGTCGCCCCGGCCGCCGCCGCGCAGATGCGTGACGCCCCGGCCGTGCAGCGGGATCGACTGGCCGGACTGGGTGCCGGGCCGGATGTCGACCTCCTCCATGCCGTCCAGCGTCTCCAGCGGCACCTTGGTGCCCAGCGACGCCGCCGTCATCGGGATCGTCACCGTGCAGTGCAGGTCGTCCCCGCGCCGCTGGAAGGTGGTGTGCGGCAGCTCGTGGATCTCGACGTACAGGTCACCGGCCGGGCCGCCGCCCGGGCCGACCTCGCCCTCGCCGGCGAGCTGGATCCGCGTGCCGTTGTCCACACCGGCCGGGATCTTCACCGTCAGCGTGCGGCGGGAGCGGATCCGGCCGTCACCGGCGCACTCCGGGCAGGGGGTCGGTACGACCGTGCCGAAGCCCTGGCACTGGGGGCAGGGACGCGACGTCATGACCTGGCCCAGGAAGGACCGGGTCACCTGGGAGACCTCACCGCGGCCACGGCACATGTCACACGTCTGCGCGGTGGTGCCGGGGGCCGCCCCCTCGCCGTTGCAGGTGTTGCAGACGATCGCGGTGTCGACCTGGATGTCCTTCGTGGTGCCGAAGGCCGCCTCGTCGAGCTCGATCTCCAGCCGGATCATCGCGTCCTGGCCGCGCCGGGTGCGCGAGCGCGGGCCGCGCTGGGACGCCGTACCGAAGAACGCGTCCATGATGTCCGAGAAGTTCCCGAAGCCGCTGGCGCCGAAGCCGCCCGCGCCACCGCCGCCCGCCTGCGAGAGCGGGTCGCCGCCGAGGTCGTAGACCTGCTTCTTCTGCGGGTCCGAGAGCACCTCGTAAGCGGCGTTGATCTCCTTGAACCGCTCCTGGGTCTTCGGATCGGGGTTGACGTCCGGGTGCAGCTCGCGGGCGAGCCGCCGGAAGGCCTTCTTGATCTCTTCCTGCGACGCGTCGCGGCGCACGCCGAGAACGGCGTAGTAGTCCGTGGCCACTTACGACTCCGCCAGGATCTGTCCGACGTACCGTGCCACTGCGCGTACCGCTCCCATCGTTCCCGGGTAATCCATGCGGGTCGGTCCGACCACGCCGAGTTTGGCGACTGCCTCGCCGCCCGAACCGTAGCCGACCGAGACCACGGACGTGGAGTTGAGTCCCTCGTAGGCGTTCTCATGACCGATGCGTACGGTCATGCCCGAATCCCCTGCCTCTCCAAGCAACTTGAGGAGGACGACCTGCTCCTCCAGCGCCTCCAGGACGGGCCGGATGGTGAGGGGGAAGTCATGTCCGAAGCGGGTCAGATTGGCGGTTCCGCCGATCATCAGCCGCTCCTCGTTCTCCTCGACGAGCGTCTCCAGGAGGGTGGAGAGCACCGTCGCAACGGTACCCCGGTCCTCCACGTCGAAGCCCTCGGGCAGGTCCTCCACGAGACGCGGGACGTCCGTGAAGCGCCGTCCCGCGACCCGGCTGTTGAGCCGCGCCCGCAGGTCCGCGAGCGAGGCCTCACCGAAGGGCGCCGGGCAGTCGACCATGCGCTGCTCGACCCGGCCGGTGTCCGTGATCAGCACGAGCATCACGCGCGCGGGGGCGAGCGAGAGCAGCTCCACGTGCCGCACGGTCGAGCGGGTGAGCGAGGGGTACTGCACGACGGCGACCTGCCGGGTCAGCTGCGCGAGCAGCCGGACCGTCCGCGCGACGACGTCGTCGAGGTCGACGGCGCCGTCGAGGAAGTTCTGGATCGCGCGCCGCTCGGGGGCGCTCATCGGCTTGACGCCGGCGAGCTTGTCGACGAACAGGCGGTAGCCCTTGTCGGTGGGGATGCGCCCGGCGCTGGTGTGCGGCTGGGCGATGTACCCCTCGTCCTCCAGGGCGGCCATGTCGTTGCGGACCGTCGCCGGGGAGACGCCGAGGTTGTGCCGCTCGGTCAGAGCCTTCGACCCGACCGGCTCCTCGGTGCCGACGTAGTCCTGGACGATGGCGCGCAGCACCTGGAGCCGTCGTTCACTCAGCATGCGCACACCTCCAGAAGTCGTCCCCTAGCCACTTCGCCTGGCACTCTGTCCCGCCGAGTGCCAGCGTTCCCCGGCCCAGTGTACGGCTGTGGGGTACACCCAGGGCAAGGTCGGGCCCGGTTGAGAGGGTCGTACGGTTAGCGTCGCGGTATGACGGTGACTTGGGAAGAGCTCGGGTGGGAGCGGGTCGCGGCCGGGGTGGGGCGGTGTCGGCTGCCGGGGTGGGACTGCACGGCGGGGCTGGTCGTGGGGGCGGGCACGGCGCTGGTGATCGACGCCGGGTCGAGCCTGGCGGAGGGCGCGGAGCTGCGGACCCGGGCGGAGGCGCTGGCCGGTCGGCGTGTGACTCATCTCGCGCTCACGCATCCGCACTTCGACCACGTCCTCGGGGCCCCCGCCTTCGCGGGCGCGGAGGTGTACGGCGCGGTCGGCATCGACTCGGTGTTCGAGGCCCGGCACGCGCGGGAGGAGCTGGTGGCGGACGCGGTGCGCAACGGCATGGACGCGGAGGTGGCCGAGGAGGCCGTGACCGCCCTCGTGGCGCCCCGCCATCATGTCTCCGGCGAGCGCACCCTGGACCTGGGCGGCGGCCGGCAGGTGCTGCTGGCGAACGTGGGCCCGGGCCACACGGCCCATGACCTCGTGGTCCTGGTGCCCGGCTCCCCGGAGGTGGTCTTCTGCGGCGACCTGGTCGAGGAGTCCGGCGAACCGCAGGCGGGACCCGACGCCGTACCGTCGCACTGGCCGGCCGCACTGGACCGGCTGCTGGCTCTCGGCGGCGAGGACGCGCTGTACGTGCCCGGTCACGGAGCAGTGGTGGACGCGGGGTTCGTAAGGGCGCAACGGGACGCGCTGGCGGCGCGTTTCGGCGTGTCGCGGTGATCGCCGTCGCGCTTCTCCTATCGTCATCCGAATGCGCCAGTACTCCGCCGACCTGACCCCTCCCTGGAAGAAGCCGAAGCCCGTCCCGGAGGTCCCGGCGGAGCCCGGTCTGGTAGTGGAGGAGCCCGGCACCGGATTCTGCGGGGCGGTGATCCGCTGCGAGGCCGGAACGGTGACCCTGGAGGACCGCTTCGGCAAGCACCGGGTGTTCCCGCTGGAGCCGCGGGGGTTCCTGCTGGAGGGCAGGGTGGTCACCCTGGTCCGCCCCTCCTCGGCCCCGGCACGCCCCACCCGCACCGCCTCCGGCTCGGTCGCCGTCCCGGGCGCACGTGCGCGCGTGGCCCGCGCCGGGCGCATCTACGTGGAGGGCCGACACGACGCGGAGCTGGTGGAGAAGGTCTGGGGCGACGACCTGCGCATCGAGGGCGTGGTCGTGGAGTACCTGGAGGGCGTGGACGACCTGCCGTCGATCGTGGCGGACTTCGCCCCCGGCCCGGACGCCCGGCTCGGTGTGCTGGTCGACCATCTGGTCCGGGGCACCAAGGAGTGGCGCATCGCGGAGTCGGTGACCAGCGAACACGCCCTGGTCGTCGGCCACCCCTACATCGACATCTGGGAGGCGGTGAAGCCGTCGGCCCTGGGCATCGAGTCCTGGCCGCGCATCCCGCGCGGCCAGGACTGGAAGACGGGCGTGTGCCGGTCCCTCGGCTGGCCGGACAACACGGGCGCCGCCTGGCAGGGCATCCTCTCCCGCGTCCACTCCTACAAGGACCTGGAGCCCGAGCTCCTGGGCCGAGTGGAGGAACTGATCGACTTCGTCACCGCCTAGTGCGGGTACAGGCGGGCCCTGGTCAGTCCACCAAGTCCCTGACCACGGCGTCCGCCAGCAACCGCCCGCGCAGGGTGAGCACCGCACGGCCCTCGTCGTACGGGCCCCGCTGCAGCAGTTCGTCCGTCAGGGCCCGGCGTGCGGCGGCCAGGCCCTCCGGCTTCAGGAGGGTCAGCGGTACGCCCTCCCGCAGCCGCAGCTCCAGCAGGATCCGCTCCACCCGGCGGTCCTCGTCCGTCAGGAGTTCACGGCCGGCGCCCGGTGAGCGTCCCGCCGCCAGCGCCGCCGCGTACGCGCCGGGGTGCTTCACGTTCCACCAGCGCACCCCGCCGACGTGCGAGTGCGCGCCGGGGCCCGCGCCCCACCAGTCGGCGCCGCGCCAGTACAGCTCGTTGTGCAGGCAACGGGCCTCGGGAGCGGTCGCCCAGTTGGAGACCTCGTACCAGTCGAAGCCCGCCGCGGACAGGACGTCCTCCGCGATCAGGTACCGGTCCGCGTGGACGTCGTCGTCCGTCATCGGGACCTCGCCGCGGCGGATCCGACGGGCGAGCTGCGTGCCCTCCTCGACGATCAGCGCGTACGCCGACACATGGTCCGGGCCCGCCCCGATCGCCGCCTCCAGGGAGGCCCGCCAGTCGTCGTCCGACTCCCCCGGGGTGCCGTAGATCAGGTCCAGGTTGACGTGCTCGAAGCCGGCCGCCCGGGCCTCCGCGACACACGCCTCGGGGCGGCCGGGGGTGTGGGTGCGGTCCAGGACCTTCAGTACGTGCTGCTTCGCGCTCTGCATGCCGAAGGAGACGCGGTTGAAGCCGCCCTCGCGGAGGGCGGCCAGATAGGCCGGGTCGACGGACTCCGGGTTGGCCTCCGTGGTGACCTCGGCGTCGGGCGCGAGGCCGAACTCGTCGCGGATCGCGGACAGCATCCGTACGAGATCGTCCGCCGCCAGCAGCGTCGGCGTGCCGCCGCCGACGAAGACGGTGCGGACCGGGCGCGGGTCGTCGCCGAGGACCTTGCGGGCCAGGCGGATCTCGTCGACCAGGGTGTCCGCGTAGTTGTCCCGGGAGGCGAGGACACCGCCCGTGCCGCGCAGTTCGGTCGCGGTGTAGGTGTTGAAGTCGCAGTACCCGCAGCGGGTGGCGCAATACGGGACGTGCAGGTAGAAGCCGAGAGGGCGGTCGGCCGCCCCGCTGAGCGCGGAGGCGGGGAGCGCGCCGTCGGCGGGGACCGGCTCGCCGTCGGGGAGTGCGGAAGGCATGCCCTCCATTGTCCCGTACCGCTGCGACTGCTCACTCCGCCTGCAGCACCAGCAGCGCCAGATCGTCCTCCGGCGGCCTGCCGCCGAACTCGTGCACCAATCTATTGATGCGCTCGGCGATCAGCTCCGCGCTCAGACCCGCGCAGCCGGCCAGGGCGGTGGCGAGGCCGTCGGCGTCGTCGAACTGGCGGGAACCGGAGCGGCGCTCGGTGACGCCGTCGGTGACGCACAACAGGGTGTCGCCGGGGCCGAGCTCGAAGGTCTCGCTGGTGTAGGTCTCGTCCTCGATGACACCGAGCAGGGTCTGCGGACGGGCCGCCGTGCGGACGGTGCCGTCGGCGCCGAGCAGCAGCGGCAGGGGGTGGCCGGCGGAGGCGAGGGTGCAGCGGACGCCGTCACCGACGGGCACCAGCTCGCCGTACAGGAGGGAGAGGAAGCGGGTCTGGGGGCCGTCGCCGGGGCCCGGTGGGCGACCGCTCGCGAGGGCGCGGGCCGCGGCGTCGGCGGCCTCCGTGGTGTCGTCGAGGAGCAGTTGGTTGAGGCGGTCGAGGACGTCGGCGACGCGGTAGCCCTCGCGGGCCAGCAGCCGCAGCCAGGGCCGGGCGAGGCCGATGAGGACGGCGGCCTCGGGACCCTTGCCCTGGACGTCGCCGACCGCGAAGCACCAGCGGCCGTCGCCGGCCGGGAAGACGTCGTAGAAGTCGCCGCTGGGGCCGCCCTTGTCGCAGGGTTCGTAGACGAGTGCGCTGCGTACGCCGGGGATCTCGGCGACGGCGACGGGCAGCAGACCGCGCTGCAGGACCTGGCTGATGGTGGCCTGGCGGGCGTACTGGCGGGCCGTGCCGATGGCGAGGGCGACCCGGCGGCTGAGGTCCTCGACCAGGCCGGTGACCTCGTCGGGGAAGCGCGGCAGGCCGGAGCGGCCGATGACCAGGGTGCCGAGCGGGCGACCGCCCGCGATCAGCCGGTAGGCGAGGGCGGTGCCGTGCGCCTCGCGCAGATCGAGCGCGTCACCGGGCCAGGGATACGGCACCGGCCCGGACCGTATGCCGTCGGCAGGGCGCGGCGGATCCTTCTCCAAGGCCGCGCGCAGTTCCTCGATGCGGTTCTCGCTGCAGTGCCACACCCGGGCCAGCCTCGGCCCAGCGCCGGGGCCCGAGACGCCGTCGGCGTCCCAGCGGCCCATGGCCTCGTCCTCCGTCCACACCGCACACCAGTCGGCGAGCCGCGGCACGATCAGCTGCCCGGCGAGCGCGGCGACCAGGTTCTCGTCCAGCTGCCCGGCGAGCAGGTCGGAGGCCTCGGCGAGGAAGGACAGGGCGCCCCGGCCCACCCACTCCCGGTCGCGCTCGGCGCGCCGGGGCTCGGGCGCGAGGATCTCGGCGACGTCGAGCCCGCGCTCCAGTGCCTCCCGGCCGGCGTACGCGGCGATCTCGTCGACGGCCGTGTCGCCCTCGGCGGACAGCCGCGCCCACACCGTCTTCGCGCCCCGGCGGTAGGTGACGCCCCAGGACTCGGCGAGCGCGGTGACCAGCCGCAGTCCGCGCCCGTACTCCGGCGTCTCGTACGGTACTTCGGGCTCCGAGCCGCGTGGGGCGCGGGAGGGGTGCTGGTCGCGGACCTCGACGACGAGCGCGCCGGTCGCCTCCTCCAGCCGGCACTCCACCTCGACGTCGGTGCCCGCGTGTACGACGGCGTTGGTGACGAGTTCGCTGGTGACGAGGACGGCGTCGTCGGCGAGACGGTCGGTGAGGTGCTCGGTGCCGGGCCGTTCCTCCTCGGCCCACTGGGCACAGGCGGTACGCACCAGGGCCCGGGCGGCCCTGGGCGTGACGGCGCTTCCGGGCAGCGTGGCGTACGTCCGCGCGCCGCCCCGCGCGCCGTCCGCGTCCTGGCGCGCCGGCGCATCGGAGGCACGGGAAGCCGTCTCCCGTTGCGTCGGAATGGCCCCCATGCCCAACTCCCCGAGCGGTTCGGACGAATACACCTCAGTCGATGCGGACAGAGTGACAGACTGGCCACGCCCATAAGCGCCGAGTTACCGAAGTGGGCCGCCATGAGTGAGAACAGTGCTACGCCAGTGCTCGAAGACGGACAGAAACCGGAACAACTCCGAGCATCTGAGCTGCGCCCGTTGCTCGCGGCGATGACGGCCGCGCGGGACGGCGACTTCACGAAGGTCCCGGAGACCGGCCACGGCATGGTGGCCGAACTGACGGCGCTCTTCAATCAGATCATGGACCGCAGCACCCACTTCAACGTCGAAGTGCAGCGGGTGAAGCGGGAGTTGGTGCGTCACGGGCGGCTCGACGAGCGGCTCACGGCGAGCCCGGGGCAGGGTGCCTGGACCTCCCGCGTCAACGATGTGAACCAGGTGCTGGACGCCCTGGTGGCCCCGGCGGCGAACGCGACCCGGGTGCTGGACGCGGTGGCGGGCGGCGATCTGACCCAACGGGTGGATCTGCACGACGGCAACCGGCAGTTGCGGGGTGATCTGCGCAGGCTGGGGCGGGCCGTGAACAAGATGGTCGACCAGCTGTCGCTGTTCACCGGCGAGGTGACCCGGGTCGCGCGCGAGGTGGGCACGGAGGGGCGTCTGGGCGGGCGCGCCAAGGTGCAGGGTCTGTCGGGCAGTTGGCGGGATGTGACCGAAGCGGTCAACACCATGGCGTCCCGGCTGACCGCGCAGGTGCGGGACATCGCCCTGGTGACAACGGCGGTGGCGCGCGGCGACCTGACCCGTACGGTCACGGTCGAGGCGACCGGTGAGCTGCTCGAACTGAAGCTGACCGTGAACACGATGGTCGACCAGCTGTCCGCCTTCGCCGACGAGGTGACCAGGGTCGCCCGCGAGGTGGGCACCGAGGGGCAGTTGGGCGGCCGTGCTCAGGTGCGCGGGGTGAGCGGGGTCTGGAAGGACCTGACCGACAACGTCAACTTCATGGCGTCGAACCTGACGTCCCAGGTCCGCAACATCGCCCAGGTGACCACGGCGGTGGCCAACGGGGACCTCAGCCAGAAGATCACCGTCGACGCCCAGGGCGAGATCCTGGAGCTGAAGTCGACCATCAACACGATGGTGGACCAGCTCTCCGCCTTCGCCGACGAGGTCACCCGCGTGGCCCGCGAGGTCGGCACCGAGGGGAACCTGGGCGGGCGGGCTCAGGTGCGGGGCGTGTCGGGCGTCTGGAAGGACCTCACCGACAACGTCAACTTCATGGCGGACAACCTGACCTCGCAGGTCCGCAATATCGCTCTCGTCTCCACCGCCGTCGCCCAGGGCGATCTCGGCAAGAAGATCACGGTGGAGGCGAAGGGCGAGATCCTGGAGCTGAAGTCCACGATCAACACGATGGTGGACCAGCTCTCCGCCTTCGCCGACGAGGTCACCCGCGTCGCCCGCGAGGTCGGCACCGAGGGGAACCTCGGCGGTCAGGCTCAGGTGCGGGGCGTGTCGGGCGTCTGGAAGGACCTCACCGACAACGTCAACTTCATGGCGCTGAACCTGACCTCGCAGGTCCGCAACATCGCCCAGGTCACCACCGCCGTCGCCAACGGCGACCTCTCCAAGAAGATCACCGTCGACGCGCGCGGCGAGATCCTCGAACTCAAGGACACCGTCAACACGATGGTGGAGCAGCTGCGCGCCTTCGCCGACGAGGTCACCCGCGTGGCCCGCGAGGTCGGCACCGACGGACGGCTCGGCGGACGCGCCCAGGTGCTGGGTGTCTCCGGTGTGTGGCGGGATCTGACCGACAACGTCAACTACATGGCCGACAACCTGACTTCACAGGTGCGGAACATCGCCCAGGTCACCACCGCCGTCGCCAACGGCGACCTCTCCAAGAAGATCGACGTGGACGCGCGCGGCGAGATCCTGGAGCTCAAGACCGCCATCAACACCATGGTCGACACGCTGTCCTCGTTCTCCTCCGAGGTCACCCGGGTGGCCCGCGAGGTCGGTTCCGAGGGCCAACTCGGCGGCCAGGCACGGGTCGAGGGTGTGTACGGCACCTGGAAGCGCCTGACGACGAACGTCAACGAACTCGCCCTGAACCTGACCACCCAGGTCCGGGCAATCGCCGAGGTCGCCTCCGCGGTGGCGCAGGGCGACATGTCCCGCTCGATCACGGTGGAGGCGCGCGGCGAGGTCGCCGAGCTGAAGGACAACATCAACCTGATGGTGGCCAACCTCCGTGAGACGACCCGCGCCAAGGACTGGCTGGAGTCGAACCTCGCCCGGCTCGCGGCCCTGATGCAGGGCCACCGGGACCTGATGGAGGTCGCCGACCTGATCCTGCGCGAGCTGACCCCGCTGGTGAACGCCCAGTACGGCGCGTTCTTCCTGGCCGATCCGGACGAGGACGGCTCATCCCTCCGCACAACCGTTCCCGCAAAGGGACTGGCGTTCATCGCGGGCTACGGCTCGGCGCAGGGCGCGACCGTGGAGACGGGCGGCCTGCCGGTGCACGGCCTGGTGCGCCAGGCGGCCCGGGAGAAGAAGCGGATCCTGGTCGAGGAGGCCCCGCCGGACTACATCAAGATCAACAGCGGTCTCGGTGAGGCGGCTCCCACCAGCGTCGTGATCATCCCGATCCTCTTCGAGGACAAGCTGCTCGGCGTGATCGAACTGGCCTCCTTCTCCCGCTTCTCCGACGTCCACCTGGCCTTCTTCGACCAGTTCGTGAACACCATCGGCGTCGCCATCAACACGATCATCGCCAACTCCCGCACGGAGTCCCTGCTGGGCGAGTCCCAGCGCCTCGCCATGCAGCTCCAGGAACGCTCCGACGAACTGCAGAAGCAGCAGGCGGAGTTGCAGCGCTCGAATGCCGAACTGGAGGAGAAGGCGGCCCTGCTGGCCACCAGCTCCCAGTACAAGTCGGAGTTCCTGGCGAACATGTCGCACGAACTGCGCACACCGCTGAACTCCCTGCTGATCCTGGCGCGGCTGCTCTCCGACAACCCGGACGGCCATCTCTCCGACCAGGAAGTCCAGTTCGCGACGACGATCCACCGTTCGGGCTCCGACCTCCTGCAGCTGATCAACGACATCCTCGACCTCTCCAAGATCGAGGCCGGCCGGATGGACGTACGGCCGAAGAAGCTGCCGCTGATCAAGCTGCTCGACTACGTCCACGCCACCTTCCGCCCGCTCACCCTCGACCGGGGGCTCGCCTTCGAGGTGGCGGTCGGCGAGGACGTGCCGCGCGAGATGCACTCGGACGAGCAGCGCCTCCAGCAGATCCTGCGCAACCTGCTCTCCAACGCGATCAAGTTCACCGCGACCGGCCGGGTCGAGTTGCGGGTGAGCCGGGTCAAGGACCCCGAGCACCGGTACGTCCAGGGCAGCGACGAGGTGATCGCGTTCGCCGTCAGCGACACCGGCATCGGCATCGCGGCGGAGAAACTCCCGGTGATCTTCGAGGCGTTCCAGCAGGCGGACGGCACCACCAACCGCAAGTACGGCGGCACGGGCCTCGGGCTGTCCATCAGCCGCGAGATCGCGGGCCTGCTGGGCGGTCGTATCGTCGCCGAGAGCGAGCCGGGGCAGGGCTCCACCTTCACGCTGTACGTCCCCGTCGTCAGCCCCGGTCACGCGGCGACCGGACCGGCGCCCGAGGACCGTACGCCGCCGGTGCAGGAGCAGCCCGCCGCCGAGCCGTTCACGGCCACGCACGACGTGGACGACTCCTGGCCGGCGCCGACCAAGCTGGAGGCGTGGAAGGCCGGGCGGGCCGGTCGGGTGCTGCCGGGGCGGCGGGTGCTGATCGTCGACGACGACATCCGCAACGTCTTCGCGCTCACCCATGTCCTCGGCCGCGTCGGCATGCCCGTGCTCTACGCGGAGAACGGCCGCGAGGGCATCGAGACCCTGGAACGCAATCCGGACGTCGAACTGGTCCTGATGGACATCATGATGCCGGAGATGGACGGCTACGAGACCATCGCCGCCATCCGCCGCACCCCGCGCTGGGCGGGTCTGCCGATCGTCGCGCTCACCGCGAAGGCGATGCCCGGCGACCGGGAGAAGTCCATCGCCCGGGGCGCCAACGACTACGTACCCAAGCCGGTGGACGTCGACCAGCTGCTGACGGTCGTCTGCGCGCTGCTGGATCCGGAGGGCGCGGGACACGCGGAACGGGCGGACACCGAGGAGGCGGCGGCGACGCCGGCGCCGGAAACCGAATGAGGCACAGTCACCATGAGCGCTGAGGCAACGACCGACGAGCGCGCCGGCATCCTCCTCGTGGACGACATGGAGGACAACCTGATCGCGCTGGAGGCCGTCCTGGGGTCCCTCAACGAGCCGCTGTTCCGCGCGCGTTCGGGCGAGGAGGCGATGAAGGCGCTGCTGCGCCGGCGCTTCGCCCTGGTCCTGCTCGACGTGCGGATGCCGGGCATGGACGGCTTCGAGACGGCCGCCAACATCAAACGGCTCGACCAGACCAAGGACGTCCCGATCATCTTCCTGACCGGCGCGGACGACGACTCCGGCTACGCCTTCCGCGGCTACGCGACGGGCGCGGCGGACTACCTGACCAAGCCGTTCGACCCCTGGGTGCTCCGGGCCAAGGTCACCGTCTTCCTCGACCTGCACCGCAAGAAACGGCAACTGGAGCGGCTGCACGGCGAACTGAGCCACCGACTGGCGGAACTGGAGCACCAGTTCACCGGCGAGAACCCCCCGGACCTGGACCGACTGCACGCCCAGATCCGGGAGTTACGACGCCTGGTGCCCCACGGACACCCGGTGTGACCCGACTACGCGAAGCCACACCACCGCGGACTCACGCCTCGCGCGTGCCCGCGTACATCTCGTCGATCAAGTGCTTGTACTCCCGTTCCACCACCGGGCGCTTGAGCTTCAGGCTCGGCGTGATCTCGCCGTGTTCGACGTCGAGGTCGCGGGGCAGGAGGCGGAACTTCTTGATGGTCTGCCACTTCTGCAGACCGGCGTTGAGTTCCTTGACGTAGCCCTCGACCATCGCGACGGTGGCCGGTGCGGCGACGACGTCGGCGTAGGACTTGCCCTCCAGGCCGTTCTCCTTGGCCCACTCCAGAAGGGACGGCTCGTCCAGCGCGATGAGCGCCGTGCAGAAGTTCCGGTCGGCGCCGTGCACCAGGATGTTGGACACGTACGGGCAGACCGCCTTGAACTGGCCCTCGACCTCGGCCGGCGCGATGTATTTGCCGCCGGAGGTCTTGATGAGGTCCTTCTTGCGGTCGGTGATCCGCAGATAGCCGTCGGGCGAGAGCTCGCCGATGTCCCCGGTGTGGAACCAGCCGTCGGCCTCCAGCACCTCGGCGGTCTTCTCCGGCAGCCCGTGGTAGCCCTGCATGATGCCGGGGCTGCGCAGCAGGATCTCCCCGTCGTCGGCGATCCGCACCTCCGTGCCGGGCAGCGGCTTGCCGACCGTGCCGGTCCGGTAGGCCTCGCCCGGGTTCACGAAGGAGGCGGCCGAGGACTCCGTCAGGCCGTACCCCTCGAGGATGTGGATGCCGGCGCCGGAGAAGAAGTAGCCGATCTCGGGCGCGAGCGCCGCCGAGCCGGAGACACACGCCCGCAGGTTCCCGCCGAACGCCTCACGGATCTTGGCGTACACCAGCGCGTCGGCGACCTTGTGCTTCGCGCCGAGCCCGAACGGCACCGAGGCCGTCCCCGTGCGCCGGAAGTTGTCCTGCGAGACCTTCGCGTACTCGCGGGCGACCTCCGCCGCCCACTGGAAGATCTTGTACTTGGCGCCGCCGCCCGCACGGGCCTTGGCGGCGACCCCGTTGTAGACCTTCTCGAAGATGCGCGGCACGGCCGCCATGTACGTCGGCTGCACGACCGGCAGATTCTCGATGATCTTGTCGACGCGACCGTCCACGGCGGTGACGTGACCGACCTCGATCTGCCCGGAGGTCAGCACCTTGCCGAAGACGTGCGCGAGCGGCAGCCACAGGTACTGCACGTCCTCGCTGCCGATCAGCCCGGTCGCGGCGATCGCCTTCGCCATGTACGCCCAGCTGTCGTGCGCGAGCCGGACGCCCTTGGGCCGGCCGGTGGTGCCGGAGGTGTAGATGAGGGTGGCGAGCTGGTCCTTGGTGATCGCGCCGACCCGCTCCCTGATCAGGTCGGGGTCCTTCTCCAGCCGCGCGGCGCCCCGGGCCTCCAGCTCGGCGAGGGTCAACACCCAGTCGCTGGTCTCGACACCGGTCGGGTCGATCACCACGATCTGCGTGAGGGCGGGCAGCTCGGCCCGCTTCTCCACGGCCTTGGCCAGCTGCGCCGCGTCCTCGGCGATCAGCACCCGGCTCTCGGAGTCGGAGAGGATGAACGCCGACTCGTCGGCGTTGGTCTGCGGATAGACCGTGGTCGTGGCCGCGCCCGCGCACATGATGCCGAGGTCGGCGAGGATCCAGTCGAGCCGGGTCGAGGAGGCCAGCGCGACCCGCTGCTCGGGCTGCACGCCCAGTTCGATGAGTCCGGCGGCGATCGAGTAGACCCGCTCGGCGGCCTGCGCCCAGTTCAGCGACTTCCACTCGTCCGGGCCCGCGCCCGAGGCCGGCGGCACCGGGTAGCGGTACGCCTCGGCGTCCGGGGTGGCCGCCACGCGCTCCAGGAAGAGGGTCGCCACGCTCGGCGGACGGTTCTCGATCAGGGTCTGTGTGTCGCTCACGACATCCTCCGGGGCCCGCGCAGTGCGGCTGGCTCAAGTGCGGCTGGCTTCACGCAGTAGCGTTTGTTTAACTCGCGAGTAACTATCGAGCAGAGATCAGAGTAGAGCCCGACCGGCCGGTTCGTAAGAGTCCGCGGCCTGTCACTTCCTACAGAGCGCGACGTTACGCACGCGTAGGGGCCCGCCACGCTTTCGCACGACGAGCCCCCCTTCTGCCCGCTTTGACAGGTAACCGGCTGTAACCCGCGGTTACTTCTTGCCCTTGGCCGACCCCGCGCTGTCATCGCTGGAGAGCACCGCGATGAAGGCCTCCTGCGGAACCTCCACGGAACCCACCATCTTCATCCGCTTCTTGCCCTCCTTCTGCTTCTCCAGCAGCTTCCGCTTACGGGAGATGTCACCGCCGTAGCACTTGGCGAGGACGTCCTTGCGGATGGCGCGGATGGTCTCGCGGGCGATCACCCGGGAGCCGATGGCGGCCTGGATGGGGACCTCGAAGGCCTGCCGCGGAATGAGCTCGCGCAGCTTGGCGACGAGCCGCACGCCATAGGCGTACGCCTGGTCGCGGTGGGTGATCGCGGAGAACGCGTCCACCTTGTCGCCGTGCAGCAGGATGTCGACCTTGACGAGGTTCGAGGTCTGCTCGCCGGTGGGCTCGTAGTCGAGCGAGGCGTAACCGCGCGTCTTCGACTTCAGCTGGTCGAAGAAGTCGAAGACGATCTCCGCGAGCGGGAGCGTGTAACGGATCTCGACCCGATCCTCGGACAGGTAGTCCATGCCGAGCAGGGTGCCGCGCCGGGTCTGGCACAGCTCCATGATCGAGCCGATGAACTCCGACGGCGCGAGGATCGTGGCGCGTACGACCGGCTCGTACACCTCGTTGATCTTGCCCTCGGGGAACTCGCTCGGGTTGGTGACGGTGTGCTCGCTGCCGTCCTCCATCACGACCCGGTAGACCACGTTGGGCGCGGTGGCGATGAGGTCGAGCCCGAACTCCCGCTCCAGCCGCTCCCGGATGACGTCGAGGTGGAGCAGGCCCAGGAAGCCGACGCGGAAGCCGAAACCGAGGGCGGCGGAGGTCTCCGGTTCGTACACCAGGGCGGCGTCGTTGAGCTGGAGCTTGTCCAGGGCCTCGCGCAGCTCGGGGTAGTCGGAGCCGTCGAGTGGATACAGCCCCGAGAAGACCATCGGCTTCGGGTCCTTGTATCCACCCAGAGCCTCCGTGGCCCCCTTGTGCTGGCTGGTGACGGTGTCACCGACCTTGGACTGGCGGACGTCCTTCACACCGGTGATGAGGTAACCCACCTCACCGACGCCGAGCCCGTCGGCCGCCAGCATCTCGGGCGAGTTCGTCCCGATCTCCAGCAGCTCGTGGGTGGCGTCGGTGGACATCATCCGGATCCGCTCGCGCTTGTTGAGCTGACCGTCGATGACACGGACGTACGTCACGACACCGCGGTAGGAGTCGTACACCGAGTCGAAGATCATCGCGCGGGCGGGCGCGTCGGCGACACCGACCGGCGCCGGGATCTCCGCCACCACCTTGTCCAGCAGCGCGTCGACGCCGACACCGGTCTTGGCGGACACCCGCAGCACGTCGTCGGGGTCGCACCCGACGAGGTTGGCGAGCTCCTCCGCGAACTTCTCCGGCTGCGCGGCCGGCAGGTCGATCTTGTTGAGCACCGGGATGATCGTGAGGTCGTTCTCCATCGCCAGGTAGAGGTTGGCGAGGGTCTGCGCCTCGATGCCCTGGGCGGCGTCGACGAGGAGGATGGTCCCCTCGCAGGCGGCGAGCGACCGCGAGACCTCGTAGGTGAAGTCGACGTGCCCCGGGGTGTCGATCATGTTGAGGATGTGCGTGTTGGTCTTGTCATGGGTCGGGGCCCACGGCAACCGCACCGCCTGGGACTTGATCGTGATGCCGCGCTCGCGCTCGATGTCCATCCGGTCGAGGTACTGAGCACGCATCTGCCGCTGCTCGACGACGCCGGTCAGCTGGAGCATCCGGTCGGCGAGCGTGGACTTGCCGTGGTCGATGTGCGCGATGATGCAGAAATTGCGGATCAGAGCCGGGTCGGTACGGCTCGGCTCGGGCACATTGTTAGGGGTCGCGGGCACGCAGGGTCCTGTCTCTTGAGGCGCCTTATGCCTCGGGTCGGATCGATACGTAGGCTCCATGGTCCCACGGGCGGCGACCGGGGACCGTTTTGGGCCGTCGGCCCGCCCCCTGGTAGTCTGAGTGGCTGTGTCTCATGCCCTCTCAGCGCGAGGCACACCATCAAGAAATCACCTGGTACGGGACCCGGATCCCTCCATGCCCGGAGTGCTCCTGGCTCGTGCCTGAACCTGTAGAGGCTCATTCGTGGCGAACATCAAGTCCCAGATCAAGCGGATCAAGACCAACGAGAAGGCGCGGCTGCGCAACAAGGCCGTCAAGTCCTCCCTGAAGACCGCGATCCGCAAGGCCCGCGAGGCCGCTGCCGCGGGTGACGTCGAGAAGGCCACCGAGTACCAGCGCGCTGCGGCGCGTCAGCTCGACAAGGCCGTCTCCAAGGGCGTCATCCACAAGAACCAGGCCGCCAACAAGAAGTCGGCGCTTGCTTCGAAGGTCGCGTCCCTCCAGGGCTGACACCTTTCTGATCTGACCGGGTCCACGAGGACCCACCGCCGGAAGGACCCGAGCGGGCCCTCTCTCATCCGCTCCCAACCGGCCCCAGAGCCCGTACGCGGCCTGCGTTCGCCACGCGGGTACGGGCTCGACATCCTGAACCGAAGGCCCCACTGCTTGCCCTTCCCCGGGCGGGCGGCGGGGCCTTCGGCATACCACGGCCAGGCTTGGGCCAAGGGCCGCGAGATTGCTTTCAGCGGGCTTGCATGAAGCAGGGCGTCCGGCGTTTGGCTTTTCAGGCCGCGTCCGGCGTTCGACGTTTCAGCCCGTCCGGCGTTTGCGGACGAGGCCCGAAGGGCCGACCGGGGTCCGGGGCGGAGGCCCGGCGGGGGTGCAGGGGGCGGAGCCCCGGCGGGGGTGCAGGGGGCGGAGCCCCTGGGGATGGGACGGGTAGGGGCGGCGGGGGCGAGAACCATCGGTCCGTACCCGCCCACCGACCGAACGTCACCACACCCCCGGCACCCTTACCCCCGCCCCCGCGACCGCGCAGCCCGAGCAATCACCACAACCGCCTTCTCCAGCGCGTAGTCGGGATCCTCCCCGCCCCCCTTCACCCCCGCATCCGCCTCCGCCACCGCCCGCAACGCCACAGCAACCCCATCCGGCGTCCACCCCCGCATCTGCTGCCGCACCCGATCGATCTTCCACGGCGGCATCCCCAACTCCCGCGCCAGATCCGCCGGCCGCCCCCCACGAGCGGACGACAGCTTCCCGATCGCCCGCACCCCCTGCGCCAACGCACTGGTGATCAGCACAGGCGCGACCCCCGTGGACAACGCCCACCGCAGCGCCTCCAGCGCCTCCGCCGCCCGCCCCTC
The DNA here is from genome assembly GCF_040612015.1 of Streptomyces sp. NPDC006476. Classification (NCBI taxonomy): domain Bacteria; kingdom Bacillati; phylum Actinomycetota; class Actinomycetes; order Kitasatosporales; family Streptomycetaceae; genus Streptomyces; species Streptomyces sp. NPDC006476. Next base: position 28,064 of record NZ_JBEXPK010000022.1, on the reverse strand, counting down.
CACCGCCCGGTCGGCGACTTCAAAACTCGACGCCTCGGCCCGCCCCGTGTAGTACCGCCCGACGACGGCGTCGTCGATGGTCCCCTCCACGTCCGCCACCAGCTGCGAAACCGCCGAGGCCAGCTCCCGCAGATCACTCCCGATGGCATCGACGAGCGCCTGACAGGCCTCCGGCGTGGCGGACCTCCCCGCCGCCCGGAACTCCCCCCGCACAAACGCCAGCCGGTCCGCCGGCTTGGTCATCTTCGGACAGGCGACCTCCCGCGCCCCCGACTTGCGGGCGGCGTCGAGCAGCGCCTTCCCTTTGGCGCCGCCCGCGTGCAGCAGCACGAGCGTGATCTCCTCCGCGGGCGCCCCGAGATACGCCTTCACGTCCTTGACCGTGTCGGCCGAAAGATCCTGCGCGTTGCGTACGACCACGACTTTGCGCTCCGCGAAGAGCGAGGGACTGGTCAACTCGGCGAGCGTGCCGGGCTGCAACTGGTCCGGGGTGAGGTCGCGTACGTCCGTGTCGGCGTCGGCGGCCTTGGCGGCGGCCACCACCTCCCGCACGGCACGGTCGAGCAGGAGGTCCTCCTGGCCCACGGCGAGCGTCACGGGGGCGAGAGGGTCGTCATCAGAGTTCTTCCTGGCCATCGCGTAAAGCATGGCACGCCCCACTGACAACGGGGCCCGGCGTCACCACTCCCCGCCGAGCGTCACGGCTCCTCGCGCCAGCCGTCCCACTCCCCCGCGAACGCGTCCAGCTCTCCGGGATCCAGCCGCCCGTCCTCGTCCCGCAGGACGACCAGCCACTGCGCGTCCTCCGCGTCGTCCTCACCCGCCAGGGCGTCCCGGACGAGCCGCGGCTCCTCGACGACCCCGAACCGCTCCCCCAGCGCCTCCGCCGCCTCCTGCGCCGCGTCACGGTCGGGCAGCACCAGCACATGTCTCACATCACTCACGGCCCCATTCTCCGCGCAGCGAGCCGCCTCTCCGTACCCAGCCCCCATGGACCGCATGGCCCCCATGACCCGCATGGCCCCCGTCGACCCCGACGGCCTCTGCCGACCCCTGTCAGCCTCCGTCAGCCCTTGCGAACGATCTGCACATCCAGATCGACCCGGATACTCGGCCCCACCACCGCGATGCCCCGCGCCAGCATCGTCTGCCAGCTCACCGTGAAGTCGTCGCGATGCAGCTCGGTCCGGGCCCGGCAGGCCGCCCGCACCTCGCCCTCCATGCCGTTGCCCAGCCCCAGGTACTCCGTGTCCAGCGTCACCGTCCGCGTCACCCCGTGCAACGACAGCGCCCCCGTCACCGCCCACCGGTTCCCGCCCTTGTGCACGAACCGCTCGCTGTAGAACTCCAGCGTCGGAAAGCGCGCCACGTCCAGGAAGTCGGCCGAGCGCAGATGGTCGTCCCGCATCCGCACGTTCGTGTCGATGGACGCCGCGTCGATCACCACATGCATCGCCGACCGCTCCACCGGGTCCCCGATCCGCACGGCACCCGCGAAGGAGTTGAACCGCCCGTGGATCCGCGCCAGCCCAATGTGCCGCGCCGTGAACCCGATCGAGGAGTGCGTCTGCTCGATGTCCCAGTCGCCGGGCGCCGGCAGCTCCGCGGGCTGCGCGATCTGCAGCGTCACGTCCCCCAGGGAGGCGAGCGTGTTCTCCCCGACGGTCGCGCTCGCCCGGTACGGCGTGTATCCCTCGGCCGACACCGCAAGCCGGTACTCCCCTGCCGGTACCGTCGTCACGAACGACCCGAACGGATCCGTCTCGCCCCCCACCACCTTGCGGCCCATGGTGTCGCTGACCGCGAACTCCGCATGCGGCACCGGTTCGTTGACCGGATCCAGCACCCTGCAGCTCAGCACCCCCGCGCTCGGCGGAGTCTGCACCGCCGCCAGGGGACTCGTCCGTTGCACCCGACTCGTTCGGTTTCCCAGCCAGCGGCCGAACATCCACGCCACCCCTGTGCGCTCGACACCAATGTTGCCGAAGAGACATTCGATCACCGATGAGGCTTTCGAGGCAACACGGACTGTCTACGCACGAGTAGCAACGGCTGGTCCGATGTCGCCCGGATCCATCACCCCTGTTGTGATTTCCGCACAGTCGGCACGCGGCGCAGGTCGATTCCGAACTCCTCCCGGTAGACCGCCAGCACCTCCTCGTCCGAGTCCAACTCACGCTGCTCACGCGCCCCGTCGGCGCTCGTCACCTTGAAGGTGCGTCCGCTGAGTGTGATCCGCCCGCCGTCCTCGGTCACCCGCGAGCACACCAGCGACCGCACGAAGTGGGAGGCCGGCGAGGTGGAGTGCCACCAGGCCCCGGCCACGAAGTCGCCCAGTTCCCGGGGGCGCACCTCCAGGCGGTACTGGGGAGCGCCGTTCATCACGACGTCCAGGTCCGGCCCCGCCTCGACGATCCGGAACACACCCGCGGGGTCCTGCTGCTCACCCCGCTCCCCGAAGGCCAGTGGATGCAGACTGTGCGCCCCGAAGCCGACGTCCGCCAGCCACTCGCTCCCGTCCACCGCCCGTACCCGCAGCGCGAGATGGTCGTACGGGATCCCCAGCCGCCCCTCACCCCCGTGCACCCGCGCGGCGAGCAGCGTGACCCCGAACCCCAGCTCGGCCAGCAACGCCCCGAACACCCCGTTGAGTTCGTAGCAGAACCCTCCCCGCCGCGCTCCGACCACCTTGTCCAGCAGTCGCTTCTCCTCCAGCACGATCTCCTCTCCCAGATGCACGGACAGGTTCTCGAACGGCACCTGCCGCAGGTGCCGCAGGTGCAGGTCGCGCAGTACGTCGGCGGTGGGCGCGGTGGGCCATGCCGGGGGCTCGATCCCCAGGCGGCGGAGATAGGCATCGACCTGTGCGATATGCATGCCCTCAGTCTCGCGCCACCGCCGGCCGTCCGCCGAGGTCCGTGACGGCGAGCGCCCCGTCCCGGTCGGTCCGCAGCACCACGGCACCCTCGGCCCGCAGCGCCGCGACCGTGCTGGGTGCGGGATGTCCGTACGGGTTGTCCTCCCCGCAGCTGATCAGCGCGATCCGCGGCGCCACCCTGCGTATCAGCTCCGGATCCTGGTACGCGGAGCCGTGATGGGCGACCTTGAGCACGTCCACCCCGCCCAGCAGCGCACCCTGCGGTGACCTCAGCAGGGCCTGCTGGGCCGGCGGTTCGAGGTCCCCGAGCAGCAGGAGCCGCAGCCCCGCCGAGTGGACCAGCATGGCGACGCTGGCGTCGTTCGGCCCGTCCGGGTCCGGCGCCGGGGCCGGCGGGGGCCACAGCACCTGCCAGGACAGCGCCCCGGTGCGCCGTACCTCCCCGGCGACGGCACGGGTGAGCGGGATGTGCCGCGCCGCCGCCTCCCTGCTGACGAACTCGACCTGGTCCGCGGGCTCCTGGAACCCGGTCGTCTCGATCGCCCCCACCGAACGCCCTCGCAGCACTCCCGGCAGTCCCACCACATGATCGGCGTGGAAGTGTTCTCCACCGTCTCGATGTCTCATGAGACACCCGGGGTGGCCGTGGCCTGGCCTGATGCTGTGCGAGTCGTGGCCGTGGGTTTGCGGTTCCGTGAGAGGCGACCGAGACAGGGCTCAGAGCCCGCGCTTCTCCATGTCGTCCCACTTCCGCCTGATGGGCGTGAGCGTGTTCGCCCCCGTCGGAATCGTGACGTCTATTGGTTCTCCGCAGCTCGCTTCGCCGTTGGGGCCACGCTCGATCATGGAGAGCAGTTCCGCTTGCCGGCCGTCCCTCGTCGCGGCATAGACCGAGATCCCTTCCATTCGGTCGAGACGGTCCCGGGCCGGGAAGAAGATGGTCTTAAGCTCCTTCTCCTTCTCCGTGGGGATCGCGAGCCAGCTCTCGGAAATGATCACGATCCCGTCGGCTCGCGTGGATTCCACCAGGTCGGCGATGCCTTCGAACGAAAGCATCTTGGTGTCCTGATCGTTGAACCGCAGTTCCTGAGTCGCGACCACCCTTTCCCCGTTATAGAGGAAGGCGAACATGCCGTGGTGGCCGTCTTTCTCTGTCAGTGTCCGAGCTATCGCCATAAACCCGGGGACATTTTCGATGGGGCCGGACGTGGGGAACTTGAGTTCCCCGTATCGCTCTCCGGCGGCTTTCAGAGTCGCAGGGTCAGGTTCGAAAGACTCGAACTCTTCCTCGACGACACCGCCCGACATGGTGAAGTGGGCCTGTAGTTCCGACTGGGCCAGGTGCATGCAGGGCAAGCGCATCAGCGTGCTGTGAAGCGCCGACGTGACACATTCGACAGGCCGGTCCGCGAGGTCACACCTCTCGACGCCGAACGCCTCGTGGGCCCTCCACAAAATCTGGCTGAGCCAAGAATATGCTTCAGCGGTGGCGGCCAGGAGTTCCCACGAAGGGAGCGCTTTGTCGACCCACTTCCGCCGGACCGTGATCAGGCCGACAGGTGGCGTGTTGGAGTGACGCAGCGCATGAATGATCTCAGAAGTGGACATCCTGGGCGGGAATGTAGCGGTTGCCTCGACACGCTCAAGCCAGTTCCGGGTCCAGACCACCTGGCAGCTACTCAGGAGCTCCAGGTCCGATTCCTTCGTGATCCGGTTGCGGGATTTGACAACCCACCCCATGATCTCGCTCTTCTTGCAAGATTCCTGGAACTCCGGATACCAGGTAGCGAAATTAGGAATCACCGCCTTCTGCTTCTGAAGCAGCCAGGTAACGTTTCTGAGGTTTGGAACCAGAGAATTCAGGTTGAGCCTGAATCCATCCGGATCAAGGTAGGAATCATGCAGCATATGCCACTGGGTGTGGCAGTCCATCAGTCGTCTGTGAGCGTCAGCCACTGGGCAGGGCTGAACGGCATCCGAAGTCATGGGGCAGATTGTAGGCTCGGCTTTCCGGTGTGACGGAATGCTTTTCGTGGCGAACGTCTCCGAAGATCAGCGCGGTCCGGTGACCTCGGGGCGGGTGGAGGCCCGGTGTCCGTCGAGGGCGACAACTGCTCCCTGGCCAGGGAGGTGCCCGCGTAGGGCGGTGTTGTCGTGGTGGAGTGCGGCGATGACAGTGGCGGCAGCGGTCAGCCGCCGGTTGAGTTCGGTGATCTCTCGCTTGGCTGTGCCGAGTTGTCGGCGGAGGTCGTCGATGTCGGCGTCGCGGCGGGCCTCGCCGGGGGTGAGGCTGCCATGAGTCTCGATATGGGCGTCCCAGTCGGCCAGCACCGCCTTCGCGCGGAACATCGTGGCCGGGCTGACGCCCGCCTCCAGGGCAAGGTTGTTCTTCGTGAGTCGGCCGTCGCTGTGCTGCGGTTTGCCCGCCAGGAGCCGGTCCATGGCGTCGCGGAGCCTGTGCTCGGTCTTGGCCGAGACGCCCGTGTCGCTCATCGTCCGGCCTTTCGCAGAACGGCCCGTGCCTCGTCCCGCTGCTGTTCGAGCGCCGCGCGATGTCCCGGGGCCAGGCGGCGGGTCTCCAGGAGTTTGGTGAGGGATCGCTCCTCGCTGTCCCAGATCTCGACGTGCTGGGGGCCGATCATGCTGTTGCCGCAGCGGTCCGGGCGACAGCGGTCGGGCAGGGGGCCGGTGTGGCCGGTTGGGATCACGGTGTTCTCCAGACAGACGGCGCCGGCAGGGTTGGCGGCGTCGAACAGGCAGTTGTTCAGGGTTCCGAAGCGGATGGAGATGCGGGCCTGCTTCAGCAGCGCGTGTTCGACCGTCGCGTCGCCTCCTTGGGCGTCGACGGTGTCGCGGATCGTGTCGAAGGTGCGGGTCAGCTGGTCGGCGCCAGGGCCGAAGCCGATCGGCTCGTTCGCCTTGTGGGCGGCGAACAGGTCCCGCAGTCCGCGGAACCGGGCGGCTTCGACCGCGGCGTCCAGGTGCTTGGCCCAGGACGCCGCGGAGGCGGCATAGCCCTGCGTGGTGCGGTTGGCCAGGGCCCGTGAGGCGACGTGCTTGAGCTGGATGCCCAGGGCGATCTCGGAGCCGGGGAACTGGTCGGTCAGCATGCTCATGGTCCGGCGGAACATGTGCGGGGCAACCCGCTCGGACGGGATGGGCTCCAGCCCGTTGACGTCGGTCCGGGCATTCACGTGCGCGACGAAAGCCTTGATCCCTTCGGCCGCGGTGAACCGTTCCGCGTTCCTGACCTCTCCGGCGATGCCGGTGAACAGCCGCTCGGGGTGAGGGGTGATCTCCTCGGCCAGGGCCAGCGCTCGGGCGACCGGTTCGATGATCCACCAGTGCTTGCGGGGGAAGTCCTCCTCGCCCTTGACCTCCGCCGAGACCACGGCCGGCGCCCCGAAGTACTCGACCACCGAGCCTTTGAGGATCTCCTGGACCTCGGAGTCGCGCATCATGCTGAGCGCGGTGACGAAGATGTAGCAGGCGACCCGGATGATCTCGATCTCCCGCTTCAGACTGCGGGGTGCGAGTCCCCGGCTCCAGCCGCCCATCGTGCCGTCCGCGCGCCTGACCTGCACATACTCCGGCAGAAGGCTGGCGCTCGCGCACTGGCCGCGCTCCACCGCCTCCAGCGCGACCTTCCGAAGGCCCCGGTGCGGGTTGAAGATGTTGGCCGCTCTGTCGATGCCGATCAGGAACGACAGCAGGGTCCAGTGGACCTCGCCCGCGTCCGTGATCCGCGGCGGCAGGAGCTCGTCGTGCAGCGGGACGCGGTTGCCCGGGTCGGCCAGCCAGGCCCGAAGCCGGTCTGCCGCGCCCAGGGACGACCGTGTCGCCTCCGCCTGGAGCTGCCGCCATCGCTCCTGGGCTCGCAGGATGTCCGGAGCGAAGGTGTCGATGTAGGTCCAGGCGGCCCGGACCAGAGGGAACCACACCTCCGGCGGGATGACCGGCGTCGACAGCGTCCCAGGGCCGCTCGCAGCGACACCGGCAGCCGCCCGCGAGGACATGCCTGCCCAGGGATCTCGGGGCAGGCCGCCCCCGGTCAGAAGCGGTCCGCAGCGGTGCAGCTCGCGGATCACCGTGATGTGGCTGACCACGGTGCCGACGGACAGCCCCGACTCCTTCAGCCCGGCGATGCGGACGTGCAGCTGATGCTCGGACCAGACCCCGAGATCCTCCGGAAGACCGCGCTCAGCGGCCCAGGCCGCCAGGGCCCGCAAGGGACCGAGCCTCCTGATGGCCGTCTGCGGGTCGACCGGCCTGCGCGGTGCGGGAATCCCGGCGGCCATCACCTTCGGGTGCCGCGGGCTCAGTGCGATCACGGCCAGTTCCCGAGCCCGAAGGTGCCAGGAGCCGGTGAAGCCACCGAACTTCAGCTTCCACTCGGCCGGGTGCAGGTTCGCCGGACGCCGCAGGACCCCATTCAGGTCCCACTGATCACTCTGCCCGAAGAGTGGACTGACCCCGCCCGGCAGCAGGGAACGCGAGGTCAGGACCGGCTCGTCCGCGCGGAAGACCGCGCCGGCCAGCAGGTCGGGGGCTGTGCTGTTCATGCGTCGAACTCCGCTCGTGCGGCGAGGGGAAGCTGCAAGGTGGCGGTGCCCTCGGCGATGTGCCAGCGGGCGGCAGCGGTCTCCGCCTCGGTCCGCTCGGCGAGGACCGCCGCCAGGTTGGCGGCGGTCTGCCCCCAGAGGGTCTGGAAGTGGACCGGGCTCAGCCGGGTGCGCAACTCCTCCAAGTGGTCCTGGAATAAAAGCAGTTGAGGCAGGTGCGAGGGCAGAATCCAGGCGTTGCGGCACTCCAGGCAGCGCAACGGGGCGACCGCGCAGAGGTCACCGGGGCGGGAGAACGGCGAGTCGAAAGGATCACGGCAGCTGGTGACGCCCATCTCCATCGCCCCGCTTCGCAGGTCCTCGACCTGTTCGGCGCTCAGCCCCAACTCCCGCAGGGCCGGTGTGGATTCCTCCTCACCGAGCACCGCCTCGGCCGCGGCGTCCAGGACGACCGGGCCAGCGGTGGCCTTGTCGAACCAGGACTGCTGAGCTGTGGTGATCACCTGTCCGGAGATCATCCGCAGAGTTGTGCCCTGCGCGTAGTGGCCGCGGAACGTCTCCTCGTGGTGATCGTCCGCGATGTCGGTGATCCGGCCGCCGAAGGCGACGGCCTTCTCCACCTTCACAGACTTCCTCAGCCGCCGGATGTCGGCCCGGCCCTCCAGATCGAGCCCCATCTCCTCCACCCACCGCCCGAACAGCCGCAGCCGTCCCCGGCTGACGGTGAACTGCCAGTTGGGCGGCAGCGTTCCCTGCAAGAACAACGGCGCCGGACGGGCGTCGCAGAGCTCGCGCAAGGGTGCGGTCGTCTCCATCAGCTGCCGGACGATCGCTGAGACTTCCAGGCGGGGCCGGTCCGCGTACTCGCGAACGTGCTCAACCGCGTTCACCTTGTCCATGCGGGTGAAGGCCCGGCGGTGAATCCTGCGGGCCCGGTTCTTGGTCATGGTCAGCCGGATGCCGTTCTCGGTGAACTCCACCGAGTCCTCCGTCAGGCCGGTCACCTCCTCCGGTGCGTGCCCGGTCGCGGCGACCAGGAGGACCCGGAAGGCGTGCAGGTCCCGCTCGTTGGGATAGAGCTGGTTCAGCAGACCGCGGAGCAGGACGTGGCCGCGCATTCCGGAGCTCGTGCCCTCGGTCCGGATGTTGTCCGGGATGAGCGCCGCCAGCTCCGGCGTCAGGGGGAAGGGAATCTTCTGGGCCATCTCCAGGGGCGACACGGTCCGGTGGGCCAGGGCCCAGAGCAGATCCGGCATCCTCGACCAGCCGTGTTCGGCCGGGTGTCCGCCGACGGCGGCCATCTCCCAGCCGTCCCGCAGCCGCCTGCGGAGCCGGGCGACGTCGTCCCAGGCCGCCCTGACCAGCGCGGCCTTGTCCTTGCGGGAGAACTCATCCAGCTCCTGGGTGGTGCCCCAGGCCAAGCCGTGGTGCTGGGCGGCCACTCGTCCCAGCCTGGCGGCGAGGACCCGGTCGGGATGCTGCTGACGCCGGTTGATCAGAATGCGCAGGTTCGCCGCGAAGGCCCCGGGACGTGTCGACCTGCGCGGCCACTTGGCGGGCAGCGACTGTTCCCAGGCCAGCAGCACCGCGGCCAGATCCGGGTCCTCCCTGGCCAGGGACGCCTTCGCCGCCCGGTCCGGCAGATGGGCGTCGACGTACTCGCAGAACAGCCGCAGGACCTGGCGGTGGTTGCTGGCCGTGCCGGTCCTGCGGGCGGTCACCTCGATGTATTCGACCCACTCGTCTGCGAGTTCCTCCGCGAGCGTCCGGCAGGCGAACTGCGACGGGTCGAACCGCAGGACCCGCTTCTTGCCCGTGGCGTCCGGCGTGACCACCTGCCGGACGCCGATCCTCACCGGCCCCGGATCGGGGTCGTCGTGCCGGAAGTCCCGGCGCCGTTCACCGCGCCGCGGCATGACCGGCCTCCTCGACCTTCATGGCCCGCAGGGCGATGTCCGCGTAGGTGTCCTCATCCCCGGCCACCCACTGGGCGAACGCCGCGTCGACGTAGGACATCGGGTCCTCCAGGTAGCGCAGGTACTCGTAGGTCACGGCCGGGCTCGAATGACCGAGCCTCCGGCTGACGATCAGCAGCGGGTTGAAGGCGATGTGCTCGGCGAGCGTCGCCGTGCCCGCCCGGTCCGCGGTCCGCTCGCGCTCGGCCGCCCGCCGCATCAGGAAGTCCAACAGCCGAAGGGCGAACGTGTGCCTTAGGTCGTGGAAGCGCCAGCGCTTCGTAGGGAGTTGAGGGGCCCGCTCGTCCTCACGGACCGCCGTCATCCGGTCCCATGCCTGGTAGCGGACCCGGTCCCAGGACGACGAGGTGAGCATCAGGCTGCCGTGACCGATGAACACCGCCAACGGCTCCAGCCCGGCCGGTCCCTCGTGGACCGTGACCCGCCTCAGCTTCGGCGGCATCGCCGGCCAGGCGAACGCCCGGTCCCGGCCCTGCCAGCGTCCCCGCAGCCGACGCCGTGCGTAGTCGATCTCGGCGACCACAAACAGGTCCCGGTGGCGCCGCTCCAGCGTGCGGGCCATCGCCTCCGCCATCTCCGGCCGCTCGATCAGCACGAAGCGGTCCACCGAGGTCAGCGTGTCTGGCGGGACGTAGGCGAGGCGGTGCTTCTGGTATTTCGCGCATGCCTGGAGGTCGAACTCCGCCCCCTCACCGGGGCGCCGCCGCCCGACCGCGAGTTCCGGCAGCAGCACCGTCGACCACTCCTGTGGCCGCATCCCCGACGTCAGGGCCAGGTCGGCCGCCGCCCGGCTCCGGTTCGGCGCCTGGCCGCGGAAGGCCCGGTCCACCCCGCCGTCCAGGTTCTGCCCGCCCAGTCCGACGTCCCGGAAGAACAGGTACTGCCCCAGCGTCAGGTGCCGGATGTCCATGTCCCGGCTCATCCCGGTGGACAGCGGGTTCGAGGAGCCGGCCGCCCGCAGAGGCGACGCCCGGCGCAGGTGCTGCCTGACCATCCAGTCCAGCAGCGTGTTGATCACCGAAGCCTCGCGGTCCCAGACCGTCCCGCCCACCGGCTCGTCCTGCAACTCCGTGCGCGACCGCCGGTAAGCCACCAGGTCGGACTCCACTGCCGTGGCCAGGTCCCGGCCCCGCTCCGCCAGGAACTCCATCAGCCGCAGCACGATGTAGGCGTAGTGCCGCAGCGTGTCCTCCGGATCGCGCCCCAGGTAGGCCAGGTGACGAAACCAACTGCACGCTGGCTCGACCGGCCGCATCTGCTCGTCCACGATGACCGGCAGACGCTCCGGGAGTGCACGGAAGTCCAGCCGTCGTAACGCCTCCTCGCCCACCTCCGGGAACAGCTCAGCCCGCTCCCGGAGATAGGCACGGCGAACGAAGAACAGATCCACTACCTCTCCCGGTGACAGAACGCCCAACCGACATAGGTAACGAGGATGGGGAACCTACGGCGTCAACCTTCCCCGCCTCATCGCCGAGATCGGTGATCACCAGCCGTCGCAGTCAGGACACGAAGAGGAACGGTAATTCACTCGCGAATAGACCTTGGATGAAGGTACGAAATTCGCGGATCACCATCAGACCTTGCCGAGACCGCACCGCAGTGGACCCAAGCACCGCAAGGGTTTCGGGAGCTTTGTGGGTTTGGGGCAACAACTTCCCGCACGTGACCATGGCCACGGGAGACACTTTCGCAGCACGAGGTGTGCGTGGCAGCCTTACTCCACAACATAAAAAACCGGGGGCGCTGGCGATCTCTCTCGAGAAAAGGTCGGTCGCCACCGCCCCCACGGACCTACTGGAGGTTCGATGGAAACTGAGTCTAGCGCGGCTCAGGAAGGAACACGCAAGGAAAAACACGGACCGTTGCCGGACGGTAACCCCTGGACCGGCGCGGTGATCGTATCGCTCCTCGCATCCAGCTTGGTGCTGATCGCACTGCATCAGCACCTGATCCTCGTCATCCTGGTCGCCGCAGGACTCGGGGACCTTGCTCGGACCCTGTCCGACATCCTTGGAGGCTGGAACAAGGTCACCGTAATTACACTTGCATGTTTCGAGGTCGCCGGGCTCACACTCGTCGGCCTCTATCACGTTGACGCCACACTGATCGAGTTGACGTTCCTTGTCGCGGTATCGATCATTAACAGGCTCCGAAAGGACGGCGCAAACACCGTTCATCTTGCTGAAGATCCGCAGGAAAGGGCAGAGGCAGAAACCGGAGCCTCAAAACTCCTTGTTCCACGACAGGTTGCTGGCACGGAGGATCAACACGAAGGGGCGGTCACAGAGACCAGGACCCGGAAACCCTTGGATCCAGGAAAGATTGCCGCCGCAGGGGGCCTGTTCCTCATATTTCTCATCTCCAGGAAAAAGCTGTACCAGGGCATCAAGCGCGTTAGTGATAGGCGTATCTGAGAGAACATCACAAGCACAGGAAGCTGTACGCCCCCTCCTAGGAGGGGGCGTACAGCTGTCGACGCGCTCCCGACTCCGATGCTCCGGTCCGGCTGTCTCTCGATGAGAGTCGCCACAACTACCAGGAGAAGAAGTGGGTGAGCACGACGAGCGGGACGCGGGTGATCCCGAGCGTGCGCAGACAGTGGTCGACCAGCTTGGGGTCGGGCCCGGCGTCCACGACCACACCAGCGCCGTCCCCCGCCGCGAGCACCGTCGCATCGCCCTGGCCCACATCGCACATCGCGAACCGCCATCCCGGCGGCGGCCACCCCGTGATCACCCGGGTCAGCGGCGGTGGCTGCACGACGACGAGCAGCAGCAGAAGCCCGCACGCCACGCACAGCCACGGGTGCCGCAGCAGCCGCCGCCCGACCAGTACGACGACCACCGTGACCAGGGCCAGCAGCAGCGCCCCGCCCCAGCTGCCGGGCCAGTCCACTCCCCCGCCGGGCAAAGCCGCCCCGGCGCGGGCGACACCCGCGATCCACCCGGCGGGCCAACTCCCGCACCACGCCAGCGCCTCGGCCACGGGCATCGCCACCGGCGCCGTCGCCAGTGCGGCGAAGCCCAGCACGGTCGCCGGGGCGACGGCGACCTCGACGAGCAGGTTGCAGGGCACCGCCACCAGGCTCACCCGCGCCGACAGCACGGCGACGACCGGCGCGCACAGGGCCTGCGCCGCGGCCGCCGCGGCCAGCCCCTCGGCCAGCCTCGGCGGAACCCGGTGCCGTCGCAGCGCCTCGCTCCAGCGCGGGGCGAGGATGAGCAGCGCGCCGGTGGCCAGCACGGAGAGCAGGAAGCCGTAACTCCGCGACAGCCAGGGGTCGTAGAGCACCAGCAGCAGGACGGCCGTCGCCAGCGCCGGGATCAGCGATCTGCGGCGCCCGGTCGCCAGGGCCAGCAGGACGACGGCTCCGCAGGCGGCGGCGCGCAGCACGCTCGGGTCCGGGCGGCACACGACGACGAACCCGAGGGTGAGCGCGCCGCCGAGCACCGCGGTCGCGCGCAGCGGAATGCCGAGCCTGGGCGCGAGCCCTCGGCGCTCCACCAACTGGGCCATGCCGGGTGGTCCGATGAGCAGGGCCAGGATGATCGTGAGGTTGCTTCCGGACACCGCGAGGGTGTGCGCGAGGTCCGTCTCCTCGAAGGCCTCGTCCAGCTCCGGGCCGATCCGCGAGGTGTCGCCGACGACCAGCCCCGGCAGCAGGGCCCGGGCGTCCTCCGGCAATCCGTCGGTCGCCTCCCGCAGCCCGCCCCGCAACCGCCCGGCGAACCGCTGTGCCGCCGACGGTCCCCCCACCACCTCCGGCACGCCCTTGTCCCGGACCCGCAACACCCCGGCGACCCGGTCCCCACCGACCAGCGCGGGCACGACCCGCGCCACGACCCGCACCCGCGTGGAGGGCAGCAACTCGAGCCAGGGCGACCGGGGCGGGCCCTCGACGGAGGGTGCCCTGCCGGCTTCCGCCCTACTGGCTGCCGACCTGCCGGCTGCCGACCCGGCGGCGTCCGCCCTGTCGGCTTTCGCCTCTCGCGACGCGACGTTCACGATCACTAGCACGGGCGCCCGCGTCGCCACGACCGTTCCGTCCGCCTCCTCGACCCGGCGCACCTCTCCCTCGACCAGCACGGAGGCCGGGGCTGCGTGGTCCCCTCTCACCCTGGGCCGGGTGACCCGCGGGTCGTGGGTCACCTCGACCTCGGCCGTCACGGTGGCGTACCGCCGCGCCAACTCCGGCACGGGCCCACGGCGCACATCGACACCGTGCAACCCGGCGGACACGGCGGCCGCGGTGACGCACAGCAGCAGGGCGGCGAGAGAGGTCCGCGGCCATGCACCTCTCCCAGTACGGCCGCCCGCCACCACCCGTCTCCCCGCCAACAGCAGCAGACCCGCAGCGCCAAGACAGAGCACTGCGATGCCCGTGCCCCACCCTGGCGGGGCGTCCAGTGTCAGCGCCGCCGTCGCCCAGGTCGCGAGCGCGGGTGGGACGAGGCGCAGGTCCGTCGGTCCCTCCTGCCGGGGGTGGGCCGCTCCCAGGCGGGTTCCGGAGGCGGCGTGGACGGCGGCGCGGGCGTCGGCCCGGTTGTCGGCCCGGTTGTCGGCCCGGTTGTCGGCGCGGTGATCCGTACCGTTCCCGGGCCGAACGGGGTCGCGGCTCATGGCCGCACCAGATTCCGCAGGTCGGCGAAGCGGCGGTCGCCGATGCCGTTCACCTCGCGCAGCTCGTCCACCGAGCGGAAGCCGCCGTGCTGTGTGCGGTAGTCGATGATGTGCTGGGCCAGGACAGGGCCCACGCCCGGCAGGGTGTCGAGCTGGTCCACGGTCGCCGTGTTGAGGGCGACGGGCGCCCCTGAGGCCGCCCCTGCCGGACCACCGCCGGCCGCACCGGCAACACCCGCCGGACCGCGCGCCGGAGCGGCCGGCCCGCCCACGACCACCTGCTCGCCGTCGACGAGGAAACGGGCCCGGTTGAGTCCGTCCGTGTTCGTGCCGGGCCGCACGCCACCGGCCGCGCGCAGGGCGTCGACGACCCGTGAACCGGCCGGCAGCCGTTGGATCCCGGGCCTGCGGACCTTGCCACTGACATCGACGACGATCTCGGCGCCGGCGGTGGCCCCAGCCATACCTCCGGCCCGCGTCACACCGCCGGAGCCACCCGCACCCGACTCTCCGTCAGTCTTCCAGCCGCCGAGCCTCCCCTGCCCGAACTCCCCCTCCCCGCCCTTCCCTTCACCGAGCGGCACCGCCGCCGGCACCACCTCCGGTGCCCGCACGGACTGCGGCCGCCCGCTCCAGAAGTGCTGCACGGCGAACACGGCGGCGACCACGAGCAGCACCCCGAGCGCGACCACGCTCCGCCGCTCCAGCCCGCACCGCGTCTGCAACCACACCGGCATCCGCTCCCGCAGCGCGGGTCCGACGCGCGCCCGCCAGGTCTCCACCGGCCGCCGGACCTCGGTCTGTTCGGCCACATCTCCCGCCGGTGGAAAGCCCCGCCCCTCCCCTTGAGGGCAGTCCCGCCCCTCCTGAGGCAAGTCACCCCCGTCCTCCTCGGGCGGTCCCGGCGGCCCCGGTGGCCCCAACCCCCGCCATCCCTCCGGCCGTTCGGGAAACAGCACCTCCGCCCGCCGACGGAGCTCCTCCGCCGACTCATGCCGATGCCGGGCCCGCCCCCGGCTTCCTGCCGGTGCGCGGCGATGGCGAATCCGGCCGTCCGTGGCGGGGCCGCGTCCGGGGCCGCTGGAGACGGTCGCTGTGCGTGAACGTGATCGAAGTGCCATGCGGCGAGGATCACCCGCCCCGCCACCACCGCGATGATCTTGCTCAATTCCTGGGGATTACCCACCGGTTGTGGACAACTCCGCCACCCGCACGGGTGAACCGATCAACGTCACCGTCACCGCGGCGAGACCACGACCCCCAGCAGTCCGGGCCCGGTGTGCGCCCCGATCACCGCCCCAACCTCGCTCACATGCAGGTCCGCCAGCCCGGGCACCCTCGCCCGCAGCCGGTCCGCCAGCGCCGAGGCCCGGTCGGGGGCGGCGAGATGGTGGACGGCGATGTCGACCGGCGCGCTGCCGGCCCGGTCGACCGCGATCTCCTCCAGCCGGGCGATCGCCCTGGACGCGGTCCGGACCTTCTCGAGGAGTTCGATTCTCCCGCCGTCCAGTTGGAGCAGCGGTTTCACGGCCAGCGCCGAACCCAGCAGCGCCTGTGCCGCGCCGATCCGACCGCCCCGGCGCAGATAGTCGAGGGTGTCGACGTAGAAGTAGGCGGAGGTGCCCGCGGACCGCTTCTCCGCGGCCGTGACGGCCTCGTCCACCGTGCCGCCCGCCTCGGCCGCCTCCGCGGCGGCGAGCGCGCAGAAGCCGAGCGCCATCGCGACCGTCCCGGTGTCCACCACCCGCACCGGCACCGGCGCCTCACGCGCCGCGAGGACCGCCGCGTCGTAGGTGCCCGACAGTTCGGCGGAGAGGTGCAGGGAGACGATTCCGGTGGCGCCGGTCTCGGCGACCTTGCGGTAGGTCTCGGCGAAGAGCTGGGGGCTGGGCCGCGAGGTGGTGACGGGGCGCCGCTTCTGCAGTGCCTGGGCCAGCGAACGGGTCGAGATCTCGGTGCCCTCGTCCAGCGCCTGGCCACCGACGACCACGGTCAGGGGGACCGCTGTGATGCCGTGGCGCTCCATCGTCCGCGGCGGCAGGTAGGCCGTTGAATCGGTGACGATCGCGACATGGCGGGACATGAGCTGGAGGTTACCTGGCGTAGTGCCCGTACGGCAGCCCGACCCCTGTCACCTGGTCTGCCCTTGACCGGATCAAGTAGTGCTCTCGGGACGGGGTTTCTTCTGCCAGGGGTAGCTCGGGCGCTGTCCCGGCGGGGTGATGGCGGCCCGCTTCGGCTCCTCGGCTCGGCGCGGTGTCTCCGGCCAGGTCTGCTGCGCCCTCGCGTTGTCGGCGGCCGGTGCGTCCGGCCACGGCGGCGGGGCGGCGGACGGCTCCTCCTTCGTCCAGTGCCGCAGGGCGCCCGCCTCCACGTCGATCTGGGCGCTCAGCGTGTCCAGGTCGTCCGCGGCGAACCGGTGGGCCCGGTCCCGGGCCGCCCAGCGCAGGGAGTCGGCGGACTGGGTGATGCGCTCGGTGCGGGCGCGCAGGTCTGGCAGCCGCTGGGCGAGGGTCGCCCGGTCGGGCTCGCCCTCGAGGCGCTTGAGCTCGCCGTCCAGTTCGTGCCCGTGCACGCTCAGTCGCCGGAAGAGGTCAAGGGACTCCTTCAGGGACTGGTCGTCCCGGGCGCCCGCGTGCAGCGCGTCCTGGGTGGCGCGCATCGAGGTGCGCAGCTTCAGGCGCAGCGCGGCGACCTCGGCCGCCGGCCCCTGTTGCACGAAGCTCTTGGCGCGCAGGGTGTGGTCCTCGACCGTGCGCCGGGCCTGGTCGATGGTGCGGTCCACGCCGCGCTTGGCGGCGCCGATCACCTTGACGGTGGCGTACGCGCCGAGCACCAGGAAGAGGACGAAGAGCAGGGCGAACACTGCGATCACTGCTTCCACTGTGCTCCTCCTCCGGGCTGTCGCGACATGTCGCGCGGCTCTTCCACGGTAAACGAGACGGGCAGGTCCGGAGTTCCAGAAGAACCCCGAACCTGCCCGTGGAAGACCCGGATCCTGCCCTTAGGGGACTACCCGGAGACGGCGGACGTGTCGCCCGCCCCACCTGCCCGACGGTTACGCGGGAACGATGTTCACCAGCTTCGGCTCACGCACGATGACCTTGCGGATCCCGGCGCCCTCCAGTGCCGCGACGACCTTCTCGTCGGCCAGCGCCACCTTCTCCAGCTCCTCCGCGGAGATGGACGGCGGCACCTCCAGGCGGGCCTTGACCTTGCCCCGGATCTGCACGACGCAGGTCACGGCCTCGTCGACCACGTACCGCGGGTCGGCGACCGGGAAGTCCTGGTGGACGACCGAGTCGGTGTGGCCCAGCTTGCGCCACAGTTCCTCGGCGATGTGCGGGGCCAGCGGCGCGATCAGCAGGACCAGCGGCTCGGCGACCGAGCGCGGCACGGTTCCGCCCGCCTTGGTCAGGTGGTTGTTCAGCTCCGTGACCTTGGCGATGGCGGTGTTGAAGCGCAGGCCCTCCAGGTCCTGGCGGACTCCGTCGATCGCCTTGTGCAGGGCCCGCAGCGTGTCCTCGTCGGGCTCGGCGTCGGAGACGGTGACCTCACCGCTCGCCTCGTCGACGATGTTGCGCCACAGCCGCTGCAGCAGCCGGAACTGGCCGACCACCGCGCGCGTGTCCCACGGCCGCGAGACGTCCAGCGGACCCATCGCCATCTCGTACAGGCGCAGGGTGTCGGCCCCGTACTCGGCGGCGATCTCGTCCGGAGTGACCGCGTTCTTCAGGGACTTGCCCATCTTGCCCAGCAGCCGGGAGACCTTCTCGCCCTGGAAGTAGTAGGCGCCGTCGCGCTCCTCCACCTCGGCGGCCGGCACGGCGATGCCCCGGCTGTCGCGGTAGACGTAGGCCTGGATCATGCCCTGGTTGAACAGCTTGTGGAACGGCTCCGCGGAGGAGACGTGCCCCAGGTCGTACAGCACCTTGGACCAGAAGCGGGCGTACAGCAGGTGCAGCACCGCGTGCTCGGCGCCGCCGACGTACAGGTCGACGCCGCCGTGCGGCATGCCCGCGCGCGGGCCCATCCAGTACCGCTCGATCTCCGGGTCGACCAGCTGCTCGGCGTTGTGCGGGTCCAGGTAGCGCAGTTCGTACCAGCAGGAGCCGGCCCAGTTGGGCATGGTGTTGGTCTCACGGCGGTACTTCTTCGGACCGTCGCCCAGGTCCAGGGTGACGTCGACCCACTCCTCGTTCCGCGACAGCGGGGTCTCGGGCTGGGTGTCGGCGTCGTCCGGGTCGAAGGTGCGGGGGCTGTAGTCCTCGACCTCGGGCAGCTCCAGCGGCAGCATCGACTCGGGCAGGGCGTGCGCGACGCCGTCCTCGTCGTAGACGATCGGGAAGGGCTCGCCCCAGTAGCGCTGGCGGCTGAACAGCCAGTCGCGCAGCCGGAAGTTGACCGTTCCCTCGCCGATGCCCTTGCGCTCCAGCCACTCGGTGATGCGCGCCTTGGCCTCGGCGACCGGCAGGCCGTCCAGGGAGATGTCGTCGTTCGAGGAGTTGATGATCTTCGCCTCGTACGACGCGAAGGCGTCCTCCCACGTGGAGGTGTCGGTGCCGCGGCCGTCGGTCGGCTCGACGATGCAGACGATCGGCAGTTCGAAGGCGCGCGCGAACTCGAAGTCGCGCTGGTCGCCCGCCGGGACGGCCATGATCGCGCCGGTGCCGTAGCCCATCAGCACGTAGTCGGCGATGAACACCGGGACCTGCCGGCCGTTGACCGGATTGGTCGCGTAGGCGCCGATGAAGACACCGGTCTTGTCCTTGGCCTCGGCCTGCCGCTCCACGTCGGACTTGGAGGCGGCCTGCGCGCGGTAGGCGGCGACGGCCTCGGCGGGCGTGGCGTGACCGCCGGTCCACACCTCGTGGGTGCCCTCCGGCCAGGCGGCCGGGGTGAACTTCTCGACCAGCGGGTGCTCAGGCGCCAGCACCATGTAGGACGCGCCGAACAGGGTGTCCGGGCGGGTGGTGAAGACCGTGATGCGCTCGCCGTCGATCGGGAAGTCGACGCGGGCGCCCTCGGAGCGGCCGATCCAGTTGCGCTGCTGCAGCTTGATCGCCTCGGGCCAGTCCAGCGCCTCCAGGTCCCGCAGCAGCCGGTCGGCGTAGGCGGTGATGCGCATGTTCCACTGGCGCAGCTTGGCCTTGAAGACGGGGAAGTTGCCGCGCTCGGAGCGGCCGTCGGCGGTGACCTCCTCGTTGGCCAGCACGGTGCCCAGGCCCGGACACCAGTTGACCGGCGCGTCGGAGGCGTAGGCCAGCCGGAACCCGCCCAGGACGTCGGCGCGCTCCGTGGCGCTCAGCTCGTGCCACGCGCGCGTGTGGCCCGGTACGACGCGCTCACCGGTCTCGAACTGGGCGATCAGCTCGGAGATCGGACGGGCCCGGTCCGCCTCGTCGTCGTACCAGGAGTTGAAGATCTGCAGGAAGATCCACTGGGTCCACTTGTAGTACTCCGGGTCGATCGTGGCGAACGACCGGCGCTTGTCGTGGCCCAGGCCCAGCCGGCGCAGCTGGACCTTCATGTTCTCGATGTTGGCCTCGGTGGAGACACGCGGGTGCGTGCCGGTCTGCACCGCGTACTGCTCGGCGGGCAGGCCGAAGGCGTCGAAGCCCAGGGTGTGCAGGACGTTGTGGCCCGTCATGCGCTGGAAGCGCGCGAAGACGTCGGTGGCGATGTAGCCCAGGGGGTGGCCGACGTGCAGGCCCGCACCGGAGGGGTACGGGAACATGTCCATGATGTACTTCTTGGGGCGGGCGACGACCTCCGGGTCGCCGGCCAGGTCACCCTTGGGGTTCGGCGCCGCGTACGTGCCCTCGGCGTCCCAGAAGTCCTGCCAGCGTGCCTCGATCTCGGCCGCCATCGCGGCCGTGTAGCGGTGCGGCGCGACCACCTCGGCGGTGGCAGCGGGGTTCGTCTCGCTCATGATCCTCAAGCTCCATCGGTCGTCTCTGCCAGCGGCTGCTCGTTGCCGGAAACGAAAAATCCCCTCGCACAGGAGGGGACGCCGCGCCGATTCCGAACCATCCGGTCCGCCCGGTGGTCGGGACTGATCAGCGCGGCCCGCTAAGCAGAAGGCGTACGGCACGCATGGCGTTAGGGTACCGCAGCGCTTGAGCACGATGCGACGCGCTTCCGTATGGGTCCTTGGCACCGGGCGCACGCCCGGTGCCACAACTGAATCACGGTCAAAGTTACTTCGCGTAACACCCGACATCCGGACATCACAACGACTGCGTTGTCCTTAGGTAACAGCGCAATAACTCAAACCTCGTACCGATCGGTATGGCGCCACTTAGAGTTCGGCAGCGGGACCGCTTTCCCGAAACTGCTCGGAGTTGCCCCCATGAACCCTCGTCGTAGTAACAGCTCGCTCCCCAAGCCCGGCCGGTCGGCCTATGGGGTGGCGACGGCTGTCGTCCTGCTGCTCATACCCATAGTCGTGCTGGCCGGCGGCGACTGGCTGCAGCAGTTTTTGAACTTCGGTGCGGGCGTGCTGTCGCTCGTCCTGCTCACCTGCTCGTGCATCTGGGGCCTGGTGGCCCAGGACCGGCTCATCCTCAACATCCGCCAGCGGATCGTGGCGCAGGGCATCCACCGGGTGACCGCCGTCGCATCCATCGCGTTCCTGATCGTCCACATCGGGGAAAAGATCGCGCTCGACCACGCCAGCTGGATCGCGACTCTGATCCCGTTCGGTCTGGTGTTCTCCG
This sequence comes from Streptomyces sp. NPDC006476, assembly GCF_040612015.1. Taxonomy (NCBI): domain Bacteria; kingdom Bacillati; phylum Actinomycetota; class Actinomycetes; order Kitasatosporales; family Streptomycetaceae; genus Streptomyces; species Streptomyces sp. NPDC006476. The sequence continues at coordinate 7,306 of NZ_JBEXPK010000022.1, read as the reverse complement.
GCAGCGGGGACGCGAACCCGGACAGCGCCGCCCTGATCGGCATGGGCTCTATGGCCGCCTACCTGATGATCTTCGTAGGCGTCACCGGCGCCCTGCGCAACCAGTTCGCCTCCCCGGCGCCGGTCGCGGCCCGCTGGCGCGCGATGCACATGCTGGCCTACCCCGCCCTGTGCTTCGCGGTGATCCACGGCCTGTTCGCGGGCCGCCCCGCGAAGCCCTTCTTCATGATCTCGTACGAGCTGTGCCTGGTCGGGATCATGGCGGCCCTCGCCCTGCGCGCGGCCCCGCGCCCGTTCAAGCGCAGGGTCGCCGACCGGCTCGCCATGATGCTCGGCAACGAGCCGACGGCCGCCCGCGACGATCTCGAGTCCAGCCGCGCGCGCGTGGCCAAGGCCTCGTCCGCACTGCCGGGCTACGAGATGCGCGCACCGCGGCAGGCCCCCACGGAGACGATGACCCCACCCGCCACCAACGGGTTCTACGACACCGGCTTTTCGCGCACGATGCCCCCGGACTCCACCGGTGGCTTCGCGGCCGCCTACCGCGCCGTCACGCCCCAGCAGCGCACCCAGCAGCCCTACGGAGCCGACCAGACGGCCCGCATGGACCTGCCGGACATGCAGGGCACGGGGGGCATCCCGCGCGTGGACACCGGCGGCAGCACCTCGGGCACCTGGCCGGTCCCCACTCCGCCTCCGGTCGGCGAGGCGCCACCGTCGGCGTACGACCCGATGCAGGACACCGGATACAACATCCCTACCTATGGCAATTCGGGCACCACCGCGTACCAAAGCAGTGATGTGTACGACACCGGTGAGACAAACAACCTCTACGGGACGTACAACCCGAACGACACGTACAACAGCGGTCCCGCCAATCAACCCCCCGGTGAGTCGTTCGACGCATCGGGTTCGGGCGAACCTTGGAACACGCCTTCCGGAGGCTATAGGTGAACGAGGCCCTGCCCGACGTTCCAGAAGTCCGCGTGGTCGGTCTTCCGCAGCTCACGTCGGGCTTCGACCTTGTCGAAAGACTTGATCTGCCCATGCACCTCAAGGTGCATGGGCCGCTCGACCCCCTCGGCGGCGAGGCACTCGCCAAGCTCGCCGAGAACATCAGCCTGAAGGGCCGCGGCGGCGCGGGCTTCCCCTTCCATAAGAAGCTGCGCTCGGTCGCCGAAGTGGCGATCAAGCGCGGGGTGCGGCCCGTCGTGGTCGTCAACGGCAGCGAGGACGAGCCGGCCTGCCGCAAGGACACGGTGCTCATCAACCGTGCCCCGCACCTCATCCTGGACGGCGCGCTGCTGTGCGCCGAGGCCCTGGGCGCCCGCACGCTCGTGATCGGCGTCACCCGGGAGTCCACCCAGCGCTCCATGGAGGCCGCCCTCGCCGAACGCGGCCTGAGCAACAGCCGCCGCTCGGCCCTCAAGGCGTTCGTCCAGCGCAACCCGGTCCGCATGGTGACCGGTGCGGCCGCGTCGCTGATCCGGTCGATCGACGGCGGCCCGGCGATCCCGCCCGGCCGCAAGGTCAGCGCCTCGCAGAACGGCGTCGGCGGTGCGCCCACGCTGCTGTCGAACGCCGAGACCTTCGCCCAGCTGGCCATCGCCGCCCGCATCGGCCCCGAGCGCTACGGCAACACCGGCCTGTACGACGAGCCGGGCACCGTCATGCTCACCGTCTCCGGCGCGGTCGCCCGCCCCATGGTGATCGAGGTCCCCACGGGCGTGCCGCTGCGCTACGTGCTGCAGCTGGCCGGCGCCCCGCCGGTCCCGCAGGGCGTGCTGACCGGCGGCTACCACGGCAAGTGGATCGACGCGGCGACCGTCAACGAGGCGGTCATCTCCCGCAACTCCCTGGACGCGGTGGGCGGTGCGCTGGGCGCCGGCGCGATCCTGCCGATCAGTCAGGAGACCTGCCCGCTCGGCGAGTCGCTGCGGGTGGCGCAGTGGCTGGCCGAGGAGAGCGCGGGCCAGTGCGGTCCCTGCTACCTCGGTCTGCCGGCCGCCGCGCGCGGCATGGAGGACATCATCAACGGCGGCGGTCCGGCCGCCCTGGAGGCCCTCAAGCAGGTCGCCAAGAACGTCAAGCGGCGCGGTGCGTGCTCGCACCCGGACGGCTCCGCGATGTTCCTGGAGTCGACCATCAAGGCATTCACCGACGACCTGGCCGCCCATGTCCTCGGAAACGGCTGCGGACGGCCCGTGGAGGGCGTTCTGCCGCTCTTCGAGGGTGGCAAGATGCCTACAGGCATCCCGGGCGGCGCGGAGGCCCCTGCGGACAACGGGGCCAGCCGCCAGAAGATCTACGTCGACTGGACGCTGTGCCGGGGCCACGGGCTGTGCGCGGACATCCTCCCGGAGGTCTTCGAGCTGGGCGCCGACGGCTTCCCGACCGTCGCCCAGGCGCAGGTGCCGCGCTACGCGGAGGCCAAGGCGGTCCGCGCGGTGCGCCGCTGCCCTGCGCTCGCCCTGCGCATCGAGGAGGAGACGCCCCGCGCCCCCGCCCGCAACCTGCCGGTCCTCTCCCAGGGCCGCGGACGGCGCGCCCTGGGCCGCTGAGCCGCACGCGCACGTCGAAGGGCCGCCCGACCGGGCGGCCCTTCCGTTTGCGCCGACTCCCGGAAGTCAACTCCCCCTGAACGCAGAAAAGATCCCGCCGGATCGTGATGATCCGGCGGGATCTGCTGTGGAGCTAAGGAGAATTGAACTCCTGACCTCCTGCATGCCATGCAGGCGCTCTACCAACTGAGCTATAGCCCCTTGCGGTGTGTTCCGCCCGGTTTCCCCGGCGGCGACGCCAACATTACACGGTCGACCGGGTGGAACACCAAATCGTTTGCCCGAGGCCCGCGCGCGGGACGGGGTCAGGCTGTCACGAACGAGTAGAACCGCTTGAGCGTGCAGTGTTCCTCCAGAAGACGGCCGTAGATCGGCTCGCCCTCCAGCTCGCGGTAGGTCTCGATCGGGTCGCCCTTTATGATCAGCGCCCGCGCGCATTCCTCGCACCAGTACTGGTAGTCGGGATTGACCGGTTCCATGTCGCGGACGATGGGCGTACCACTGCCGCACCAGTCGCACTTCCGCCTGTGTGCACCCATCGTTCAGCTCCAGCTGTGGCCGCAGGCCGTGCACACGTAGGAGATCCCGCCGTTGTCGCCGAGAACCTGCGCGACGTGGGCGGAACCACAGGAAGGGCAGCTCAGGCGGGTGACCGTGTCCCGTGTCGACGCCGCTTCGAGGAGGTGGCCGTCCTCCTCGAGGATGCTCGCAGGCATCACTGCTCCCTCCCGTCGGGCCGCGCCCCCTTCCGGCCGTTTGATTCTGCCACGGCCGGACCGATACGGTCAGCGACGCCTCAGTACCAGTCCGGACACGGCACCCACCGCGGCCGTACCGGCCAGCGCGAACATGCACGCCAGAAGCGCCTCCGCAGAGGTATACGCCCCCGGGGCCCCAAGTGACTCAAGCCGGTTCAAGAACAGTGTGCCGAACGCGGCGACTCCGGTCAGCTGTCCCAGCTGTGCGACCGTGGCGAGCAGGCCGCTGGCGTCCGCCGCGTCCTCCGGCCGGACGGTGGCCAGCGCCCGGGTCAGGGTCGGGCTGAAGCCGAGCGCGATGCCCACGCCGACACCGGCGTACGCCACGTACAGTGCGGCCCCGCCGTCGTCGCCGCCCTTCAGCAGCAGCCCCACGCCGATCACGGACAGGGCGGTCACCACGAAACCGGCCGGCGTCAGCAGCCGCTGCCAGGACGCGGGCCAGGAGCGCCAGGTCAGTCCCACGACGCCGAAGACGACCGCCGTCGGCGCGAAGCCGAGGCCCGCGCGCAGGGCGCTGTATCCGAGGCCGCCCTGGACGTGCAGGGTGAGCACGAACAGGAAACCGCCGTTGACGGCCATGACCGCCAGGATGCGGAACACCGCCAGGCCCATGCCGGGCTGCCGCAGCACCCGTGGTGCGATGAGCGGGGCGCCGCCGCGCCGGGCCAGCCCGGACTCGTAACGGCTGAACAGCGCGAAGAGGACCGCCGCGCAGGCCAGGGACAGCCAGGACCACAGCGGCCAGTCCTGCTCCTGGCCGAGCACCAGCGGCACCGTGAACAGCGACACGGCCGCGCCGAGCAGCAGCAGACCGGGCAGGTCCAGGCCGCGCGCCCGCTCCGGTGCGGCCGAGTCCCTGGCCGGCAGGACCCGGCTGCCGACGGCCAGCAGGACGAGGCCCACGGGCACGTTCACCAGGAACACCGGCCGCCAGCTCGTGCCGAACAGGTCGGCGCTGACCAGGAGTCCGCCGACGACCTGCCCGGCGGCGGCGCCGACGGCGATGACGGCTGAGTACGCGCCGAGCGCCCGGGCCCGGGCCTCGCCGGTGAAGGTGCGCTGGATCAGGCTGAGCACCTGCGGGATCATCACGGCCGATCCGGCGCCCTGCACCAGCCGGAACACGATGAGTTCGGTCGACCCCCGGGCCAGTCCGCAGGCCAGCGAGGCGACGGTGAACAGGGCGAGCCCGGCGAGATGGACCCGGCCGTGTCCCAGCCGGTCGCCGAGGCGGGCGCCGGTGATCAGCAGCACCGAGTACGTGATGGCGTATCCGGCGACGACCAGCTGCAAGTCGGAGCCGGAGGCGTGGAGTTCGGTGCCGATGGTGGGAGCCGCGACGTTCACGATGAACACGTCGAGCAGGGCCATGAACTGGGCCGCGAGCACCAGCGCGAGCAGTTGCCGGGACCGGTTGTCAGTGGCGGGGGCTTTACTGGATGCGGGGCGTGGAGCCGGGACGGAACCCGGCCCCGTCCCGGGCGTGGTCGTCGTCATGCCGTCGAGCCTGACGACGACTCGGTACGGGTGCCGAGAGCCCGCCGATGCTGGTACTGACAGCACCTGGCAGCGGACAAGCCCGGCATTGAGGATGGGTGTACGACGGGGACGTGACGGGGGACGTGACGATGACGACGACACATCGCAAGCGGCCGGAGCTGGCCGCCTTCCTGCGCACGAGGCGGGCCCGGGTGACTCCGGCGGACGTCGGCATGCCCCCGGGGTTCAGACGCCGCACACCGGGCCTGCGCCGCGAGGAGGTCGCCCAGCTCTCCGGCGTCGGCGTGACCTGGTACACATGGCTGGAGCAGGGCCGCCCGATCAACGCCTCCGCGCAGGTCCTGGACGCGGTGGCGCGCACACTGCGGCTGGACCCGCCGGAGCGGGAGCATCTGTACCGGCTGGCGGAGGTGCCCTTCGAACCGGACCCGGAGCGGCTGACGCAGTCCGTCGGGCCGGAGGTGCAGAGCATCATCGACGCCCTCGACCCGCTCATGGCGGTGGTCTACAGCTCGCGGTACGACGTCCTGGCCACCAACGCCGCCTACCGCGCCCTGTTCCTGGTGCCGGAAACGCTCCGGATCGGCGTACCGAACGTGCTGTGGACGCTGTTCACACTGCCGGAGGAGGCCTGCCCGGTGGTGTACCGCGACCGCGAGCTGCCGCTGATGGTGGCGACGCTGCGGTCCTGGTACGGCCGCCACGTGGGCGAGCCGGCCTGGGAGGGGTTCATCAGCGGACTGTCGGAGGCCAGTCCCCACTTCGCCCGGCTGTGGGCGAGCGGCGAGGTGACACCTCCGGGGCCGCGGGTGAAGACGTTCCGTCATGAGGCGGTGGGCGAACTGCGGATGGGCTCGCAGTCGCTGCAGATCGACGGGATGCCGGAGTGCCGCATCGTCGTCTACACGCCCGAGGACGAGGCGGCACGGACGAAGGTGGCGCTGCTCCGGGAGCGCAGCGAGCGGGTGTGGCCAACGAGAAATCCCGCCTCCTGACGGAGGCGGGATCCCGGTGTGAAGTTTGTGGAGCTAAGGAGAATTGAACTCCTGACCTCCTGCATGCCATGCAGGCGCTCTACCAACTGAGCTATAGCCCCGTGTTCCCTCGTTCTCCCCGCTCGGCGGGGCGAACAAGAAGAACTTTAGCCTGCGACCTGCCGGAAAGTGAAATCCGCTCAGTCGTCGTCACCGAGCACCGGTTCCGGCAGGGTGCCGGCGTTGTGCTCGAGCAGCCGCCAGCCGCGGGCGCCCTCGCCCAGGACCGACCAGCTGCAGTTGGAGAGACCGCCGAGGCTCTCCCAGTGGTGGGCCTCCAGACCGAGCAGGCGCCCGATGGTGGTGCGGATCGTCCCGCCGTGGCTGACCACGACCAGCGTGCCGTCGTCGGGGAGCTTCTCGGCGTGCCGGAGCACCACGGGGGCCGCCCGGTCGGCAACCTCGGTCTCCAGCTCGCCGCCGCCCCGGCGGACCGGCTCACCGCGCTTCCACGCGGCGTACTGCTCGCCGTACCGCTCGATGATCTCCTTGTGCGTCAGCCCCTGCCAGACGCCCGCGTAGGTCTCGCGCAGGCCCTCGTCGTGGGTGACCTCCAGGCCGGTGAGCGCGGCGAGCTCGGCCGCCGTGTGGGCCGCGCGCTGGAGGTCGGAGGCGACGATCGCGTCCGGCGCCAGGGAGACCAGCAGCCGGGCGGCCCGGCGGGCCTGAGCCAGCCCGGACTCGGTCAGCGGCACGTCCGTGGTGCCCTGGAAGCGGCGCTCCACGTTCCACGCGGTCTGGCCGTGCCGCCACAGGATGACGCGGCGGCCCCGCCCGGGGCGGCCGGTGGACACCTCACCGGTGGCGCTCATCACCACTCACCGCCGAGGTCGGCTGCCTCCTCGGCAGCCTGCAGCTTGGCGTGCTCCTCGCCCTTGCCGCGGGTGGCCTTGGCGTCGGCGGGCAGCTCCAGCTCGGGGCAGTCCTTCCACAGCCGCTCCAGGGCGTAGAAGACACGCTCCTCGCTGTGCTGGACGTGGACGACGATGTCGACGTAGTCGAGCAGTACCCAGCGGGCCTCGCGGTCGCCCTCGCGGCGCACCGGCTTGGCGCCGAGTTCCTTCTGCAGCCGCTCCTCGATCTCGTCGACGATCGACTTGACCTGGCGGTCGTTGGGAGCGGAGGCCAGCAGGAAGGCGTCCGTGATCGACAGGACGTCGCTGACGTCGTAGGCGATGACATCGTGCGCGAGCTTGTCGGCGGCCGCCTGGGCGGCGGTGTGGATGAGTTCGATGGAGCGGTCGGTGGCGGTCACTACGTGGCTTTCGGTCGGCGGTCACTTGACACCAAGGGTCTCACGGACCGCCGGGCGCACCCCACGTGATTAAGGGATCACGTGGGGCGCCCGCCGGGTGACTAGTAGATTGTCGCAGCTAATTTCTGGGGTAGAGGTGGCGCAGTTTGATGCGTGCGTCGTGGTTGGTGAACTGCCAGTCCACCTGACGCTGGTC